>NZ_KV827737.1:0-354726 GCF_001836185.1 Corynebacterium sp. HMSC036D03
CACGGAGTTGACAACCTATATAGGAACACCCCCTATGCAGGAGCGCTTGCCGACGCCATTTTCTTAAGCCCAGCCCGCCGGAACCAGGCCCACAATCGAGACAACCGAATAAACGAAAGCCAAGAAATAAACCACGATGATGACGCCCTGAATCAGCGGGTTTGCCAACGCGCCGACGCTCCAGCCGGGGTCACGATCACCCTTCTTGCGGGAGGCATTCAGCAACATCACCGGAATGATCGACATGATTGCACCCGCAAAGCCGCCCGCGTAGGACAGCGCTGCGACGAAACCGCCAAGACCCGCGATGGAGATAGCCAGCGGCGGTACAGCGGTCAGCGCCACGGCAATGCCACGCTGCGCGTTGTTGCCCTCCCAGTGCAAAATGTCGAGCACGTTGCGCATGGTGGTAAAACCAATCGCGAGGAAGGAGGTCAGCATCGCCGCCAACGCGAAGACATTGGCCAAGTAGTACGCGACCGGTCCAAGCGCCTCGCCCCAGGCGATGGTAACAACCTCAGTAACGTCCATTCCCAGCAGACCCAAAGCCGCAAACGGCACAAGTGCCAGCGTAAAGCCGGTAATCACCATGCCGAGCACGATGGCGCGAGCTGTCTCCTGCGGCTTCGCCGGGTCCATGCCCTGTACCAGCTCCGGCACCACGTACTGAGCCAAGAACGAGAAGACGGCCAGGTTCAAAATAGGAACGATGAAGAACGGGTGAAGCACCAACAGGTTCTCGGCCTCGATTCCAGGTCCCAGAATGGTCCAGCCGCACAGCACGGCAATGATGATGGCCATACCTGCGGTAATAGCGCCTTCTGTGGCACCGGTGGTGTGCAGGCCGCGGTACATAACCCAAGACCCAAAGCCGAAGAAGATCAACGTACCTGCCAGCGGCGGCAGGCCGAAAATATTATTGATGAGGTCGCCGGAGCCCGAGGCGTAGGCGATGAGCGCGCCGACGCCGTTGACGATAATCGCCACGAAGACCAGCCAACGGCCCCACTGCCCCAGATAGTGCTCCGCCAAACCGGAAACCTGCAGAGGCGCTTTTGTGCGCATCGCACTTTCCGCAACATAAAGCATAGAAATCGTGGTCAGGGTACCCGCAACGAGAAGCGCAATAACGAGCGCCATGAATCCGCCGTTTCGCGCGGCATAGGGAATGGAAAGAATGCCTGCACCAATGTTGGTGCCAAAAATAAGGGCAATGCCTTGGACGAAACTCAAGGCCGGCTTCGCAGCCTGCGAAGCAGCCCCTCCAGACTTTTCAACAACCGTCATATTTTCTCCCGAATCTAAAATAGAAATATAAGTAACTGCGCATGGAACAACTGGGCCCCTCGGCGCCCTCTCCTTTTTCTGCAAAAAGTGAGGGCGCCGAGGGGCAATGCCTGTAAAAATCAGCTCGCTGAGGCTTGCCGGTTAGAGCTAAGGCTTAGCGATGTAGCGCACGGAGATGTACTCCTCGATGCCTTCGGCACCACCTTCGCGGCCGAAGCCGGATTCCTTGATGCCCCCGAATGGAGCGGCCGCGTCAGAGATAGCGGAGCGGTTGATGCCCACCATGCCTGCCTCCAGCGCGTGTGCCAGGTATTCCGCGGTGTGGAAGTTCTCGGTGAAGGCATAGGCTGCCAAACCGAACTCGGTGTCGTTGGCCTTCGCCACGCCCTCTTCCAAAGTGGAGAAGGTGGTCACGGTGGCTACCGGCCCGAAGATCTCCTGGCGCAGAATCTCGGCGTCGTCAGGCACGTTCGCCAGAACGGTCGCTGGATAAAAGAAGCCGGCGCCATCCGGGCGCTCGCCGCCGGTGGTGGCGGTAGCACCCTGCTCGAGCGCGCGCTCGACCAACTGAGCCACTCCGTCGCGCTGCTTCGCGCTGATCAGCGGACCAAGCGTGGTGCTTTCTTCCAAACCATGGCCTGCCTGGATAGCAGCCATCTTCTCGGTCAGACGATCTGTGAACTCCTCAGCCACTGCCTCGTGCACGATGAAGCGGTTGGCCGCGATGCAAGCCTCACCGCCGTTGCGCATCTTCGCCTGCATTGCACAGTCAAGCACTAGGTCGAGGTTGGCGTCCTCGTGGACCAGGAACGGGGCATTGCCACCCAGCTCCATGGAGGTGCGTTGCAGATTATCGGCAGACTGGCGCACCAGAATCTTGCCCACGCCGGTCGAGCCGGTAAACGTCACCTTGCGCAGGCGCGGATCCGCCATGAGCTCGGAGGACAGCGCGCTCGACTGCGTGGTGGTCACGATGGAGAACACACCAGCCGGCACCTCGTGGCGAGCGAATACCTCTGCGATGACCTCACCCAACAGCAGCATGGTCAACGGGGTTTCCGCAGCGGGCTTAACCACGACCGGGCAGCCAGCGGCGAAGGCCGGGGCAATCTTGCGGGTGGCCATGGCCAGCGGGAAGTTCCACGGAGTGATTGCCAGCACTGGGCCCACCGGGGTGTGGGAGACGGTAATGGAGCCGTTGCCGGCCGGCGACTGCGAGTAGCGGCCCGGAATGCGAACTGCTTCCTCTGCGAACCAGCGCATGTACTCAGCACCATAGGCCACCTCGCCCAGCGCTTCCGCGTAAGGCTTTCCCATCTCCAAGGTCATCACGCGCGCGAAGTCTTCCTTGCGCTCAATAATGGCGTTGAAGATGTCAGTGAGGATGATAGAGCGCGTGCGCGGCGCAAAACCGGCCCACTCCTTTTGCGCGGCGTCGGCAAGCTCCAGCGCGCGCATCCAGTCAGCGGAGGTTCCATCTGCAACGTTGGCAATGACTTCTTCCGTTGCTGGGTCGAGGACCTCGAAAGTGGCGCCGCCGGTGGCTGCGACGTTCGTGCCCTCCAGCCAAAGGCCAATTGGCAGAGAACCCAACAGCTCAGAAACCTGCGAATAATCAAAGTTTGTCATTTGCTTCTACCCTTTTGGCTGCAGCCCAGACTTACTTGTACTCGTTGAACTGCTTGACCACTACTTGCAGGGCCTCGCGCCACAGATCCTCCGGGATGGCCAGGGAAGGCAGGAAGCGGATGACGTTGTGGTCAAGGCCGCAGGTGAGAATGAGGACGCCCTCTGCCTTTGCGGCATCTGCAATCTTGTGGACGAGCTCGGAGTCTGGCTCGCCATCAGCGGTGACGAACTCGAGTGCAAGCATGGCGCCACGGCCGCGGAACTCGGCGACGCGCTCGTCGCCCAGGATTGGCTCCAGCTCCTCGTGGGCAATCTTTTCCAGGTTCAGCGCGCGGGCGCCAAAGTCCTTCTCCTCAAATTCCTTGAGGGTGGCCAGCGCTGCGGCGCAGGAAACAGGGTTGCCGGTGTAGGTGCCGCCCAGGCCGCCTGGCTGCGGTGCATCCATAATCTCCGCGCGGCCGGTGACAGCGGAAAGCGGCATGCCGGAAGCAATACCCTTGGCGATGGTGACTAGGTCAGGGACGATGCCCTCGTGGTCGGAAGCGAACCAGGTGCCGGTGCGCATCATGCCAGCCTGAATCTCATCAACGATGAAGACAACGTCGTTGTCGTTGCACCACTTCTGGATAGCTGGCAGGTAGCCCTCAGCTGGGACCACGAAGCCGCCCTCGCCCTGAATTGGCTCGACCACAACGCAAGCGAGGTTGGCAGCGCCGACTTCCTGCTCGATCATCGTGATGGTGCGCTTTGCGGCTTCTTCGCCACTGAGTTGGTCGCGCAGCGGGTAGGACATCGGCGCGCGGTAGATTTCCGGCGCGAACGGGCCAAAGCCATTCTTGTACGGAGACTGCTTTGCGGTCATGGCCATGGTCAGGTTGGTGCGGCCGTGGAATGCGCGGTCCATGACCACGACGCCGCGCTTGCCGGTGTAGTTGCGGGCGATCTTCACGGCGTTTTCCACTGCTTCCGCACCGGAGTTGAATAGCGCGGTCTTCTTCGGGTGATCGCCCGGAGTAACCTCATTGAGCTTTTCAGCGACCTCAACGTAGGACTCGTACGGGGAGATGGTGAAAGAGGTGTGAGTGAAGTGCGCGACGGCCTCCTGCACGGCTTTGACGACGGCCGGGTTGGAAGCGCCCGCGGAGGTAACAGCGATGCCGGAGGCCAAGTCAATGAAACGGTTGCCGTCTGCATCGGCGAGGATGCCACCATCAGCGTCCACGACATAGCCCGGCAGCGCAGGCGCCATGCCAGCTGGGATGGCGTTCTTGCGGCGCTCATCAAGAGCAGCGCTGGCTGGCCCTGGGACCTCCTGCGCGAGGTGGCGGGTCTGCTCGATGCGGTATTCAAGTTCCTGCATGATTCTCCTTCAATCGTCTTGCTTTGTGATGTGAATCATTGTGGATGTCACAACTAGCCACAGGCCATGGACATCGCGTATATATTTTGGGGAAAAGACTATTCACTATGTCTATCGACGAGTTGCTGCAAGAAGGACCCGGCAATGAGCGAACTTCGCTTTCAATGGCTGTTTAACCAGCGCAAACTAAACCTGCGCCCGATTCTCGAAGGCCCGCGTGAGTTCACCACCATCCAAGCCAGCGAGTTGCGCGATCCCAGCGAGTTCACCACCCAGGGCGCCATCATCCTGACCTTGGGGCTAGCTTTCGAAAACTCACCCAGCGACTTTTCCGCCTATGCGCGCACCCTGGCGGCGGCGGGCGTGGGTGCCATTGGCTTCGGCACTGGCCTGACCTTCGCCACGGTTCCGCAGGAGCTTATCGACGCCGCGGCGCGCCACCACCTCACACTCTTCGAAGTTCCCCGCGCCACGCCTTTCATCTCCATTATCAACACGGTGACCACGGAGCAGACGCGCATCGAAAACAACTTGCAGTTCACGTTGCACCGTCAACAGGAGCGTTTGAATCAGGCGGCGTCGAATGGCACTAATGCGCTGCTGGAGCGTGCGTCAAAAGAACTCGGCGCTGCCGTGGCCGTGGCTAACGATTCAGGAAACGTCATCAATCGTCACGACTTAGACGAGCTTTCCGCCGCCGAGTTCGCTGTTGCCGCGGCAAGCCAAAGCTCGGGACGGACCTCAGGCGCGCGCTCGAGCATCACCAAAGACGGCACGACGATCGCCACCATCACCAACGTGTTTAATACCCACGGCCGGCGGCGCATCGCGCTTGCGGTATCCCGCGAGCAAAAATTCGACTCTTATGACCGCGCATTAACCCGCCACCTTGCCGGCTTGGCGGAGATGTTGCTACAAAACCGCGACTCTTCGGCCCGCATCATCCTAGGCGCTCTCGCCCTTGCCACGCAGGTCTCCGGCACCACGCCTGCGCTTGGCGCCACGGCTTTAGACGCCGCTTTCAACTCTGTGGCCTCCCACGGCCGTCTCCACCTCTGCCTGGTGCAGGCCGACTCCCCCACGCGTCTTAGCCGCGCGTTGGGGTTGGTGCATCGTGCGGCAAACAAAGGCGGCTATGCCTGCTTCGTGCTGCCTTTGGAAGGCACGGCGTCGGAAAGCGCGCTCATTGCCCTGCCTCCCGAAACCATCAACGCGCAAGAGCTCTTCGGGCGCTACGCCAAAAACCTGCAGGTATCCGTACTCAAGGACACTCCGTGGGAGGAAATCAGCGCCGACCGCGTAACGGCCCTGAAGACCCACGCGCGCAGCCTGCCTCCTGGAACCATGGCGGAGTTTAGCTCCGACGCCCCCGCCTGGCTCGGTGAATCCGCAGTCCACGAGGCCTTGGGAAAGCGCCGCGCCGCGATCGTCGGAAAGCTTAAGCACCATGACGCCGCACACAATACGGAGCTGCTACGCACCTTGCGCACCTACTTGCTTGCCGACGCCCAGCTAGCCGCCGCTGCCAGCGAGCTTAATGTGCACCGCCACACCGTGCGCGCCCGTATCGAAAAAGTCCAAGCCCTGTGCGGCATCGATCTTGCCAACCCCGTGATTCGGGCGGAGACACTGCTACTTTGCCTTGGTTCTTGAGTATTTTTTCGTTCATCTTTAGTTAGCCAAGTTTTCACCCCACCGGTAGCGGGTTTTAACCTGCGCGGCTTAGCTTCTCCAAAGTGGTTATTAAACAATCGGAGCATAGTCCCGATACAGCTGCTTTACGCAAGAAAGCAGAGGGTAAAAAGCGCCAAGAGTGGTGGCTCGCGCTAGTACTCTTAGCCCCCAACCTCATTTTGTTGGGAATCTTTACCTATCGCCCACTCATCGACAATATCCGGCTTTCCTTTTTTAACTGGAATATCTCGAGCCCAACGTCGACATTCGTAGGTTTTCAGAACTACGTTGAGTGGTTCACGCGCGATGATACCAAGACCATCATCGCGAATACCCTCATCTTTACTTTCTTTGCCGTAATCGGCTCCCTGGTATTGGGGCTCGCGCTAGCTCTCTTGCTCAATCAAAACTTGAAGGGCCGCAATTTCACCCGATCGGTGGTCTTCGCACCTTTCGCGATTTCCGGAGCTGCCATCGGCATTGCTTTCCAGTTCATCTTCGATCCCAACTTCGGGCTTATTCAAGAGATGCTCAGTTGGGTAGGCGTTGAAAGTCCTAACTTCTATGCAATACCCGGTTGGGCGCTGTTCATGGTGACTTTCACTTTCGTGTGGAAGAACCTGGGCTATACCTTTGTCATTTATTTGGCTGCTCTACAAGGCCTTTCCAAGGACTTGGACGAGGCCGCGGCTATCGACGGCGCGTCCACCTGGACGCGTTTCCGCCGCGTGACGCTGCCACAGCTTCGCCCCACTACTTTCTTTCTTTCGATCACGGTGACGCTGAACTCTGTACAGGTCTTCGACATCATCAACGTAATGACCCGTGGCGGCCCACAGGGTAACGGCACTACCACTCTTGTGTTCCAGATTTATCAAGAGACCTTCGTGAACTTCCGCGCTGGCTACGGCGCTACCGCCGCCACAATCATGTTCTTGATCTTGCTGACCATCACCTTGATCCAGGTACGCATCATGGACAAGCAAAACCACTAATGGGAGCGAAGCCTTAATGGATAACACCCTTAAAAAAGTTTTTGGATACATCGGCATCGTCGCCGTCCTCCTGCTGGTTGGCCTACCGCTGTTTTGGATTTTGATGACCTCCTTCAAAGCCAAAGGCGACATCTACACGGATCCAGTAAATTGGCTTCCCCCCAGCTGGGAAACCGCGAACTACAAAGACGCAACCACCCGCGTTCCTTTCTGGACGTACCTGCGCAACTCGGTGCTCATCACAGCTGTGCTGTCTGTGCTGAAGATCGTGCTTGGCGTGATTTCTGCATATGCGCTGGCAATCCTGCGTTTTCCGGGTCGCAACATCGTCTTCCTAGTAGTCATTTCAGCGCTGATGGTACCTTCCGAAATCACCGTCATTTCCAATTACGCACTGGTCAACGCGCTGGGCTGGCGAAATACCTTCGCAGGCATCATCGTGCCTTTGGCTGGCGTCGCATTCGGCACCTTCCTGATGCGCAATCACTTCTTATCGCTGCCCTTTGAACTGGTTGAGGCCGCAAGAATGGACGGCGCTGGACCTATTCGCCTGCTGACAAAGGTCTTGCTTCCGATCTCTTGGCCAACGTTGACAGCCTTCGCAGTGATCACCATCGTCAACGAATGGAACCAATACCTGTGGCCATTCTTGATGTCCGATACTGCCGACGTCGCGCCGCTACAGGTGGGACTAACCATGCTGCAAAACAACGACGGCGTCACCAACTGGGGTCCAGTTATGGCCGCCACCATCCTCACCATCATTCCGATTCTCATCATCTTCCTGGCCCTTCAGAAATACATGATCAAGGGCCTTACCACTGGTGCCGTCAAGGGATAGCCGCAGATGGTTACCTCAACCACGCTCGCCGTTTAATCTTTCTATTTCTACAAGGAGTTAATTCATGGACCGCCGTTCATTCCTCTCTGTTCTTGCACTGAGCACCGCCTCGGTTTCTCTTTCTGCCTGCGCAGGCACTTCCTCCACTGACCCACAGGCTAAGAAGAATTCCTCTGGTTCCGGGGAAGTCACCGAGCTGACCTGGTGGTCCAACCACCCGGGTTCCTCGAAGGACATCGAGACCGAGATCATCTCCCGCTTCGAAAAAGAAAACCCGGACATCAAAATCAACCTGATTGATGCCGGCAAGAACTACGAAGAAGCAGCCCAAAAGTTTAACGCGGCACTGACCGGCAGCGACCTTCCCGACATCGTGGTTCTCTCCGATGTCTGGTGGTACAACTTCGCTATCAACGGTCAGATCGCGAACGTCGACGAGCTCGCCAAGGAAGCAAACGTCGACCTTTCCTCCTACGTGCAGCCACTGTATGAGGACTACGCCTACGACGGCGGCCACTTTGCACTGCCATTTGCCCGCTCTACTCCGCTCTTCTACTACAACAAGGACGCATGGAAGAAGGCGGGTCTACCTGACCGCGGACCAAAGTCTTGGGACGAGATGGATAAGTGGGCTACAAAGCTCGCGGATGCAAACCCCGATATGCAAGCCTTTGGCTGGGGCGATGCTGTTGACTACCTGGGTTGGATCTTCCAGGGGCCGCTGTGGTCCAAGGGCGGCGCATACTCCGATGAATGGGAGCTCAAGTTCACTGATCCCAAGACCATCGAAGCCGTCGAGTGGCTGAAGAAGGTCACCGATGAAAAAGAAGGCTACTCCTACGTGGGCAACGATATGGCGATGGAATTTTCCACCGGCCGCGCCGCTGCCACGGTGCTGTCCACCGGTGATCTCAGCGGCATCACCGAAAACGCCAAGTTCGACTTGGGCACCGCGTTCCTGCCGAACCCAAACGGCGATGGTGCTTGCCCAACCGGCGGAGCTGGTCTGGCTATCCCAGCCGGCATCGACAAGAATCGCCAAATCGCAGCGATCAAGTTCATCGACTTTGTAACCAACGACCAAAACACTTCCTACTGGTCGCAGAACGTCGGTTACATGCCCGTGCGCAAGACTGCAATGGAACTGGATGAGCAAAAGAAGTTCATGGAAGAAAACCCGAACTTCAAGACTGCTATTGAACAGCTACCGGATACCCGTCCACAGGATTACGCACGTGTATTCCTCCCCGGCGCCGATCAGGAAATCGGCGGTGCCTTCGAGAAGATCGTGACCAACCGCGATGACGTCAAGAAGACCCTAACCGATCTGGAAAAGACACTGCAGTCTATCTACGACAACCAGGTCAAGCCGGTCATCAAGAAGTAATTCATCTCGCCGCCCCGTCTTCGTACCTGAACTGAGAGGAAACCATGGCAACTGTCACTTTTGATGGTGTCTCGCGGATTTATTCCAAGGACGCCGAACGCCCCGCTGTCGATTCGCTCAACCTCGACATCGCCGACGGCGAGTTCCTTGTGCTCGTCGGACCGTCTGGTTGCGGAAAATCAACGAGTCTTCGCATGCTCGCTGGATTGGAGCCAACCGATTCCGGCTCCATCCGCATCGACGGCAAGGACGTCACGGGCGTTAGCCCATCCGATCGTGATGTTGCCATGGTCTTCCAGAACTACGCCCTCTACCCCAACATGACCGTTGCGCAGAACATGAGCTTCGCCTTGGAAAACCGGAAGATGGGCAAAGCCCTCATCAAGGAGCGTGTTCAGGAAGCGGCGAAGATCCTGCAGATGGAAGACCTACTCGACCGCAAACCTGCAAACTTGTCGGGCGGCCAACGCCAACGCGTAGCGATGGGGCGCGCTATTGTGCGCGAACCGGCGGTGTTCTGCATGGACGAACCACTGTCTAACCTCGATGCCAAGCTGCGCGTATCTACCCGTGCGCAGATTTCCGAATTACAGCGACGCCTCGGTACCACGACGGTTTATGTCACCCACGACCAGACAGAGGCTATGACCATGGGCGACCGCGTGGCGGTACTAAATGCGGGTGTTCTGCAACAAGTTGCACCAACTCGGGAAATTTATGACCGCCCCGCTAATACCTTCGTCGCGGGATTCATCGGATCGCCTGCAATGAACCTCTATGACATCGACGCTTCCGTTCTGCGCCGCTGGGGTTTCGAGCAAGCGCCAGAAGGTCCACTTACGGTGGGCATTCGCCCTGAAGATTGGAAGCAGAGTTCTGAAGGCGAAGGCGGCGTAAAGTTTGTCATTCACCATGTTGAGGAACTTGGCCACGAGTCTTACCTCTACGGCGATCTCACTGGCGAGGACGGCACGGTGTTTAGCTCCACTACTCGTCTGGGTGGCAATACCGGTGTGCTCGTGGAACCGCGCAGCCATCAAAGCATCGGCGAAACCATCTGGCTGAAGCCAAATACCTCGAACGTGCATATCTTCGACCGCGAAAGCGGTAACCGCATCAACTAACGGGCAGGGACTAGAGACAAACAGCAAGCGTCCATAAACCGCCAGTGAATGCACAGGCAGTCCCAGCGACCTAACAGCCACACATCATTGCTGTGCCAGCCGCATGCCTCATACTTTTGTTGTGCGTTTGAGAGAGCGCATGAGAGAGATAGAGAGAACCCCTCAGCTTCCGGAGGGCAGCCTTGGCTGATAATCGGAGGCGTTTAGAGAGAGACAGCGATAGCGCCCAGAGCCTTTTCGAAGACCTGGGCGCTTTCGTTGTGCAAAATCTAGCGATATACAAACCTACTATCTTTTGCACAGCGTTCTTGTGCCGGTTTCTGAGTTTTGAGGGGCGCATCATTAGCGTGTGTGTTTGAGAGAACGCGCAAAGAGAGATAGAGAACAGTGCGGTACCAGCTTCCTCGAGGCTGGTACCGCACTTTCTGGTCTATGGCCAGCTTCTGCAATGCAAATAATTCCCCTTGGAAAGATGGTGAGGAATTCGCCCTCATCTTCGGCGATTCCTTCACCGGCGATGGCTTTGGACAGGACGAGTGGGCCAGCCCAGCGGGAATGATCGCCCGCGTAGAAAACGGCGAAGTCGTGATGGCCCATCCGCTCAACGAGGGCGATGACGTCGAGCAACTCGTAAAATAGCGGCACACGGACAACCTCACACTGCTGCCAAGCGACGTCGTCAATATCGACGTAACGCTTTACATGCAGGCCATGTGGAACACGGCCCCGACGGCTATATCTACATGGTATGCAGCGGCTTCCAGCGTAATGCGGATGTATATCTCACCCGGTTCAAGCCAAGCGACATCGGCAATCGCGCTGCTTGGCAGCATTACGACAATGGCAGCCGGGGCGAAAGCTACTTCCCGATTCTGGATCAGAAGGTTCGCGTATCCCGCGAAATTAATGCCGATTGGAATGCTATAAAACCGGCAACCGTTGTCATCGCGGGTCGTGGCGGCTGGCAAGCGCGCAGGTCTCGCCGCTGGACAAGTAAATCGCGCTAGGCGTTTTAGGTCAGCGCGCCCTCAACCAGGCGCGCTGCCACGTGGGTAAATACATCAAGACCTGCAACGCAATCTTCATCCTTGGTGTATTCCGCCTCATTGTGGGAGACGCCGTCAACGCTTGGGATAAAGAGCATGACGGTCGGTACGTGCTCCTTCATATTCGTCGAGTCGTGCCCAGCCACGGTGAAGATCTCCTGGTGAGAATAGCCCAGCTCTTCAACCACTTCACGCGCAAGTTCCACACCGGTCTCTGGATACGGGTTGAGTGCCCACTCATGGGTAGCATTCAGCTCAACACGGGTACGGGACTCTTCTTCCGCTGCCGCAATAATCTCCCGAACTCGTTTCTGCGCGGTCTCCAGCGTCTCACTGTTCGGCGAGCGTAGGTCAATATTGAAGCGCACCTCACGGGCAATGGTCACCGGCGAGTTTGGCTCCAAGGTCAACTGGGACACTGATGCCTGAAGCTCAAACTCTGGAAACTCTCGCGTTAAACGCTGCACTTCGGCAATGATGAGCGAGGCGCCAAACAGTGCATCACGACGATCCGCCATCATGGTGGAACCGGTATGTCCCTGCTCACCGTGCACTACCGCCTGGAACTTCTTCGCGCCCCAAGTCGCGGTCACTAAGCCGATGATATTGCCAGCAGCCTCCAAACCCTTACCCTGTTCAACATGGATTTCGCCATAGGAAACCACCTTCGGGGCCTGCTCCACCGGGGTCCACTTCGCTTCCTCAAAAGCCTCTGCCACGGTGGTTCCTGCAAGATCCGTCGATTCCAGCGCTTTTTCCAGCGGCATAACTCCGGTGAACACGGAACTGCCCATCATCGACGGAGAAAAACGCGAGCCTTCCTCGTTAAACCAGTTGATTATGGCCAGGTTATAACGCGGCGAAATCTTCCCCTCTTCCGCAAGGCGGGCCACCCGGTTTGCCGCATGCGCTGCTGCCAGCACGCCGTACGCACCGTCATAGCGCCCGGCCAAAGGCTGTGAATCGAGGTGCGAACCCAGGCCTACAAAAGGCGCGTCCGGAACGAACTCGAAGAGACCGTACTGATTACCAATCTCGTCGTAATGCACGCGCGCACCCATCGATTCCAGCACCTGCGCAAACCACGCACGATTAACGCGGTCGCCTTCGCTCGCAGCCTGCCTTTCGACGCCACCTCCCGCAGTCGCGCCGTTCGCCGACATCTCGCGGAAGTCCGCCAGGTACTGTTCATCAGTTGTTGCTCGCATTATGTATTCCTTTCCGAGTTAATTCGCAGTGTGTATTAGATTTTTGAGTTTTAGAAGCTTCCGTAGCGAAGTTCGCCACCGACCACAGTCGCCAAAATTTCTATCTCAGATAGCGCTTCCACTGGTGTTTCCAGGGGGTTCGAGCCCAAGAGAACGAAATCCGCGAGCTGCCCGAGCTTTATTTGACCCTTTCGGCCTGCCCAGCCTGTAGCTGCCGCTGAACCCGCGGTATACGCGTAAAGAGCTTCAGATACGGTGATCTTGTCTGCAGGTCCATATTCATTGCCCGTAGCAGTAGTTCTTTGCGCGAAAGCTTGCATGACTTCGAGTGGGATACCACGCGTCACCGGTTGATCTGAACTACCAGGCAGAGTCATTCCGGCATCGAGAAGACGCTTAGCTGGATAAGACAGCTCTACACGCTCGGCACCGAGTTTCTGCGCCATTGCATCACCGAATTCTTTAATGAAATATGGCTGTGGGACCAGAACTACAGGCAGCTTCGCCAAGCGATCAATCTGATCTGCTCTAACAACGCCTCCATGTTCGATTCGGTGCGGAATCTTGGGTGCCCCGTGCACACGAATGGCTTCTTCGAGCGTTTCAATCGCGAAGTCAACCGCAGCATCACCGATTGCGTGTAAAGCGAGTGACCATCCGGCGCCCGCTGCCTTTAAGGCATTACGCTTGATTAGCTCTGGGTCGCCCTGGAAATAGCCTGAATGCTGGCAGCACTCATAATTTTCCGCCATCGCAGCCGTAGTCCCAAGCAGGGAGCCGTCCGTAAAAATCTTGGTGGGGCCAATTTGCAGCCATTCATTACCAAGCCCGCTTCGGATGCCGGCGTCGATACCCCAACCTATGCCATCAGTTTGATGCCCATCGAGTTCGTGAAGAACGTCCATGGTCACCATTACCTGCGTACGGACTTGTAAATCAGCAGCTTGGTAAGCCGCAATCTCGCGAGGGCTATGACCAATCCATCCGCCCGCTACACCAGCATCAGTAACTGACGTAATTCCTCGTTCAAGGTAAACCTGATGCGCTCGTTCCAATGCACTTGAAATCTCAGTTTGAGATTCAGGCAAAAGCACCTGCTGAATCGGGCGCATCGCATTTTCATCCAGCAAACCAGTACATCGACCAGCTGAATCGCGAACGAATTCTCCGCCTTCTACAGTCGGCGGCGCCGCAGGATCAATTCCCGCTAATTCGAGTGCACGAGTATTAACGGTATAAGCATGGCCAGAGTTGTGTTTGATAAGAAGCGGACGTCCAGCGGCCGCTCGATCCAACTCGCTTAGTTCAAGGGTCTGTCCACCCAAGCTAGATGCGACGAAGCCCGAAGCAATAATCCAGTCGCCAGAAGGCTCAGCGGAGGCAACTGCATCATATACATCTTGTGCGCTAACAACCTTGGACAAATCAACTTCCATGAGCGTTTGCCCGAACCACACGGAGTGCGAATGCACATCGTTAAACCCTGGGGTAAGGACTTTTCCTTTTGCATCCCATCGTTCACCTGGAAGAGCTAACGCAGCATCATCAAGGGCAAGTATCTTCCCGTTCGCGAAGGCAATCGCATGCGCCACTGGGTAAGACGGATCCTGAGTCAGTACATGAGCATCGTAGATGATGGTGATTTGATTCCGATTCATTCACTCCTCCTTACTTATGCTGCAAGTCACACTAGGCGAAGAAGGGCAGCTGCACAGTTATTTCCCACAAATTGAGTCATTTTCCCACCCTTTAGCCAGTAGTGTTGTGCATATGCACGATGCCGATTGGGAAAATATCCTCAAAGAAGTTCAGTCAGACATCCCAGGATTGGTCGATGACTTCATTGCTGATCTCAGCAGTCTTGGCAGCTATAGCAACTCCCCTGTCAGTGAAAAAGAGCTTCGCCGCACTGCTTTTGAGGTGCTCACCATGCTGATGGAGGCCATCGCAGGCACACTGGACGACACGACTTTTCGCCAGCATGCAGACGCCTTAGGACGCAGACGCGCACAGCAAGGCGTCCCCATCAGCACGCTCATAGATGCAGTTCAACTGGATTTTCTGGTGATTTGGAACCGCATCCGTCAAGCCGCCGGAGGAAACCAAGAAGTACTCATCTCTCACGTGGACCAACTGCACAATGCGGTCGCAAAATACAATTTCTTCGTTCGCGATGGCTTCCGGAGAGAAAATGCCCGTATTGCGCAAGATTTGCGCCTAGCCAACGCCCGCCATCTCGACAAATTATTCTCCTCCGCCTCCATTGACACAATCACAATCAAGGAAATAGCCCAGGCAATAGGCTGCGACGCACATGACAATTTCAAAGTCGTCGTTTTCCACGCAAACAGCGCCCTGAAAGCTCGAGACGCACTCGATCTTGCAACAGCGGAGGGAAAGATCTTCGGCTATCCGCACAATGGTTTATTCACCGCTTTCTGGCCCATAAGCGCCGAGAATCAGCCGGACATTCCAGCATTACCCAGCGCTGTTTTCGGCAAGGTCGAAGGACTTGCAAATGTCCGCGATGCAGTACTAGCTAGCCCCAAACTCTTTGAGGCTTCATGCACACCCACACAGCCGACCCCCGCCCATGAACTATCTTGGGCAATTGCAGGAAGCGCACTCGCATCTTTTCCCGGCTCGAAGCAAAACGAGCTAAGCGCCGATATTGCGAAGTTACGCAATTCCAACTCCCCGGCCTTGGAAACTGTAAAAGCTTATCTTCGCACCGGCTCAATCAAACAAACAGCAGCCATCAGCTACTGCCACCGCAACACTGTCATCAATCGACTCAGCCAATTCGCAGATGCAACAGGCTACGACGTCACACATCCTTACGACGCTGCCGCAGTCATTCTCGCGCTCAACCATAAACCGGTAACCGCTTTCTAATCCTCCTCCCCCGCCTCTCAATCCACACGGCAAACACGCCCTTCAAGCCATGGGCTGTGCAATTGCACAACCCATGTTCAATCAGCAGGAAAAAATCCCAACTTTTATATTTTTCATCCCGCTACAATTTCTCCACCGTTATTGTGTTATCCACACCACACCTTAACGACAGGAGGGAATATCTTGACTGGCCCGACCGCTCCCCTAGACACTCAGTCTTCAGCCCCCGAGCAAGTCGAAGTCAACTCCAAAGACGTATTCAAAATTGCTAGCTCGGCATTCATTGGTACCGCGCTTGAGTGGTATGACTTCTTTCTTTTTGGAACTGCCTCAGCATTGGTCTTTAACGATCTCTTCTTTTCAGACGCCAGCGAAACCACAGCAACTCTCGCGTCTTTCGCGACGCTAGGCGTTGGCTTCCTTGCTCGACCTTTTGGCGCAATTTTATTCGGCCAGATCGGCGACAGGATGGGACGTCGCCCAGCACTTCTCATCTCGATTGTCGCTATCGGCGTAGCAACGGGCTTAATCGGCCTATTACCTAATTACAATTCAATCGGCATTTGGGCTCCAATTGCCCTAACCATTCTACGTCTTGTACAGGGAATTGCAGTTGGTGGCGAATGGGGCGGCGCCACCACGATGGCAATTGAACACGCACCTGCAGAAAAGCGAGGGCGCTACGCCGCATTCGTCCAAATTGGCTCGCCCGCTGGCACGCTCCTTTCTTCTGGCGTCTTCTCCCTCGTCCTCATGCTGCCTGATGATGCAGTTTCAAGCTGGGGTTGGCGCATTCCTTTCTTGATCGCGTTCCCATTCCTCGCAATTGCGCTTTATATCCGCACAAAAGTAGAGGAATCTCCGGTCTATCAGGCCTTAGAGAAGGAAGCGGAAGAAGATGAAGCGAAACACAAAGGATCCCTCAAAGAACTATTTACCGAGCACTTCGGACAAATAGTTCTTGCCGCTGCAGCAGCCCTGCTCGGAATCGGCGGGTTCTTCGTATTGACCACCTACACCATCAGTTACGCCACAATCACCTTGAACTTCGAACGCCAAACGGTAGTCAATGCGACACTCGCTGCCGCAGTTTGCCAGATCTTCATCAACCTTTACTTTGGCCGACTCGGCGAAAAGATCGGCCCAGGAAAAGTAATGGGCTGGGGAAGTATTGCAACTGCTGTCATGGCCTATCCCATCTGGGCAATGATCGACTCTGGAAACGCAGCCCTGTTAACTGTGGCTGTCTGTCTCGGCCTTTCGTTAGTAACGAGTACCTACTCCGTTTCTGGCGTGCTGTTGTCCGAAATCTTCCCAGCGAATGTCCGTTATTCCGGCGTCGCGATTGCCGCGAACATCGCTGGAGCAATTTCCGGACTTCTTCCGTTTATCGCAACAGCAATGAACGCCTCAAACGAGACACCAAGCTCGATTCCAGGAGTTATCATCCTCGTGGCAATCTCCCTGATTACAGCTTTGGGCTCATTTTGGGCTGAGCGTCACCGTCGCACCGATGACGTGGTCGTTAAAGACTAATATCGAGCTCCGTGAGCTCTGAACTAACTTCTTCCACCCTCGGCACCCGCGCCCGGCGCGTGGTGGCGGGGGTTGCAGCATTGAACCTGTTTGGCTTTTTCGTTGAAGTGGCCATGGCCTGGCACATCGGGTCAGCTTCGCTGCTGGCCGACGCCGCGGATTTCCTCGAAGACTTCCTCATCAACACACTCGTCTTGGCGGCGCTTGGATGGTCGGTAGCGGGGCGTCGGAAAGCAAGTTACGGGCTTGCGGGGCTTATCCTCATTCCGGCAATCGCGGCCTTTGCCACTGCAATCTGGAAGATGATTAGCGGCACTCCGCCAGAAGCCTTCCTGCTTTCCGGTACCGCGGTATTTGCTATGCTCATCAACCTACTTTGCGCGGTATTGCTACTTAGCCTGCGCAAGCATGGAAGCGCGCTGACCAAGGGCGCCTGGCTGGCGGCCCGTAACGACGTAGCGGCCAATCTTCTTATCCTGCTGGCTGGCGTTATCACCATCTGGTGGTTTAGCCCGTGGCCGGACATCGCTGTCGGCATTGTAGTAGGCGCTATCAACTTGAGCGCTGCGAAGGAAGTTCTAGAAGCCGCCCAGGCAGAAGACCCAGAACTAGAGCTAGAGGAATAATCCCCATTTTCAGAGGGCACTTGGGACTTTTACCGCATACTCCTTATCAGAATCGCTGACCTCGATAAGGAAGGAACCTAGATCTCTCATGCAGTCCCAGACCACGCAGATGCCAGCTCTAATGCCTGAACGCATCGCACAGGAACGCTCCCGGATTCAGTCCAACAAGAAGGCAATGGCGCGCGTCGCCAAGCTCGAGCGTGAAGCCTTGTCTAAGGCACGCAAGCAGGAACGCGACTTCGATACCGTGTTCCTAGGCATCCTGTCTGGGGCCCTGCTGGTCTACATGGCGCTGATGGCTGCCGCTTTGGTTTAGGTGAGAATGCCGTGGTGACCACGATGGACATTCCCAACCGATACCGCAGCAACGCCTTCGCGGAAAAAGCCCGCGAATCGGCACGCATGGCAAAGGCTTTGGAGACCGCCAAGCGGGAGGAGCAAGAGGCCGGACGCGGCACCACCTATCTGTTGGCCGTGCTGTGCGCATTGGTAGGTATCAGCATCTTCATCAAGTTTTGGCCGTGGGTTTTGGTTTTCTGCGCCGTCGTCATCGCGACGATTATCGTCGTTGCGCTTCTCCCCGCCTCCTACGACGAGTCCCACCCCCAGACGGGTGCAACACGAGATTCCTGAATCTTTTGCGAATTATGCAAATCTTATTCACTACCAGCAGCATGAATGATATGTATGATTCAAACTACTATTCATCCGTCGATGTGACCCACAACTCATAAACCTTTAGTTACTGTTGCCTCCAGCACCAAATACTTGAAAAAGGAAGGCACAGATTTACATGATGGATTCTGTTGAAACCTCCGATAGCAAAGGTGGACAGCAACTCGGTGCTTGGTCAGAGGTAGGCAAACTCCGCCAGGTAATGGTCTGCCGCCCCGGCTTGGCACACGAGAGGCTCACTCCAAGCAACTGCAAGGAGCTGCTTTTCGACGACGTCCTGTGGGTCGAGGAAGCACAACGCCACCACGACGAGTTCGTAGCCCGCATGGAAGAGCGCGGCGTCGAGGTGCTGCACATGCGAATTCTGTTGGAAGAAACGCTGGCGACCAAGGAAGGCCGCGAGTTCATCCTCGGCAACAAGCTACTGGATAAGAACGTCGGCGTGGGCGTGGGCAGCGAATTGCGCGAGTGGTTTAGCGAGCTGGACAACAAGACTCTGGCCGAACTTCTCATAGGCGGCGTGCCCTTCAACGAAATCCCCAAAGGCCTCGGCCACGGCGTCATTGACACCATGCGCAACGTGTACGCTCCCGACGAGTTCGCGCTGCGTCCCCTGCCCAATAGCCAGTTCTCCCGCGATAACTCCGCCTGGATTTATGGCGGCGTCTCCCTTAACCCGATGCGTCTTCCTGCCCGCCACCAGGAGACGATGCTCACGCGTGCTATCTACCGCTACCATCCGCGCTTTGCCAACGCATCCTTTGAGTTCTGGTACGGCGACACCGACGAGGATCCGGGCCTTGCTGCACTCGAGGGCGGCGACATCATGCCGGTGGGCAATGGCGCGGTCCTAGTGGGCATGGGCGAGCGCACCACGTGGCAGGGTGTGAGCCGCTTGGCCAGCAACCTATTCAGGGCGGGTGCGGCAGAAAAGGTCATCATCGCAGCCATGGCCCCAGATCGCGCCTCGATGCACCTGGATACCGTGTTCACCTTCCTCGACGTCGACAAGGCCACCGCCTATCCCCGCGTTGTGGATACCATCCGTCCGCTTATCCTGCGCCCTGCAGATGATCAGAAGAAGCTGGAACTCGAAAGCCCAGACAAGCACTTCGTCACGGTGGTCGAGGAATCGCTCGGCCTGGATAAGCTCCACATCGTAGAAACTGGCGGCAATTCCTATGCCGCGGCGCGTGAGCAGTGGGATGACGCCAACAACGTGGTTGCCTTGGAACCCGGGGTGGTCGTGGCTTACGATCGCAACAAACACACAAATGCCAAGCTTCGCGACGCCGGCGTGGAAGTCATCGAGATCGGCTCCGCCGAACTGGGCCGTGGTCGCGGTGGCGGACACTGCATGACCTGCCCCATCGTGCGCGATGCAGTGGACTACTAAGGGAAGAACTAGCCGATGACAACTTATGACACTGCCGCGCCCGCCGCGGACGAGGCCGCATCTACTGCCTCCCCAGTAAGTCGCGAGGGCAAGAAGACCGAAGGTACTGCGCTGGGCTGGGTGCTCGCGCTCTTCGGCACCGCGATGGGCGCAGGTATCCTCTTCCTTCCGCTACAGGCGGGCACTTTTGGCTTCTGGCCGCTGGCCTTTGCTACGGCCATCATCTTCCCAGTGGTCTATTTCTCCCACCGGACCTACGCGCGCATCGTCTCAGGCGCTCCGGTCAAAGACCACGGGCTTGACGTCCTCGAGCTGGTACGCAAGTACTTGGGCCGGCATACCGGCCTCTTCGTGGCATTGATGTACTCGCTGGCGAACATCCCCACGGTGTTCATCTACGCCATCTCGTTGACCAACGCCATCGACAGCTTCATTGTCAATCAGCTCCACGGACCATCCATTAACCGCTGGGTTCTTTCGGTCCTGTGCGTGGGCATCCTGACCGGCATCTTCGCCATCGGCCGCAAGCCCATGCTGTGGCTGGCGCAGGCGCTGGTCTATCCGCTCATCATCTCTTTGGCTGCTACCTCGATCTATCTGATCCCGCAGTGGGACCTGCGTTCCTTCATGGAAGTGGAATATCAAGATGGCAGCTGGCCTTATATCTTGCTCGGCTCGGTACTGATTCTTCCGGTGCTTGCCTTTTCTTTCTCGCACATGGCCGGCCTCTCCCAATTCTCCGTGGATATGCAGCCCACCTACGGCGAGAATACGGAAAAGCGGGTTACCCGCATCGAGCTCTACACTGCCGCACTGCTGGTCATCTTCACGATGTTCTTCGTATGGTCCTGCGTGCTGGCTCTTGGCGCGGATGGCATGAAGGAAGCAACTGAGCAGAACCTGCCCGTGCTGTCCTACTTCGCTAACGTCACCGGCGTACCGCTGCTTGCCTGGCTGGCCCCGATGGTCGTTATCTTCGCGATTATTACCTCTTACTTCGGCACCATGCTCGGTGCTGAGGAGGGCACCTCTTATATGGTGCGCCTCATCGCGCCGCGTACTGCGAACCGTCTGAACCGCCGCGGATTGCTCACCATCGTCTACACGTTCATCTTTGTCACCGGCACGCTGGTCTCGGTGTTCAATCCGCCAATTCTCAACCTCATCTACTTGGTTGGTGGCGTCTTCGATGCGGTGCTTATCTTCCTGCTTCCGGTCTACATGTTCCACCGGGTCAAGGAGTACAAGGCCTACCGCCATGACCCGTGGAACTACTTTGTGTTCTTCTTTGGTTCGGTGATTCTGGCAGTCACCATCTGGGACCTGTTCTAGTCCGCTTTCTGAATCGGACGGTTTGGGTTGGTCTGGGTTTCCAGGACGTCGCCAAGCAAGCCAAAGAAGCTTTCGCGGTCCGCCTTTTCGATGACCGTCGCGTTAGCTTCCAAGCCAAAGGTCTCCCACGCCATTGCCGCATAGCCTCGCGTAATCCCGTTGCCCGTGACCACGTCTACCTTGTAGCGCCCGGATTCTTGGATGAGTTCTGGGTGCAACAGCGTTGCTAGCGTCATCGAATCCGGGTGGGTGGAACCGCCAATACCGGCGGCTTCATCGAAGTCCAAGGTGGTATCGCACATGGCCTTGAAAAACTTGGCAATCGGGGTACCCACCGCGACCTTTTGGTCATACTCTGCACGCGGCATGGTGGCGTCATTGAAGGTCACTGGATCCCATGGCATCACGACGATGTCCGCGAAGCCGGCGCTGAAGACAATCTGCGCCGCTTCCGGGTCGACGTAAAAGTTAAACTCCGCGGCCGGCGTAATGTTTCCACGGCCATTGTTGGAACCGCCCATGATGTAGAGCGACTTCACGTTCTTCACAAAGTTGCGGTCTTTGACCACTGCCGTTGCGATATTCGTCAGCGGCCCGATTGCCACCACGGACACCTCGCCTGGGTTCTCCGCGGTGATACGCAACAGGGCGTCGACAGCATGCTCTTTTTCTACCTCGCAGCCCGAGTAGTCCATGCTGAGGCCTCCCGAACCGTCACCGTGAACGTCTTCCGCCGAGGTCCACTCCTGCAGCATCGGCTGCGAGCAACCGGCATAAATAGGCACCTCGCCCAGCTTGCCCGCCGCATTCAAGGTCATGTGTGCATTCTTAATCTGCTGCTCAAAGCCCACGTTGCCAGCCACCATCGTGATGGCACGGAAATCCGCGCGCTTGCCCAACAAGCCAACCAGGATTGCTACGCAATCATCTTGGGCGGTATCGGTATCGAGAATGAAAGGAACAGTAGACATTATCTTCCTTAAGCAGTGTGGACATCGGCTAGTTAGGCCTCCAATTTATCCTGTGCACGGGCGCGCAAAAAAGCGCGCAAGGAGAACCTTGCGCGCTTTGGAGGTTAGCCCCGAGAAGGCGGAACCGGAGCACCCTTCGGAGGAAGCACCTTGGGGTACTTCTTCGAAGCTGCGGTCTGGCCAGCGGCTAATGGTTTAACGCCAGATGCCTCAGTCTTTGGGGTGGCAGCGCCCGGCTGCTCACGCCACGGGGTGGGGTCCCAGTTGGTGGCCACAAGCTTGCGCTGAGAGAACCAGCCCAGGGCCAAGACGACTAAGCCAAGTACAGCGATGAGCACGAGGCCCAACGCTCCACCGGCCTTGGAGGACCAGCCCAGGAGCAGGCCGAACCAGCCAAAGTCGGCGTCGCCAAAGGTGGTGTTTGCATCGCCGAAGGAGCCGAGGACGCCGAGGAGGAAGGCCGGCAGGAAAGTGATGATGAGGCCGTTAACAAACGCACCGAAAATGGCGCCGCGGCGTCCGCCGGTTGCGTTGGCGTAAACGCCCGCTGCACCACCTGTGAAGAAGTGCGGCACGAGGCCTGGCAGGATCAGCGCCACGCCGAATGTTGGGCCGAGCCATGCGGCCAGAACAGCGAGGCCGATGAGGCCGCCGATGAAGGAGAAGATGAAGCCCACCAGCACGGCGTTTTGTGCGTACGGGAAGACGATAGGCGCGTCCAGAGCCGGGATGGCACCGGGGACGACCTTGGCGGCGATGCCCTGGAATGCAGGGACGAGCTCGCCCAGGATGGTGCGCACGCCGAAGAGGATCACGGCCACGGCCACGCCGAATTGGAGGCCTTGGGTAAAGGACTGCATGAGGTAGTTACCCACGTTGGTGGCACCGCCTTCGAATGCAGTGAAGGCCTCCTCGGTACCAGCGCGCACCATGAACATGACGGCGAGCACGATGTACATGAGAGCCATGGACAGTGCGGTAGCCACCATGGAGTCACGCAGGAAGCGCAGGCCTTCGGGAAGCTTGAGCTCCTCCGTAGACTTAGACATCTTCTCGCCCTTGCCGCCAACTGCCTTGCCCACGGCACCGGCAGCGAGGTAGCCGGCGGTACCGAAGTGACCAATTGCGATGGAGTCGTCGCCGGTGATGCGGCGCGTCCACGGGTGTGCGATGGCAGGCAGGGAGACCATCAAGATACCCAGCAACGCGGCGCCGAAGGCAACCACGATCCACGAAGAGTATCCAGCAGGTGCAAGGACCATGGTCAGCAAGGTGGCCATGAACAGCACGTGGTGGCCGGTCAGGAACACGTAGCTCATCGGGGTAAACCGGGCCAGAATCAGCGAGACCACGAAGCCCAGGATCATAATCCAGGCCACTTGGGAGCCGAACTGATTTTGGGCAATGCCCACGATGGCCTCGTTGGTGGGCACCACGCCCTGCGCGCCGGTGGCGCCGGTGATCATGGCGCCGAGCGGCTCAAGGGAGGAGGTGACCAAGCCGGCACCCGCGCCCACCAGAAGGAAGCCGAGTGTGGCCTTGATGGCGCCGCCGAGGACCTGGCCCACGCCACGGCCCATCGCGGCGAGACCCACCGCGGTAATGATGCCGATTAGGAACGCCGGCACTGAGAGAATTTCATTGACCAAGAAGTTGGCAATGTTCAATAGGACATCCATGAGCGCTCCTTAGACGTCGTAAAGCTCGCGCAGAGCAGAATCGATTTCGGACATGTTCGTAAAGTCTTCGATGACGTGGACGGGCACTCCGACATCGCCGAGCGTTGCAGCGATCTCCCCGGAGGTCAGCAGGAAATCAGCTTCCTTCGCACGCCCCTTGGCCGAAATCGTGTCTGTGGCCTCGACGGTGAGGTACTTGCCCCAGCCCCATTCATCAAGGACCTGCTCCAGCGTGTTCTTCAGGAACAACGACGTGCCCAGGCCATTGCCGCACACGGTGTAGATTTTGCCCTTTGAGGCCACCGAATCAGCCGCGGTCTGGTGCTCGGCGCCCTCTCGCGCGTCACTGTGATCAGCTGCAAGAGACGCGCTTGCCGACGCCGCTCCTGCCCCACCGTTCGCAACATCCACAAGCGCCTGGCGCAGCTCAGCTTCGCTTTCTACAGAATCCAGACGCGCACGCACGTCCTTCTTCCCCAGCAGCCCGGCCAGCTCCTTCATAGCCTTCAGATGCTCGGACGAATCCTTCGCTGCAAGTGCTACGACAAGAGTCACGGGGTCATTGGCCTTGGAGCCAAACTCCACTGGAGTGTCCAAGCGCACCCACGACAACGCCGTTTCGCGCACTGCTTCCGACGGCCGCGCATGAGCAAAGGCAAAGCCCGGTGCGACCACAATGTATGGACCATTTACTTCCACCGACTGCACCATCGCCTCGGTGTATGCCGGGCTCGTCTTGCCCGCCGCAACGAGCAAACCGCCCGCCAACTCAATAGCCTCACGCCAGTCACTCGCGCGGCCGTGCAGGTCAACTGCACCTTCTGCGAGTAACGCATTCAGCATGGACATACGTGTCCTCCTACCTTAACTCTTTGCCGGCCACGAAAGATATGACCAGCCCTAGCTAAAGTAATTACCAGGTATGCAAACGTTTACCTAGTCGTTGACGAAGATTTAGGCACATGCCACTCAACACTCGTTGCTGCCTTTATCACGCAACCAAGAATGGAAGCCGCATTCGCAACTGCACACCTTCAGGCAGAGCAGGCCGAAAGTTTTTACGCCGTGGCTTTCAAAAACGCTCCCAATCACATCATCGGCACACAACTCACTGATGCCTTCTGGCGCTTTAGCCGTATTAACCAAGCCGCGAATTTCGCGCCCACCGACTGATCAACCAACATTCACATCGCAGACCGTGCATCACACGATTACTGGCCTGAATTGGTTGCAGATCGCTCGCAAGGCGATGAGTGGCTGGCACATCAAATGTATTGGCATGCGATGCCGGCGACCTCCTCGATCCCGTGGATCCAGAGTGGGTTGTCGATGCTGTGGTCAACGACGACGGCCAGCTTGTCATCGACGGCATCAACATCTTCGAGACCCTCGATGAAGCCGCCGAGTCCTTGGGCGTAACCAACCTCAGCAGCGAAGATTTCTGGGCTCGTCACTCTACGAGCCCAAGCCACGTCAATCCCGGCGCGGTAAGTGCCGTAACGAGCGGGCGCCGCGACAAGAACTCGACGTAGCCCATGCTCTCGAGCTCGGCAATCCCTTTACGCGCGGTCTGCTTAGACACTCGGACAACGCCGGCTACCTCGTCCAAGCTCAGGCCAGCACGTGGACCAAAAAGCGCGACCTGTCCAAGCAAGAATGCGATTGACAATGCCAGCTCGCTTGCAGCTCCTTCGCTCTCTAGCGCACGCAGGCTCTGTTCCAGCCTATTCAGTCGGTCGCTTCTTTCCTCGAGGGAGGACAACAAACGGGCCTGGGCAGCATTGACCATCGCAGCCATATCCTCGACAAAGAAAGTCAGCTCACCATAGTTCATGGGGTCTTCTGCCGTAGTGAAGGCATCGTAGTAGCGCCTCTTCTGCCTAAAGATTTCCGCCGAGAGCGACAACGCTGTCGGGGTAGAAAGTAGCCGTGATAGCCGAATGCTCAGGAGGAATCGCCCCATGCGTCCGTTGCCGTCGTAGAACGGATGGGTATGTTCAAACATGAAGTGCTCCACAAAGGCCGCGAAGAGCTGAACCCCGCGAGACTCATGAACAGAATCGAGCATCACCTCGAGGCGCGCCCGAATGGCGGACTCGCCCCGTGCGCCCGCATGAAGCTCACGCACTCCATCGTTTAGCGAAACATCACCAGTTCGGAAGAGCTCGCCATCGGGCACATCGGCTTTGTCTACTTCTTCGCCGACGAGGGAGTCGTACAGCGAGCGAATCTCAGACAGGTTTGAGGGAAAACCCAATGGTGGAAGGTCATCTCGCCCCAAAAATTCGCCGGGGAGGGCCAAGTATTGCCGCACCATTTCCCGGAATCGTCGCACTGGCGCGCCTTCCGACGCCTTTCCCATGCTGCGTTCAGCCTCAACCGCAGCGGCGACTTCTTTGCGGGTGGAGGAAATGTTCTCAATATCGTTGGTCGCCTTTATTTCATCGACCACCAGCTCGTGAAAATAGTGTTCCCTAGCCGTCACTGGAAGCTTCTGCCACAACGCAGCAATCTGAACCTCTTGGCGCCAGACGCGCTCCACCCTTTCTGCGAGACCACGGGTGTGAACGTAGAAAAGCCCGTGCTTGCCCACCTCATAGGGCCAGGTAAAAGCAGCAGGACTTGAACGCCGCACACGGAGCTGCTCAGCAACAAGCTCCCTGCCACCGCTCGTAGCACGATAAAACACCTTTTTCAGTGGTTCGTATTTTTCCACAGGCATTACACCGCCTAAACGTTAAAAATCGCGATTTTTGTAATTAATCTACCCCAAAAACTCGCCTAAAATGAAAAATTCGCCCTTTTTAATCTTAAGCAATGCACGGGACTGCGTTATTTCAGCCCCCCTTGCTCCATGAAATCCCCTAGAGCTCCTGAATAAGGTCAGCGATCTCGTCCTGGTGGCGATGACGGAAGACCGCCACCGTTCGCCGGCGCGGCGCCTGCGGGCTCAGTCCCAGTATCTCGTTAACTCGAGCTAGCGAATCTTCCGTCGATTCACCAGGCTGCATCAGCGTGCCGTCAAGTCCCACGAAGTCATAGAGGCGAGCCAACCCAGCCTCATGATGCTGGACAGCAGGTGCGATCGAGACATCAAAGGTCCTTTCTTTGCCCAGCTTGAGCCACACCCGCTGGCCCTCGCGGACACCGAGCTCGTCGAGGAACCGCTTTATCGTTGACAACGAGACTTGCTTAAGACGATTGACACGAACAAACTCCTCACCTAACCGGCTACTCAGCGCACAGCTCTCGCCCACTTTTACTCCGTAGTACGCAGCAATGGGCGCGGGCACAGCGAAGCCGCTGCCACGCAGGTGGTCCTTGTTAACTGTCAGCAAGAGGTTCCACTCGCCGTCACGGAGATAGGCATCGCGGGCATCTGCGATATCGCCCTCCATGACGTTTCCAGACTCATCCACTCGTGCAATAACCATGCCGTCGCGAGTCTCAAAATCTCCATTGGCCGCATATTGGCGGATCGAGAGTTCTGAAATTCGCAATCTCTCTGCCTGCGCTAGCAGCTCATTCAAAGCAATCGCAGGGACTTCCTGCGAGGAGCCTGCGGCATCGACAACCGTATGAGTTCGGGTGCTAGCGGCCAGGCGCGTAGAGATCCAGCTAGCAATACTCTTGAATTCCTCGTGTCCCCACTCCGTCAGCGCCCATTGATCGGCAGAGACTTTTGTCAGACGAGGGTCAATGGAGAATTGATTAGAAGCAGACCGTGGGCTGCCGCCCCCGAGGGTATCCATGATCGCCTCTGCAGTCATCGGCTCACCGTTTATAGCAAGCACGCTCACAGCACGGTCTTGGTAGCTGCCGACCTTTGTCAGCACGTAGTTGTCCAAGACTGCGACCTTAAGTTCATCGTTGGTCACGATGTACTGCTCCAGCCGTTCCGGCGTAACTTCTAAGCCCACGGCGAGTTCATCAATCCGAACAATACCGTGGTCGTCCGCCAGCGTTGTTAACCTCTCTGACAAGGCCTGAGTGAAGCCATTGAACACCAACCAGCCGTTAACAACTTCCCATTGCTTGCCAATGCCCGTGAAAATTTCACCGAACGTTGCGTCAAACCCTGCTGGCTTTCGTACGAGATCAGGTAGCTCCCTTCGGAGCTCATCCACAGGCAAGATTGGACGGGCACGCTTCCCCACAGCCGCCACGACTTCTTTAAAGAGAGCACTATCCTTCTCAAAATCTTCCGCCAATTGTCGCTCCAACTGACGGATCCTCTCGCGCGTGAGACCAAACGCGGTGCCGATGGAATCCAACGTCGCCCCACCAAGCCACCGGCTGCAAACGATTCCGCGTTTGCGTTCATCACCGTCAATGGCTCGATCGAGCTCATCCACGGCGCGTTGGAACAAAGCCCGCACTGGGGATTGGTGCTCAAGGTGTGCAGTAATTATGGGGACCTCGGCTGCGACGGCACTTGGTAACGACGCAACCTCTACAACCGCGCCATTTAGCTGTGCCCACCCGATGTACAACGCGGCTTGGTCCAACGCACGGATTTCTTCGGACGTTCGACACAAAAATTCAGCAGCACGCCCCGCGGAGTCATCATCGCTAAAAGGATTGTTCCCCAAGGGGATGTCACCATAAGGGTTCTCCGCTGCGCCAATGCTATCGATCACCGCGGCATTTCCGCTGTCACTGGCTGCAAGAACCACGGCTTCCACCATGGCCACAAGCTTGTGTTCGCCTACTCCTGGAAGATCACGCAAGTCCTCCACGGTTGCCTCCAGCGGTTGCGGGAACCGCGCAAACCACTGTGTGTACCCGCTCTTGTAAGAACTTTGCACCTCGATCTCACTAAACGGCGTCAACTGGGGTGAGAGCTCCAAAAGCTTCCGTCTTGGGTGCTTGGCGCACCACTCCACCGCCAATGCCTTTGTGCCAGTGTGCGCACTTGTGCCAGAAACGCCAGTGCTCCACGGGAAGATCCCGTAGGTTTCTGTCAGCTCAAGTTCAGCAGGCTGTGCCGACAGGTCCTGCTCCACGAGTTGTCCGCCCCCAGACATATTGCCCAACAGACGAGCAAAAGCCGTCTCACCAATAATTGGGACGCCGTACTCCCTGGCCTTGCGCGCCTTTCCACTCATGGAGTCAGGGTTCGCTGCAACGAGTAGCACGGACTTCTTCGTCACGCCGCCGACACTTAGCCCTACTGCCATTGCGCGACGTTCCCATTCTTCTCGGGGAAGATCGAACTGCCCCGTAAACGTCACTCTGTCCCCAGCAGACAGGCTGATACCCAGTTCATTTTCCCCTCGCTGTGGTGCCGCAAGGAGTGCCTCGGCGGTATCGGCAGGCAGCCCCAGCTGCTCGTTGAGCAACAGCAGCGTGGCACGTTCTTCCTCTGTCACCTCACCATCAAGCCAAACCTCCACGGCGAGCTGCCGGATGAATTCTTCATGAATACTCATCACGTCATTGCTGGTGAGCCCCTCCTGCTGCGCTTGGTTCTGCAGCTGGACAATTTCAGACTTGGAAAGTTCCTTATCTACCAACGCTGCCGCGAGCAGTTTCTTGTACTTCTCCGCATCTCCGGAGCCTTCAGGTGCTGCAGTATCTGCCAGGCGGACCAGCCATTCACCACGCTTGTGCGTCAAATCTTCTGCCAACGCGGTGCGAGGTAGAAGCGCGCCGCGAGCAGGAAACTCCTGCGGTGGGAGGGTAATTGCTCTGCTGCTTATCACCACATCAGTACCTTGGCTAACCAGCCGGGCAAACAGCTCTGCAGTCGCCAGTGCATCTGCCAGTGCCGAGTGCGGACGGGCGTTTGTAATCCCAACAACTTCCAAGGCGTGCTCAAGGGTTGCACCCTCGCCTGGATACGTCTGCTGGAACAACCGCTTGGTATCAACCACCCACGCCCCGTAGTTGGGCCACGCCACCCCTAAACTAGAAAACTCCCTCTTCAAGAACCGCGCCTCGAAAGGCGCATTGTGTGCGACCACCGTGCGCCCGTTGAGAAGTTCGAAGAATTCCCCTGCGACTTCGCCGAAAAGGGGCGCATCCACAACGTCAGTCGGTGTGATGCGGTGAACGAATGAGTTCGGAATATCCCGCTGCGGCTGCACCAAGGTCTCCCACGTTGACTCCACATCCCGGTTGTGGTCCAACAGAACCACACCTATCTCGATGACTCGATCAGTCGAGCCAAAGCCTGTGGTCTCGAAGTCAACGACGGCGTATCGCTTAGGGGCAACCATGGGGCCTTCCTTCTAGCTTGTTGGATCAATGCGTTGAGCTACTCAATTGCGCTGCACACCACATCATATGTGTCGACATGTCTCGAGTCTGTCGGCCTGGCCCAGATCGGTGTCCTAAATAAATGGAATCGTCGTCATCGTCCTCCTTCGAGGTAGCGCTGACGCTTAGGTTCCAATTTGAGCTGCACGGTACGAAAGTCACATTTGAGTGGTTATATCCACGCTTATTTCCGATGATAATCTGACTCACAACTACGGCTTGACAGCAAGGCCGTAACTTAAGAAAGGATTAGTTCCATGGACGTCATGGAAACCTGGGAGCCGGTGCTTACAACCGGCCCTCTGCTGGGGATAGCAGCTGCCGCGGTTGCCTTGATTCTGGTCATGGTGATCTACTTCAAGGTTCACGCATTCATCGTGTTGACCATAGTTTCTACCCTGACTGCGCTTATTGCCGGTATCCCTCTTGAAGGCGTAGTACCGACGCTAACCAAGGGCTTTGGTTCAACGCTTGGTTCCGTTGCGCTGTTGGTTGGTTTGGGCGCCATGATCGGGCGCTTGGTTGAAACCTCCGGTGGCGCTAAATCGCTTGCCGACGCCCTGGTTAAACTCTTCGGCGAAGATAAAGCACCGTTTGCGCTAGGCGTTGCCTCGCTCATTATGGGTTTCCCCATCTTCTTCGACGCTGGCTTAATCGTGATGCTGCCGGTGATCTTCGCAGTGGCGCGGCGTCTTAACGGCCCGGTTCTCGCCTACGGTATTCCCGCGGCCGGCGCGTTCTCAGTAATGCACATCTACCTTCCGCCCCACCCGGGTCCTGTCGCTGCCAGCGAATTCTATGGCGCTGACATCGGTCTCATTTTGGTCTTCGGCCTGCTGGTCGCGCTTCCTACGTGGTATCTCTCCGGCTACCGCCTGGGCCTGCACTTGGGCAAGAAGTACCCCTTCGTTGTCGGCGATATTTTGACCGGCGAACGCGTGGCGGATGAAAAGCTTCCGGAAAAGCCAGCTTCACCGGCGACGGTCATCGGAATTCTTCTTATCCCAATGCTCCTTATCTTTGGCAACACCGGCTTGTCGGCGCTTTCCTCCGCCGGTCACATTTCGGGCGATGCCACCTGGGTGAAATTCTTCATCTTCCTAGGCCAGACCCCCATCGCACTGCTCATCACGGCGATTGCCGCGATGATTGCGCTCGGATTCAAGCGCGGAATGGATAAGACGGCGATCGAAAAGACCATGGAGTCTTCCCTGGGGCCGATTTGCTCAGTGGTGCTGATTACCGGTGCCGGCGGCATGTTCGGCGGCGTGTTACGCACTTCTGGAATCGGCGATGCTCTGGCTGATTCGATGGCAGGCCTCGGCATTCCTGTCATTCTTGCCTGCTACCTCATTGCGGTCGCGCTACGTCTTGCGCAGGGTTCTGCCACCGTGGCTCTTACTACTGCAGCAGCGCTCATGGTCCCGGCTGTGGAAGCAGCAGACTACTCTGCGGTGCAGCTTGCTCTTATCGTGCTTGCCACCGCCGCGGGTTCGGTCTTTGGCAGCCACGTCAATGACTCGGGCTTCTGGTTGGTCGGCCGCCTCATGGGCATGGACGTGGCAACCACGCTGCGCACGTGGACCCTCAACCAGGCACTCGTTTCCTTCGTCGGCTTCGTCTTCGTGCTTATTATCTTTGGGATTACTGCAGCGCTTTAGCCCCAGTTAGCCTCAGTCCAAGAAAGCCAAGCCACAACGGTTTAGGGCATCTAGCCCCGCAGATACCTCGCTGCTTCGGCAGCTAGTTCTGCGGGGCTTTGTGCTACGTCGAGCACGATCCCCGGCTCATCCTCATCGAGCGGCTCAAGCGTTTCGAACTGCGATTGCAAAAGCGATACCGGCATGAAGTGGCCTGCACGGTTTTGCATGCGCTCCAGCAAAAGCTCGTAGCTGCCGTGCAGATGAACGAAGAATGTATCCGGCGCATGGGTGCGAATCAGATCCCGGTACGAACGCTTAAGCGCTGAGCATCCCACGATGGCGCCTTCGGTTTGCCCCTGCATCCACTGCCCGATTGCTTCGAGCCAGGGCCAGCGGTCGGCGTCGTTAAGCGCGTGCCCCGCGGACATCTTTTCGATGTTGGTGGCCGGATGCATGTCGTCGCCGTCTCTAAAGGCGAGACCAACCTGGCCTCCCAGCAGCTGCCCCACCGTGGATTTCCCGCAGCTGGACACTCCCATCACGATGACGTGTTTATGGGCAAGTTCCGTGTTCACCTTAGTAGAGTTCACAGCCTTCAAGCCTAGTACTGCGGGGTGAAGTTGATACGTTCAATCTCCGCTCGCGCGGCCGGGTCCAACATCGCGCACAATCCGCCGACCACGTAACGGACTCCGGGAACCGTGGTGGAGGAACCCACGCCTTGCACGCAACGATCAAAGGCAGGCAAGCCGATACCGGGTGCCGGCGAATTCATCGAATAGAACGACGCTGCCATCGCCGCACCGCGATTGCTGTTCAGCGCATCAGAGGAACCCTTGATTCCCTGCCACAAGACTGCCCCAACCGGATCAACTAGGAACTGATGCTGCTCCTCCGGCGTCAACGCGGCAGCCTCTGGCGCAGTCGCACCCACGCCACCACCACTAACCACGCCAAGGGACAAAAGCCCAACTGTCAAAGCACGAGCACAAACACGAGAGAACTTATTCATAAACGCAACCTACCACGCTAATCAGTTGCACTAACGGGCTTTTCGGCAGAAGTAACGCAGCACCCCAAGACCTCACCCAAAGGCTGCCTTCAGCGTTGAATTCAATGGAAGCTACTCGCCCTTTTCAGGCTGTCGATTAGCTATAACCTGTTGAATCATCACGAGCTCGACTCCTAAGATTTCGCCGGAAGATGACACATCCACAGCACCAGCAATAGATGCTGGATCGTCACTGAAAGATAGTGGAATTGAGTACTGATATTCGCCGACATCTTTATCATCAGTGCGTTTTAGCGTAATGCCTACATCGTCGAATACGCCTGACAAGTCCAATCTGTCACCCTTTTTGATCATCTTCATTCTCCCCTTTTCCAATTAGCACGTACATCCGAAACACTATCGCAATTCAGCTCCCTCTTCCCTCACTTCGGTTCTCAGGCCAAACACCACCGCCGCTAGATTCCCGATTCCCCGTCCTGTTAGATCACAGTTATGAGTACATCGCAATCAAGGCCGAGGCTGCTTGCCATCACGGCCTGCCCAACGGGAATCGCACATACCTACATGGCGGCGGAAAACCTTGAGGCCGCGGCGCAGAAGCTGGGCTACGAGCTTAAGGTGGAAACCCACGGCTCCATCGGAGTCGAGGGGAAGTTTTCGCAGGCAGACATCGATGCGGCAGACGCCGTTGTCATCGCGGCGGATACGGTGGTGGCTAAGGACCGCTTCGTCGGAAAGCGGCTCGTAGCTACCGGCGTCGACGAAGCCATTAGCCGCCCGGAGGAGCTACTGGGCCGTGCACTGGAGGCAACGGCGCTAACTACAGCTGAGGCCCGGCGTGACTCCGCCGAGAGCGCCACCCCGGCGGGAGGCCGCACAGAAGGTACTGCCGATTCGGGTCTGCGCGGCTTTGGCCAGACGCTGTATAAATCCCTGATGAATGGCGTGAGCCACATGATCCCCTTCGTAGTCACGGGCGGTTTGCTCATCGCGGTCGCGCTGTCCATCGGCGGCACGCCAACCCCGGAGGGCATCGCCATTCCGGAAGGCAGCTTCTGGTTCACCATTAATCAGCTAGGTGCCCTGGCGTTTTCTTTGATGGTGCCGATTTTGTCCGGCTACATCGCCGTGGGCATTGCGGATAGGCCGGGCCTTGCACCGGGACTTATCACCGGCCTTATCGCCACGACGGGTTCGCTCTACGGATCGGATGCGGGTGCCGGATTCATTGGCGGCATCATCACAGGTATCTTGTCCGGCTATGTTGCCCTGGCCATCAAGAAGATTCCGGTAGGCAAATACGTCGCGCCGATTTGGCCGATTATTGTCATTCCGATTCTCACCACGCTTATCGTGGGCCTGGCGTTCATCTACATCATCGGTCATCCAGTCGCCGCTGCCTTCGAGGCAATGACGGAGTACCTCGCTGGCATGCAGGGTTCCTCCGTGCTCATACTCGGCGCTGTCATCGGCGCGATGATTGCCTTCGACATGGGCGGGCCTTTCAACAAGACCGCCTTCCTCTTCGGCGGCGGCCTCATCGCGGCTGGCAACGCGGCACCGATGGGCATGGCGGCAACGGCGATTGCCGTGCCACCGCTAGCCGTCGGCGTCGCCACCTTGGTTCGCCGCAGCTGGTTCAACAAGGCCGAGCGCGATTCCGGTATCGCCGCCCTTTTCATGGGTATGTTCGGAATTACCGAGGGCGCGATTCCGCTCGCCGCTGCTCGTCCGCTGCAGGTCATTCCGGCTAACGTCATCGGCGGTGCCGTCGCGGGCGCCATCGCGGGACAGCTCGGCGTCGAGGATCACGTCATGCACGGCGGCCCGATCGTGGCGCTGCTGGGCGCCGTCGACAACGTTGGCGGATTCATCATCGGCCTGGCGGCCGGCATTCTTGTCGACGCCGCGCTTATCCTCCTGCTCGTCGGTATCACCGCCAAGAAGGGTGCCGCGGCGTCGGAAGCAACTCCTACTGAAGGCGCCAGCGATAGCGATGCCCTGCTTCTTCCCGATACGGTCGCGCTTGAGACCACGCGTGGTACCAACCGCGAGGACATCATTCGCGAGCTCGTCGCTTCCATCGCAGCCACCGGTCGCGCTTCCGACGCCGAAGCGCTTGTCGACGCCGCACTAGCCCGCGAAGAGCAACACTCCACCGGCGTCGGCAATGGCGTTGCCATCCCGCACGCCCACACTGCAGGGGTCACGCGCCCAACCTTGGCTTTCGCCCGTCTTCCCAAGCCCGGCATTCAGTGGGCCGAGGGCGAGGAGGCAACCGACCTAGTATTCCTGATCGCTGTTCCGGAAGGCTCCGGCAATCAGCACCTCAAGATTCTGTCGAAGCTGGCCCGCCGCCTGATGAAGGAAGATTTCCGCGCACAACTGCGTGCTGCGGGCACTCGCGAAGAGGTCATCGACCTGGTGGGCGATGCAGTCGCTGTTCCCACCCCGGCGCAATAGTTCTTGAACTAAACGCTAAATCCCCCGCTTAGCGGGTGCTCGTCACGCTACTCGATCTCCCCATAGCACCCGCAATTCCTCAGTCGCCGGCCGCCAGTACGCAGCTTGGGCCGCAGTAAATTCCTTCAGCAAGTGCCCGCCGCTGCGTGCAGCGGTGCGGGTGGCCTCGTTCGTAGCGGCATCGAGGACGTCGATATAGCGGCCGACCTCGTCGCGCGGGATGCGAAGTCCCATCGTTATATGCGGGGTCCAGCGGGCCCCTCGTGATTCAGGATTGGCCGCGCTAATCTCCCGAGCGGCCGCTTCGAACTCATCGGTTGTTTCCAGAAGCCAAGCGATTGATTGCTTCGAGCGCGTTCCGAATACTACGGTTCCCACCCGTTGAAAAGTTGCTGGCAATAGCGGCGGAAGCAGTTCAGCGGCCAGTTCCACTGCCTCGGGGGCCATGGATTGGGCGAAAGTAATAGTGATGTGCGGGCGCTGATTCTGGCGTGGCAGGCCACGCCGAACGAGGTCGTCGAATAGCTCGGCGATGGCCCGTTCTTGCTCTTCAGAAAGATAAAGCAAGAGGTTTTCTGGGGATTTGGCGCTCATGATTTCAGGTTATGGCATTTGAACTATTAAGGTTGACTGGTTTCCAAATGCTGTTAGCCGAGCACATAAGCCCGCATGGTGTTATCCTCACCACTGGGCGCGATAAGCCACGTGACAATACATCCCAGTCATTAATTTGCACAGGCTATCCCAAGGTGAAGCGCGGGGCTGAGCCAGCAAAACGGATTTTCCGCCTTTCGAGGACCGCCATTTAGCCATTTTCCACATAAGGATCACCCCTGAAAGTAATCATACTTTAGTTTGTGATCGTTCGGACAAGAACACTTTTCGCACGATGTAGTCCTAATTTGGAAAATTCCCAGTCAGCGTTAATTTTCCACCGAAGCTGTTTACAGCGTTCATGACACTTATGTGAATTTCTATCTTTAATTGTCAATACATCTCTATCGTGCGTCACTGAAAAACAGTCGCTAGCGTAGGTCTTCGTCACGCACCGCCAACGTATTCGCCGTGCGTAACTCGCCAAAAATACGTCCACCTCCAGTCGTTCGAGGAGAACTAAACATGTCTATCCGTCGTCGCTCCGCCGGCCTGTTCGCCGGCCTTGCCATCGCCGGCAGCACGCTCATGATGCCAGCAGCTAACGCTGAAACCATCACCGAGTCCTACCCAGAGACTCCGGCCATCAACGCCAAGCTGCCAATCATCCACACCACCCACGGCTCAGATCACAAGAAGGCTAACGTCCTTAACCCGCGCCCGGTCTGCAACCCATGGGAAGACCACCGCACCGTTGTCTACAAGGCAACTGACACCTTCATGCCAGCTGGCACCATCTCCACCACCAACCAGACTAAGAAGGACATTCCGCTGCAGCAGAATCTGTCCAAGTCTCAGTCCATCCAGCTGGAGGTCAACGGCGACCGCACCAGCACCACCTCCATGAACTTGGGCGGCGACGTCTCCGGCAAGAACTCCAAGGGCTCCGCAGGCATCTCCCACGAGATCGCTACCAAGCTCGGCGCTTCCGCTTCCTACTCCCTGTCCTGGGAGGCTGGCCAGTCCATCGGACCTTACGACGTTCCGCCAAACCACACCGGCGAAGCAACCTACGGCTTCCGCGTTCTGAACATGACCGGCACCCAGCAGTACTGCAAGACCAACGGTACCTGGTCCACCCCGACCGCTTGGTCCGCACTGCAGCCAGTCAAGAACGAGGTTCGCGTCAAGCTGTACGACGACCTCGCTGACTCCTTCGCTCCTAACAAGGACGCACAGAACACCGAAGAGGTTAAGCAGGAGGACAAGGATCCGAAGGCTGACGCTGAGGTTGTCAAGGACAACGAGGCTCCAGTAACCGAGGCACCTGTTTCCGAGGCTGAAGCTAAGAAGGAAGAGGAAGCTGACAAGGCAAAGCTCGAAGAGGTAAAGAAGGACGAGAAGTCTGACGAGAAGCAGAAGCTCGACCTGAAGCCTTTCTTCACCACCTCCGGCGCTAAGCACTCCGGTTTCGCAGGCACCGTTGCTCTGCAGCTGGAAAACGTTGGCTCTGACCGTTACTACGGCACCTTCCCTGCAGTTCAGTACCGCGTTGACGTGAAGACCGACAAGGGCCCGAAGGGCGTTGACCGCCTCATCACCCCACGTTCTTCCAACGGCGCTCACATCCGTGACCTGGGCTTCAACGAGAAGACCTCCACCCGCACCTTCGAGGTCACCCTGGCTAACCCAATCAACGCTGGCGAGAAGGTTCGCGTTGCAAACCTCGACTTCGGCGATGGCGACACCAAGGAAGGCCGCATCCACAACTACATCGAGGTCACCCAGATTGGCCGTCTGGAAGGCGACAACTCCCAGGCTAACGACCAGAACGTTGACTCCCGCAAGGCAACCGTCAACGACTTCGGCAAGCAGGTTAAGGGCACCTTCTAAGCCCTGCAAGCATCCGCTGCTTAGATAAGCCGCTCCACATCTTCCTTCAGCTCCCTTCTCAGGGGCTGGAAGATAGGGAGCGGCTTTCCCAGTTTTGCGCACGCCCATCGGGGTCAATCCAGCACAATTTGCCAAACAAGGCGCCAAAACTTCCCGAAATCACCCCAATATTTGGCAAATTGCACCCTTGCGCCGCCCCAAGCCTGGACGCGGACTCTTAGAGTGGACCACACAAGGGAGCACACAAAAGGCACAAACGCAAAGGAAACTCCATGACTACAAAACAGCCGCGATGCGTAGTCGTCGGCTCGATCAACGCCGACTTGATGATTAGCGTGGAACGCCACCCCACCCCGGGCGAGACATTGATAGGCGGTGGCGGCGACATCCTCGCCGGCGGCAAGGGCGCAAACCAAGCGGTAGCTGCGGCACGCCAAGGCGCCAGTGTCTCATTCGTGGGCGCAGTCGGCGATGATGCGTACGCAGGCCCAGCCATGGAACTGCTAGAAGCATCGGGCGTCGATCTCAGCCACGTCGAACACCTCGATTCCACCACCACGGGCCTTGCGGTAATCGAGGTCGCAGCCGATGGCGAGAACACCATCGTCGTGGTCCCCGGCGCGAATGCGCGGGTAGACGCTGAGTTCGTTCAACAGCACGCGCGGGCAATGCACAAGGCGGACTTGGTGCTGCTACAGGGCGAGATTCCCGCCGCAGGATTCCAGAAGGCGGTCGAACTCGCACGCGCGGTAGGCGCCCGCGTGGTGGTGAACCTGGCGCCGGTGGTGGACGTCGATAAGCAGGCGCTCCTACAGGCAGACCCACTCGTGGTTAACGAACACGAGGCGGGGTTGGTGCTCAAGCAACTGGGGGCGCAGACGCCGGGCGATGAACCAGAGGAACTCGTAGAATGCCTGCGCGCCGAAGGCTTTGCCGCGGTGGTGTTAACGCTTGGACCGCACGGGGCCATCGTGGCGGATGCCGAGGGCACCACGCCGATTCCCACCCCACAGATCAAAGCGGTGGACACAACGGGCGCTGGCGACGCGTTCACAGGCGCGCTCGTGGCGAAGCTCCTACAAGGGGCCACGCTTACCGACGCCGCCCATCACGCCGCCTGCGTCGGCGCCTTCGCCGCGCTGGGCCGCGGCGCCCAGCCTTCCTACCCGGATCTAAAAGCGCAGCTTCCTTAAACCGCCAGCCAAGGGCAAAGCGCAGCAACCGTGGCCTCGGCACCTGCTTCCAGGGTGGGGTGCAGCTCAGGGACGAACTGCGGAGAGTGATTGCCCGGTGCATTCTCCGGATCTGAGAAGCCGCCGACGACCCAGAAACAATACGGTGTGCCAAAGGCATTCGGGATATCCGGGAAATCCTCAGAGGCCGATAAAGGCGCGAAGGTCTCCGTGCGCTCCTCCCCCAACAAGGTCTGCATAGACTCGGTGACCTTGGCAGTTACATCGCGGTCATTGTCCAGCACCGGGAAGCGTTCGGAGTATTCAAAGGAAGGCTCCGGCGCGCCCGCCGCGGCGGCCTGATTGTTCACAATGCGCTCGATCGAGGCATGAATGTGGTCTTCGACTTCCTGCGAGTAGCAGCGGGTATTGAGCTCGAACACGACTTTATCCGGAATCACGTTGGACTTCGTGCCGCCGTGGATTGTGCCCACGGAGACCACCGCGCGCTCGCTGGCCGGTAGCTCACGGGAGATAATTGTCTGCAGCTGCATGATGATTGAGGACGAAAGCACGATTGGGTCGACGCCCTTCTCCGGCATGGAACCATGCGAGCCGACGCCGCGCACAGTTACTTTCACAGTGGAAGCCTGGGAGAAGCTAATGCCCTCGTTGGTCGCAACATGCCCCAGCGGCAGCGCGCCCATGACGTGCTGGCCCAGCATGACATCGGGGACCGGAATCTTGCCCGTGATTCCCGCCGCAACCATGTCCTTGCCGCCTTCAGCGATCTCCTCGGCGGGCTGGAAGACTGCTTCGAAAGTGCCGGACCACTGCTCGCGGTTTTCCGCCAGATAAGAGATGGTGGTCAAAAGCCACGTGGTGTGCATGTCGTGGCCGCACATGTGCCCGACCGGCACCTCCTGGCCAGTCTTGTCGGAGACCTGAGTGGCAGTCGAGGCGTACTCAACACCGGAGTCTTCCTTGACTGGCAAGCCGTCGAAATCGGCACGCATCGCCACAGTTTGGCCATCGCCGTTGCGCAGGATTCCGACGACGTCGGCTCCGACGTCGACTACCTCGACGTCGCCAAGCGCCTCCAGCTCTTTGATAATCCGTGCCTTGGTTTCGGCTTCCTGCAGCGAGAGCTCCGGGTGCTGGTGGAACCACTTATAAAGCTCCTCACGCTGCGTCTTCGTCTTTTCCAGATACGTTTCCAAAGATTCAAACAGCTGCGTCATAGATCTCACCTTATGCCTGCCCGGTCACCGGTTGCAGAGAACGCACTCTTGACGCCGCATCCCCCGCCAACCCCACCACCGTCATCATCGGGGGGTAGTCACGCACATCGACGCGCCGTGACTACCCCCGCCTTTCCTTAAAAATGGCGTCCCACTTCACAAAGTGGCGTGACGCACGATACACTGTCCGCCTATAGATTGTTGAACAATTTCAGAAGGGGATTTGAGTGTATGAGCCAGCTCTTTATTGATCTCAATGCCGACCTCGGCGAGACCACCGCAGGCAATCCAGTCGCAGACGACGCAGCGATGCTCAAACTGGTCTCCTCTGCCAACGTCGCCACCGGCTTCCACGCGGGTGACCCGCACTCCATCGCCGGCACCGTCCGCGCAGCCAAAGAGGCGGGCGTCGTCGTTGGTGCACACGTGGGCTACAACGACCCAGCCGCGTTCGGCCGTCGCTTCATCGACTACAACCCGGCTGAGTTGGCGGACGAAGTCACCTATCAAATCGGCGCGCTTGAAGCGCTGGCCCGCGCACACGGCACTCGCGTGAGCTACGTCAAGCCGCACGGCGCGATGTACAACGCCATCGTTCACCACGAGGCCCAGGCCAAGGCAGTCATCGACGGCATCAAGGCCTTTGGAGATATCCCGGTCATGCTGCTGCCGGGCGGCGTGGCAGTCGAGGTCGCCGAGGCACGCGGCCTGACTGTAATCCGCGAGGCCTTCGCCGACCGCAACTACAACCCCGACGGCACCCTGGTCTCGCGCACACAGGACAATGCTGTGCTGCACTCGGCAGACGACGTCGTAAGGCGCGTTCTCGAGGTGGCAGAAACCGGCGCCATCACCGCCATCGACGGCAGCGTCCTTAGCGTGGATGCGCAGTCCGTTTGCACCCACGGTGACTCCCCGGGCGCCGTGGAGATGCTGCGCGGCGTGGTAGCCGAGCTGGATGCCCGTGGCATTGAGATCCGGAGCTTTATCTAATGCACATTCACCCCGTAGGAACCCGCGCGTTGCTCGTGGAGTTGGATGATCTTTCCCAGGTCATGACCTGGCACGAGGCATTTACTGCGCAGCCACTGAAAGACCAAGTCGATGCGATTGCCGCAGCGACTACCCTATTGCTCACCTTTAATACCCCAAACTCGGCGCATGCCGCCGCCGAGCTCTTGGAGGATTTCCGCCCTTCCGCACGCTCCGTGGAGGAGCCACGCTTGGTGGAGATCGACGTGCTTTACGACGGCGCGGATCTGGACGAAGCTGCCGACCTACTCGGTATGTCTCGCGAGGGGCTTATCGACTGGCATACCTCAACCGAGTGGCTTGCTGCCTTCGGCGGCTTTGCCCCAGGCTTTACGTATTGCACCCCGGCAGATGCCTCCCGCGGCGTCGACATCCCGCGTCGCTCTACCCCGCGTACCGCGGTGCCAAATGGTGCGGTAGGCATCGCCGGTAACTTCTCCGCGGTCTACCCGCGCGTCTCCCCCGGCGGCTGGCAGCTGCTAGGCACCACCTCGACCCCGATGTGGGAATCGGATGCGCAGCCGCCGGCGCTGGTGCAGCCCGGCGACCGCGTGCGCTACCGTGCCGTCAGCTCCCTGCCAGACATCGTGTCCACCACCCCGTTTGGCCGCCGTACCCCGGCGCGCCTGCCACGTATGGAAGTCATCGACCCAGGCCTTGTCACCCTCTTCCAGGACCAAGGCCGCCCGGGCCGTGGCAACTTAGGCGTTACCCCTTCGGGCGCGGCTGACCAGGCAGCAGCGGCCACCGCCAACGTCGCGGTGGGAAACCCGCGCGGTGCGACGGTGCTGGAAAACATCGGCGGTATTCGCTTGCGTGCCCTCACCGATACCGTCATTTGCGTCACCGGCGCCCAAGCCCGCGTGGTCCTCGAGGAGATGCCGGTGCACCTCGCGCGACCCGTGCTAGTTACCGCGGGTTCCACCGTGCGCGTCGAGCCCGCCACCTACGGCATGCGCTCGTACATCGCCATCCGCGGCGGCATCGTTGCCGATAGCGAGTTGAGCTCCGCGTCCACCGACGTGCTCTCCGGGCTGGGCCCGGCGCCGGTGCGCCTAGGCGACATCATCGGCGTGTTGCCGCGTTCTACCGCCATGACCGACGCGCAGCTAACGAACCCGCTGCGCGTGACCGAAGGGTCCCGTGGCCAGACCGAGGGCGTGCTGCGCTGCGTGCTGGGCCCGCGTGATGACTGGTTCACCAAGGAATCCCTCGAGAAATTCTTAAATACCGAATGGGAAGTTACTCCACAGTCCAACCGCGTCGGCCTGCGTCTTAGGGCCAGCGACGATGCGACCTTGTCACGTGCGCGCTCCGGCGAGCTCCCGAGCGAAGGAATGGTCGCCGGCTCCGTCCAGGTTCCGCCATCGGGTGAGCCGGTAGTCTTCCTGCGTGACCACGCCGTCACCGGCGGCTACCCCGTTATTGCCACCGTCCTCGAAGAAGACATTGATATCGCCGCACAGCTTCCACCGGGAGCCACGGTCCGCTTCGAACTCGCTACAACTATTTAAAGGTTAATCATGATTTCTGCAGTCCTTATTGCAAACCGCGGCGAAATCGCCGTCCGCATCGCTCGCGCCGCCCGTGATCTGGGCATTCGCTCCATCGCCATCTACTCCGAGGCAGACGCAGGCGCCCTACATACCCGCGTGGCCGACGAGGCCTACGCCCTGCCCGGCAACACCGCGGCCGATACCTATATGAATGTCCCGGCATTGCTGGACATTGCGGTTCGCGCCGGCGCCGATGCCATCCACCCGGGCTATGGCTTCCTTTCTGAAAACGCTGACTTTGCCCGCGCCGTCGCCAGTGCGGGCCTGACCTGGATTGGCCCAACCCCAGAATCCATCGAGCTGCTCGGTGACAAGATTGCGGCCCGCCGCGTAGCCGAGGAGGTCGGCGCTCCTCTGGCACCGGGCACCTCGGATCCGATTGATGACTGGCAGGAGGCCCGGGCCTTCGCTGAAAAGCACGGTCTACCGATTGCCATCAAGGCTGCATATGGTGGCGGTGGACGCGGCCTGAAGGTCGTGGAAAACCTGGAAGACATTGAGGCGGCCTTCAACTCTGCAGGCCGCGAGGCTAAGGAAGCCTTCGGCCGCGCAGAGTGCTACGTGGAGAAGTTCCTGACTCACCCACGCCACGTCGAGGCGCAAATCCTCGCCGATACCCACGGCAACGTCGCCGTGCTTGGCACCCGCGATTGCTCCACGCAGCGCCGCTTCCAGAAGCTCATCGAGGAAGCCCCTGCCCCAGCGCTTAGTGACGAACAGCGCAAGGGCATCCACGAAGGCGCACGCGCCATCTGCGCCAAGGTGGGTTACACCGGCGCTGGAACCGTGGAGTACATCGTTTCTGAGGACGGCACCATCTCCTTCCTCGAGGTCAACACCCGTGTGCAGGTTGAGCACCCGGTCACTGAGGTGGTCACCGGCGTCGACATCATTGCCGAGCAGTTCCGCATCGCAGCGGGTGAGCCACTTTCCATCTCGACTGATCCGGAATCCACCGGCCACGCTTTCGAATTCCGCATCAACGCCGAGGACATCCTGAACGGCTTTGCGCCATGCCCTGGCACCATCGTGCGCTTTGAGCCGCCGACGGGCCCTGGCATTCGCGTTGACGCCGGCGTACGCTCCGGCTCCATCGTGCCGCCATACTACGACTCACTGATTGCCAAGCTGCTGGTGTGGGGCCCAACTCGTGAGATCGCCCTGGCTCGTGCAAAGCACGCGCTCGAGGAGTTCGATATCGAAGGCGTGCGCACCGTCCTGCCTTTCCACCGCGACATGGTCTCCTCCCAGGTCTTGGCCGATCACGGCGATGCTGAGGCACAAGCCGGTATCTACACCGACTGGTTGGACCACAACTACCGCCCTTCTGCAGAGGCTACGAGCCACATCGCGCCGGTGGAAGCCATCTATGCCAAGCGCACCCAGGTGGCCATCGAAATCGACGGCAAGCTGGTTAGCGTTGGTCTGCCAGAGCGTCTGCTTTCCGGTGTGGCTGCCGGCGCTGCACCATCTGGCGCGGCAGGCAACGCAGAATCTGCCGGTGAGGGCGACAGCACGGAGGGTGCTGTCACCGCGCCTTACGACGCCAACCTCGTGGCCTGGAACGTTGCCGACGGCGACACCGTCGAAGAAGGCGATGACATCGCCACCATCGAGGCTATGAAGATGGAATCTGTTGTAAAGGCTCCACGCGGCGGCACCATCAAGCTGTTGGCCAAGGAAGGCGACCGCTTGGATCCGTCGAAGGTTATCGCGACTATCGACTAGTGGCCGTGACCTTCTTTTTCGAGCGGCCTCCGCGCCCAATGAGTTAAGCTGTCTGGCATGCTTTCTCAGTCCGTGGCGTCGAAAATTCGCGATGGCATCTCGGCCGGCGAGTTCATGCCTGGCCAACAGCTCAGCGAGGTGAAAGCCGCTGAGCGCTTCTCTTGTTCCCGCAATACTCTCCGCGAGGCCTTCACCGAGCTCGCTGCGCAGCGCCTCGTGGAGCGCATCCCTAACCGAGGCGTCTTCATTGCGACGCCGGATGCCGATTACGTGCGTGACCTGTTCATCGCACGTGCCGCTATCGAGCCCTCCGGTGTGCTGTGGGGCGAATTCGCCGACCCAGCAGCGTTGATTGAGCTTGTCACTTCTGCTCGCGCCGCGCAGGAACGCGGTGAGGACCAAGAAGTATCCAACATCAACCAGCGTTTTCACCGCACGCTGGTGGCGTCGCTTAAATCCCCGACGCTTAACGAGCAGATGAACAACCTGCTCGCACGGATGCGGCTGAGCTTCTTGCTCGTCATCCCGCGTTACCCCACCTTGCATGCTGAGCACATTGAGGGAAACATTCGCTTGTCCCAGCTCGTTGCCGAAGGAAAACGCGAAGAAGCTGCCGCGCTCTTGCACGACAGCCTGCTGCGCACCTGCGAGAAGATGCTCGCGGTCATCTAGCTTGGGGTGGCTTGGCGGGGCGGCTTCCCTGCCCCCATTGCGGTTTGGTCCCATAGGTTGGGTCCCTTTGTGGGGTAAAGGGACCAGTAAGCCGAGTTTTCCGGCACCGGCCACTCGTAAAGAAACCCAACCAATGAAACCCAACCAATGGAACCAAACCGCGCGGCCGGTCGTAGCAGTTGCGGAGGAAGCCGCAAGCGCAGCCGCAGACCGGGCTTAAGGCACCTGGTAGTCCACGTCACGCGCGTCGGTGACGAGCATCTTGCCGGGCTGGTGGGTAATCGCCAAGCGCGGCTTCGAGTTCATCACCACTGCTTGTGGTGTCACGCCGCATGCCCAGAACACCGGGATGTGACTCTGGGATGTCCACGGCGTCGCCGAAGTCAGGCCGCGAAAGATCCTCAATGCCAATAGCCTCAGGGTTGCCCACATGCACCGGCGCCCCGTGCACCGACGGGTAACGCGAGGTAATGCGCACGGCGTCGGCAACCTGATCTGCGGGAATCGGCCGCATGGAGACCACCAGCGGTCCGCTGAAAATGCCTGCCGGCACAGTCGCGATGTTCGTGCGGTACATCGCGACGTTGCGCCTTTGCTCGATATGGGCCAGCGTGATGCCATTTTCCTGCAGCGCTGACTCAAAAGTGAACGAGCAGCCGATGAGAAACGCAACCATGTCCTCAGTCCAGAACTCGGTGGCGTCTTCCACAGAATCGGTCAGCTCACCGTCGCGGAAGATGCGGTAGCCCGGAATGTCAGTGCGGATGTCGCCACCGGCGAGCAGTTCCGAGCTGTATTGGCCTGCCTCCAATACGCCCACAATCGGGCACGCCTTCGGATTACGTTGGGCAAACAGCAGGAAGTCGAATGCGTTTTCCTGTGGCACGGCGAGCAGGTTCGCCTGCATGAAGCCGTCAGCGAAGCCTGCCGTGGTCACCATGTGATTCTGCCGTGCATGCGCCCGTACGTTAGCAGGCTGCATCGAGGAAGGGTGCGCTGTGTAAGACATCGGCTATGGCCCCTAAGCCCAGAGCTTCATGATTCCGGAGAAAGAGTTGAAACCGATGTAGAACTCTAGGAGCAGGGCCAAGGTGCCCAGCACCAGCAACCAGGTGGGGTACTTGGAATCGCCGAGGAGGTCGCGGCGTCGGTAAGCAACCCACATCACCATCGCAAACGCGATAGGCAAGATGATGCCGTTGAATGCGCCGGCGAAAATCAGCAGCTTCTGCGGAGCGGAGTTTAGAAGCAGGAAAAGCAAGGTGCAGACCGCAATGAAACCAACGGTCAGGAAGTTGCGGGTACGTGGGGCAACCTTCTGTGTGGTCACGAAGGAGATCGAGGTATAGGACGCACCGATGACCGAGGACAGGCCTGCCGCAAAGAGCACCACGCCGAAGGCACGCAGGCCGAACTCGCCGGCCGCCTGACGGAACGCATCTGCCGCGGTGTTGTCCTCAGACAGTGCTACGCCAGTACTGACGACGCCGAGGACCGCCAGGAAGAGCAGCACACGCATGATGCCGGTGATGATGACGCCCATGACGGAGGTAGTGGTGATGTTCTTGATGTGCTCGCTACCAGACATTCCACTGTCGATGAGGCGGTGTGCACCGGCGAAGGTGATGTAGCCGCCGACTGTACCGCCGATCAGCGTGGTGATGACGAAGAAGTCAATCTCTTCTGGCATCACAGTGTTTTTGAGCGCCTCGCCTACTGGTGGCTGGGAGACGATGGCAACGTAGAGCATGAGCAGAATCATGATGGCGCCGAGGGCAGCCACCAAGCGGTCAAGCGCGATGCCGGCGCGCTTGGACAGGAAGACGAAGACGGCAATCGCCGCTGCGATGACGCCGCCGATTCGGGCATCGATGCCAAGCATCGCGTTAAGGCCAAGACCCGTGCCGGCGATGTTGCCGATATTGAAGACGATGCCGCCCAAGAAGACGAGCACCGCAAGGAACCAGCCGAGGCCTGGCAGAACGGTGTTGCCCAGTTCGTTGGCACGCATGCCGGAGACGCACAAGACACGCCACACGTTGAGCTGAATCGCGATATCCACGACGATGCTCAACAAAATGGCGAAGGCGAAGGCCGCGCCCATCTGGACGGTAAAGACGGAGGTCTGGGTCAAAAAGCCTGGACCGATGGAGGAAGTGGCCATGAGGAACATGGCGCCGGCCATGGCACCAATACCCTTGGGCGGGTTTTTGACGGCTACAGCTGTTTCAGCACTCACTAGGCTGTCCTTTCGTGACGCGGGTCGCACCGTTATGTGATGCACATCATCTTAAGGCGTTGTTGAACAATTTGGAAAGAAAAACGGTCATTCACTCTAAATCTGCAGTTCACAGCCTTATGGGCAGGTACCCCCTCTACCCCAGCCCACCAACTTTATTTCCGATGCACCATTGCACAATCCAAAATTGTGACCTAGGATTCACCTTTAACTAATAGTGATTCGTATTCCTAGGGGCTACACATGACCAAGAACGTCTACATCGCCAGCGCGGCACGCTTGCCCATCGGTAAATTCGGTGGCAGTCTCTCTCGTCTATCACTGACGGAACTCGGCACGCTCGCTTCCCGCGAAGCGATTGACCGTTCGGGAATTCCGGCCGCAGACATCGATACGACAGTGGCTTCCAACGTCCTGCCGGTAGTTCCGAGCGATCTCTACATCGGCCGCAAAATAGCCCTCGGCGTCGGAATGCCGGACTCCTCAACCGCGCTCGGAGTCAACCGTTTGTGCGGCTCAGGTGTCCAGGCAATTATCTCCGCGGCCCAGCTTCTGCAAGCTGGTGACGGCACCACCGCCCTAGTCGCCGGCGTCGAGTCCATGAGCCAGGCACCCTATTCCGTCGACGGAATGCGCAGCGGCAAGAAGATGGGTGACGGCAAACTCTACGACTGGCTCACCGGCGCGCTGTCCTGTCCTTTCGGGACAGGCCACATGGGCGTAACGGCAGAAAATATTGCCCGTGACTACAGTATTAGCCGCGAGCGCCAGGACGAGTTCGCCGCCGAATCGCAGAGCCGCGCCGCGGCGGCGCAAGCAGAAAACATCCAAGCCGAGGAACTGGTCCCCGTAGGCGACCTGGATTTTGATGAACACGTGAGGGAAACGAGCGTCGACAAGCTGGCGCGTCTCAAGCCGGCCTTTGCCAAGGACGGAACCGTAACCGCAGGCAATGCCTCCGGCATTAACGACGGCGCGGCCGCAGTCTTGCTCGCAGGCCAAGAGGAGCTGGCGGCGCGTTCACTAAAGCCTCTGGCGAAGATCGTCAGCTGGTCCATCGCAGGCGTCGACCCCACCCGCATGGGCTTAGGCCCCATCGCCGCGGTGCCAAAAGCCCTGAAAAAGGCCGGTCTGAAGCTGGACGATATCGACCTCATCGAGTCCAACGAAGCCTTTGCTGCCCAGGCCATCGCGGTGCAGGACGAGCTTGGTTTCGCCCCGGCTATAACGAACATCTACGGCGGTGCCGTCGCCCACGGCCACCCGGTTGGCGCCACCGGCGTCATACTTGTCACCCGCTTGGCTTATGCGCTGCGCCGCCTAGAAAAGCGATATGGCCTGGTCACCATGTGTATCGGCGGCGGGCAAGGCATCGCGCTGATCATAGAGAACGAAGGAGCAAAGTAAATGTCAATCACAAAGGTTGCCGTCATCGGCGCGGGTTCCATGGGCTCGGGCATCGCGGCGCTGTGTGCGTCGGCAGGCCTCGACGTCGTCCTGCTCGATCAAAACGCCGAGTCCGCGCAGAAAGGCGTCGATATACAGTTGAAGCGCCGCGGCTTTTATCTCCCCCAAGACACCGAACGCGTGCGCGCTTCCGCCGACTATGCGTTGTTAGAAGACCGCGATTGGATCATCGAGGCTATCTTCGAGGACCTGGGAGCCAAGCACTCCTTGTACCAAGCCATCGAGCCGCATCTGAAGCCTTCAGCGATTCTCAGCTCGAATACTTCCACCCTCCCGCTCGCTCGCCTCAAGGACGGCGTTCCGGTCGCACGCCAGGAGCGCTTCGCCATCACCCACTTTTTCAATCCGCCCAAGGTCATGCGCTTGGTCGAGCTCATCGCTTCCGGTGAGACCGAGGCCACGCTGCGCTCGACTATCGAACAAACCCTGGGCAAGATTGCGCTCGAGTGCCGCGATACCCCGGGCTTTATTGCCAACCGTGTGGGTTGCTATTGGATGGCAGCCGGCGTCGCCCGTGCGCGCGAGAATGGCGTGAGCTACGAGCTTGCCGACGCCTCCTTCGGCCGCGCCTTCGGCATCCCCCGCACCGGCATCTTCGGGCTACTCGACTACATCGGCCTGCAGTTAGTGGGGCCCATCTGGAACTCATTAGAAACCGCACTGCCTGCCGACGACCCGATGTTGAAGGTTCCGCTCGGCGAGGATGCTTTCATCGCGGGTCTGGTCGAGCGCGGTTTGACCGGGCGCACTGGCGAAGGCGGCTTCTACCGCGGGCGCAACGAGGTCATCAACTCCGACTATGAGTACGTGGCACGCACCCAGCCGGACGACCCAGTCATAGGGCTCAAGGATCCGCGCGAGGTCATGGACACAGATTCGCCGGGCGGCCGCTTTGCCCGCGCGGTTTTCCTCGATACGCTGCGCTATTGCTGCGAGGTAGCGCCGGAAATCGCCGCGCACGTCGGGCTTATCGACGACGGCCTCACCCTCGGCTTCGGCTGGAAGAAGGGCATCTTCGCGCTTGCCGACGCCATCGGCATCGAGTGGGTTGCCTCCGCCTACGGTGACGACGTGCCGGCGTTGGTAGACGCGGCAGCCAAAGCCGGTGGATTCTTTGCTGACGGTCAGGTGCTTAGCGCTGACGGCAAGCTGCAGCCACTGCCTGCCCGCGAGGGCGTCGAGAGTCTGCGTTCGCTGGCGCTCGAGACCGTAGTGTCGTTGCCCGCCGGCGCGGTGCATGCTTTAGAAACCGAAGCGGGACGAATCGGCATCGTGGATTTCCATACCCCGATGAACTCATTGCCGACCACCGCTCTTGAGGTCATTCGTGCTGCGGTCTCTGCGGTAGACGAACACGGCTTGCAGGCGCTGGTCGTGGGCAATGATGCGCCGGTGTTCTGCGCGGGCGCGGACTTGGCGTCGATTGCTGCAGCGGGCGAGTCGGGCTCGGCGGAGCGCGTTGAGGAGCTCATTGCGGACGGTTCAAACACGCTGCGCCAGCTGAAGTTCGCGCCGGTTCCCGTGGTCGCAGCGGTACGCGGTGTCGCCCTGGGCGGCGGCTTAGAACTGGCACTTTCCTGCGACCGAATCGTAGCCCACGCTGATAGCCAGCTGGCTTTCCCAGAGCTCAATGTGGGTCTCTATCCGGGCTGGTCGGGCACGATTTCCGCACTGGAGCGTCTCCGCACAGCTGGCGTGGCGGACTACCACCAGAAAGCCTTCGACTTCATCACCTCGACCAAGCCCTTCCCCAACGCTTTCGTGGCCAAGGAACAGGGCTTCCTCGCGGCAGACGACGTCGTGTTGATGTCGCCGGATCACGTGCTCGCTCGCGCGATTGCTGAGGCGCAGTCCCTCATCGAGGGCTACGCCCCGCCTGCCGATGACGCGATTGACCTTTACTCCGGCCCTGCCCTCGACCGCGAGTGGCCCCTGGAGAATGCCACTGAAAACGACCACGTCATCGCAGCAAAGTTGGCGCAGATGTACACCGGTGAGGGCTCGCTGAGCTTTAACCAGTTCGCCGACCGTGAGGTGGAATTCGACGTGCCGCTGGTGTTACTGCCCGCTAACGTCGAGCGCGCCAAGCACATGGCGGCGACGCGTAAGCCGCTGCACAACTAGCCCGCGGACCTGTCCCCCACCGGTCGGGCCGCTGGTCAGCCGGGGCCCGTCCCAACCATTTCTTTCGGATTGGTCCCATAGGTTGGGTCCCTTTACGGGGTAAAGGGACCACCTAGCGGGTTTTAGCCGGCCTTCTTACTCGTAAAGGGACCAGTAGACTGGGACCATCCTCGCTGTTGGGCAGCTTCCAGCGCCTGGCGCACCTCCCGCACGACACGGGCTCTCTCCGTGAGCAGCTCCCGTGGGCTGTATCGCAGCACGATGAAGCCACGGTTCTGAATCAGCTTCTCGCGTCGTCGCTCCTCCACGATTGTTTGCTCGGCACTCTTGCCAAACGACGAGCCGTCGTATTTGACGGCACCGTCGATCTCGATCACGACGGCGTCGTCAATGCATGTGTCTGCGCGGAAGTTCGGCGGAATGAAGTACTGCGCAACCACCTTCTCTCCCAGCTTCTCCGCGATGGCGATGCCTCGAAAGTAGGACTCGAAAGGCGATTCCGAATGCGCGATGGCGTGCTCAATCGCCTTCCGCGCCTGCGGGGCACCGTGCACGCGACCCATGGCGATCAGCGTGCGGCGCAGCTCGTCCTTCGTGGTGAGTTCCTTCGCGAGCGCCGAATCCATGGCAACGAGTCCCTCTTCGAAGGAATGGTGCCTTGCGATGTCGATGCACGCTCGTGCCACAGTTGTGCAACGGGTGCCGAGCTGCTTGGAAATCATGTTGTCTGGCAGGTGCGTCTTGCGGTATTCGTAATCGGCTGGAATCTTCGTCTTTACTGGCAGAGATTTGGACTGCCTGGCCATTTCAATCTTTTCGTCGAAAGGCGGGAGGACCCAAAGGCCCCATAGCCTGGCTGCTGACTTTCCTATCATGATGGCTTTGTGCACGCTTTTGCCCGCGGCAATCACTTTGAGGCGCTGGCGTTCGTAAGTGGGTAATTGCTCGAAGTAATCCCGCGGGGTTGCGACCCAGGGCGCTATTCGCAGAAGCTCGCCATTGGCTATTTGCTCCCACACGTGGTGATCGTTGGACAGTGGACGTAAGTGAATGAGTCGTTGTGTTTGAGTCATACAACAATGTTCGCCAAGCGCGTGCGCCCGTGTCTAGAGTCAATTTTTACCTGTGGATAACTCTGCATTTGCGCAGCTAGGGAAAGTGTTTCCTAGGGGGAGTTGGCACTTTCGAGGCTGTCTGCCGGCTGGCGCCTCAGCGGCTGGCCTCTTGCTGGCGAATGGGCGGTTTCAGCTGCCGCGGTTTGGTCCTCCTCTAGTGGTCCCATTGGTTGGGTAGTTTTACGAGAACCGACTCCCGCGCAATGCCTCCTAAGGGTTTCTTTACCCCCTAATGAGACCCAACCAATGGGACCAAACCCGGTGAGGGGTGGAACGCGCGCCAAGCGGGGCGCGGGCAGGCTGCTACTTGTAGGCCGAGAAACCCGTAATGACCTTGCCCATGATGAGGCTCTGCACGGTGTCGGTTCCCTCGTAGGTGTGCATGGCCTCGATGTCGGCAAAGTGGCGCGCGATGTCGTTTTCTAGCAGGATGCCCACGCCGCCGAGCATGTCGCGGGCGTCGGAAGCAATGCGTCGCGCAGCGCGGGTGTTGTGCAGCTTCGCCGCGGAAGCCTGCGGCGGGGTGAGCGTGCCGGCCTCCTCGCGGGCGGCAACCTCGCGGCAGGTCAGCATCATCTGGTTGAGGTCCAGCACCATGTTGGCCAAGCGCTGCTGGATGATCTGCGCTTTTGCCAGCTCACGGCCGAACTGGACGCGCTCCATGACGTAGTTGCGCGCGGTTTCATAGCAAGCCACGGCCGAGCCCAACGCCATCCACGAGACGCCGATGCGCGTTGCAGTCAGCACGCGGGAGACGTCCTTAAACGTTTGGCAGCCGGGCAACCGGTTGGAGGCAGGAATGCGGCAATCCTCCAAGACGATGTGCGCCTGGTGGATAGCGCGCAGTGACAGCTTGCCGGTAATCACCGTGGCCGAGTAGCCCGGCGCGTCCTGCGGAACGATGAAGCCACCCACGTTTCCGTCCTCCATACGGGCGTAAATCACGGTCACGCCACCGGAAGCACCGTTGCCGATCCATTTCTTTTCGCCGTTGAGAACCCAGGAATCGCCGTCGCAGACCGCGGTGGTCTCCAGTGCAATGGAGTCAGAACCGTGCAACGGTTCCGTCAGACCAAACGCGCCGAGCAGCGAACACGATGCCATCGCCGGCAGGTAGCGGGAGCGCTGTTCCTCCGAGCCAAGCATCGCGATGGAGCGCATAGCCAGGCCGGCCTGCACGGCAACGACAGTGCCCATCGAGGCGTCGGCACGCGTGACCTCCATGAGCGCCAAACCCGCGCCGAGTGAGGTCATGGACTCGTGGCCAGGAACGTCAAGGCCGTCCGTCATGAGGTCGAGCTCGCCTAAGCGGCGCACAAGTTCGAGGGGGTATTCGCTTTTCTCCCAATGCTCATTGATAACCGGAAGGCAATCTTCACGAAACGAGCGAGCACGTGCCCAGATCTCGGCGTCTTGGGCACTGATGCCGTCGAACGCGCCGAGAAAGTCAGTTGTAGAATCAAAGAGATTATTGGACATTGCGGGCCTCCGAAACGAATCACTATTAGTCTGCTATTGTGATACACGCCTCACCGCCTGTCAAGAGAACGTACCCAGCGAAAGGCACACCACCATGGCTAACCAGAAGCGCCGCGACCAAATCGCCACCGCCGCCCTTGACCTCTTTGACCAGCGCGGCTTCCACGGCACCGGCATGGAAGACATCGCAAAGGCAGTGGGCATGCGGGCATCGAGCCTCTACAACCACTACAAGTCCAAGCAAGAGCTGCTCGCCGAGGTCACCGTCTCCGCCATGGAGGAACTCCTTCGTGCCAACGCCGCGGCGCTCGCCGGGGTCACGGGTTCCGAGGAAAAAATCCTCGCCACGATGCGCGCACACGTCATCTTCCACGCCACCCACGCCAAGCGCGTCCGCGTGGTCAACAACGAGCTCAACAACCTCGAAGACCCCCACAAGTCCGTGGTCCTGCAGCTGCGCCGCGACTATGTGGCGCGTTGGATGAACGTCGTCGACGAGGGCAGCTTCCAAGCCGAGAACCTCAAGATTGCCTGCTGGGCGCTCATCGACATGGGCATCGGCGTGGCCACGTGGTTTAGCCCCGATGGCCCGTACACCGCCGAGGAGCTCGGTGACATGTACGGGCAGTTCACGCTCCGCCAGCTGACCTAGCCGCTACGCGCAGCCAATCTCCTCGACCTCTTCGTGGTCCGGGTAGATGACACGGATGCGCGAGTACACCTTGGCGTTGTAGCCACACGCTTCACGCTTGTCGACGACCACCCGCACCGGCGTCTGCTTAAACTTGCCCTCCGCACAGAAGGGGTCGCAGTCGTTTTCCACGGCCGTACCCTCAGCCGTGGCCTCATCGGCGCCCCAGTTGGACCACTTGAGGTCATTGACCAGGTAGTTGTTATCACCGCAGGCCAGCGAAATGCTGTCGGGGCCTTCCAGGCCGGTGACGGACACGCAGCCCAAGATGGCTGTGGCCTCCACGGTGGTGGTCACGTTGGGGCCGACCAGACCGACCACGCGGACCAGCTGACCGGTTGCTGGAAGGATGGAGAAGCTGATGTGGTCAGCGTCGCGAATGACGCTGATGAGTCCGTCCTCCCCCACGCCGTCGTCGGAGCCCTGCGAGGTCGAAGCCAGGTCGTTGCCGTCGGTGGCGGCCAGGATGTCGTAGACAATCTTCTGCTGCTCGCTGCTCAAACCCGGCTGCAGCAGCAGCTGCAGCGCGCCGAGGGCGCGGTTGGGGAAACGATCCGCAAGAGCTTCTAGCCCAGCGCGGTCGGTGGCCGCCATGAGGTCTTCTGCGGGGATGGCCGGCTGCGGGTCGAACCCTGGCAGCTCGCCTTGGGAGGAGATGTTCACGGTGCCGTCGACGCCCACCGAATACTCGGTCGTGACAGTAGACGAGCCATCGGTGTCCACGCGCTTGAGGTACTCCTTTGAGGTCACGCCCTTGTCCGCGGCGTCGGGCTGCGCGGCGGCAGCCGCGCCCGCGTGCGTGAGCACCTCCGCCACGGCGACCGGCTCGCTGCGGTTCACAAACGGGATGACCCCGCCGACCAAAGCTAAGACACCGACGCCCGCGGCCACGGCCGTCCACGGCGTGCGTGACCCCGAATCGACGATGCCGCTGAGGACCGCCTCGGAGCGGGTAAGGGCGGCGTCGTCAAGCGCAGCGTCTGGCACCGGATTTGCGGCGCGCAATTGGGAAAGCGGATCAGTCATCGTGGCCTCCGGTGAGCTCGGAAAGGTGGGTGCGGGCGCGGTGCAGGCGCACGCGGACGTTGTTAGGGGTGATGCCGAGGACCTCGGCGATCTCGGCCTGCGTGAGCTCCTCCCAGGCGAAGAGAGTGAGGATCTCGCGCTCGGCATAAGGAAGCTGCAGCAGGGCGCGGTTGATGTCGAGGGACAAGTCAACGGCGGCGGATTCGTCGGGAAGGACTCCGTCAAAGTCGTCGAGGTTTTCGAACTCGCGGCGCGAACGATAGAACTCGCGCATCACGTTGCGTGCGATGCCATAGAGCCATGGCAGCGGGTTCTCTCCTGTCAGGGTGTCGAAGTTGGCCCAGGCGCGCTCGAAGACGTCGGCAGCCAGCTCCTCAGCGTACTCCTGCGGCACGCGACGCCTTAAGAACGCCAAGACGACAGGATAATGCGCGCGAAAATGCCGGGAGAACTCCCGCCTTCGCGCGCCGGGCAAGGTTAAGACGGACAAATAAAACTCCACGAGCCTGCTGCAACATACTTCACATAGAGTATGTTGCAGCAGACTCGGAATTATTACAGACTGGTGCGCGACTTTTTCTTTAACCGGAATCAGCACTGTCTTGACCAGGGAGGCGGCTATGCCCGCGGCGTCGACGCCCACCGCAGCCAACGGAATGATGATCATGAGGCCATTTCAGCCGCAAACAACCAAGGAGGAGCGCCGTTCTTTTGGGACTAAAGAGCCGCTTTGAGGCTGATTGAAAAGTCCGTTGTGCTTGGTGTCGGACGCAGATGGTTTACTAGTAGACGATGGAACCGCTCGAACTCAGCGCGCTCACCGGCACGCAGTCCCGTACGTATGGCACTCGGAAGATCACCGACTCTATGGTGAACGCACCGGTCCATGTAGCGATCGCACTATGGGACGAGCGCTGGGACTCCGCGCCGGGCGGTACTGTTGATGGCTGGGTCATCGCAGTAAACACCAGGCAGACTCGGTTCATACGCAAGGGCCAGACCAAGAGCGGCGACGTGGTGGAGATTGCCATCCGCGAGTTCGAGAAGGCCACGAAGAACCTGAAGGGCCGAGTCTGGATTGTCACGGGGCGCCGGCAAAATGCGCTGCGGTCGGCGCTGGAACGGCGCGGTTATACAGTGACGGGCAGCTTTGCGGAGGAAAATAGGGCGTCGAAAAGCGCGAGCTCTGTGCGCCGCAAGGAAGCGGGCCTGACCGCGCGTAAGGCCAAGAAGTTGGGCGAGGCGCCGCGGAAGAAAGAGTCCACGCAGGTAGAGACCCCGAAGGCACATTGGTGGCCAAACTTCTCGCAGGCGTCATCATGGCCGGAGGGCGCCACGGTGCGCATTGCTACCGACGCCTCCTCCGACACCGTGTTCAAGGGCTCCATGTGCTTCGTGGCGGGCAATGGCGACTACCGGCTGCGCACCCGCGAGACTAAGGCGGGTACTGACGAGCTCGAGCTGGAGTCGCTGACCTTAGCGCTGAAGTACCTGCTCAAGGTGGGTGCAAAGAAAGCGATTATTGAAAGCGACTCGGTCGCGGCGCTCGAAGCAGTGGAGCAGTTACGCAATAAGCAGTCGAAGGCGGTGCGCTCGCGGCGGACGTGGCGCGGCGTAACGTCAGGTGCGCGGTCGCGTTTCCAGCAGGCCTGGAACGACGTCGAAGGCGAATGCGAGGTGGAAATCCGCCGCGTACTTGGCCATGCGGGCGATCCGCTCAACCGCGCGGCGGACCAGATTGCGTACATGGGGCTGCGTGCGATTGCGCATCCGATGAAGCAGTCGCGGGCCACGCTGCAGGAGGGCATCACCAAGGCGCTGGCCAAGCTTTAGGCTTAGCCGCGAAAAGATGATCAGGCAGGCAAACGCCACCGCCCACCCCCCACAGCCAACGGCGTTTGTGCAGTTTATCGCGATAGATGACGGACATTAACAGGTACCACGCCGACGGGATAATAAAGAAGAAACTGGTTCCTGGGGCCGCGCTAAATCAGTAAATCCGATTAAAAGGAGAAACGCTGACAGGCCAGCTTTCCACCAAGAAAATAGGTAAAACTTGCCATCTGCCTCTGCTGGCTCTGGCTCGTTAGCTTCGGTTTGAGCTGGTACGGCTTCGCTTGGCTCGTCTACTAGCGCTGGTTGGAAAGACTGCATTTGCGGGGATGTTTTCGACGCTTTCGTGTTGGTCCCCCTCTACGGGTTTCCCTCTAATGGTCCCTTTACGAGTAGCGTTGGCGACGAATACGGCCCGTTGGGTTTCATTACCCCCTAAAGAAACCCAACCAATGGGAGCCAACCAATGAGACCAGTCTGGGACGTGCGGAAACCCCAGGCGGAGAGGGCCAGAGGCGAGGCCAGGCCGCGCGGGGCCGCGGAGGCCAGAGGCGAGGCCAGGCGGAGGCCAGGCCGCACAGGGCGCTAGTGGCCGCCGTTTCCGCCGGACGCGAAGGTGAAGGTATCGGTCTCACCGGAATCGCAGGTCACGGTGTAGGTGTGATAGCCGTCGGCAGGACCGGGGCCGATGTTGTCCGGCGCGGTAACGTAGCCCACCAGTTGGCCGAGGTCAGCTGCCGGCGACATCACCGTCGTCGCACCCCATGACGTGGTCAGGTTCGCGCGAGTGCCCGGACAGTTTGCCGCAATAAGCAGCTCCTGGCCCGGCTTGAGCTGACCGTCAACAGTACTGGTCAGCTGGGTGCCAGCGGTGGTCTTCGCATCCTCGCTGAACGGATTGAAGCCGGTAGCAACTGCAGCGCCACCACCAGCCAAAATAGCGCAAGCAGCGGTAGCAGCAACTAGGGTCTTTTTCATGATGACTCCTTAACTAGGAAGTTGGTGTTCACCTAGTTAGTTGCACTACCGTCGCGTTTATTACAGGCGACCAGAAAGTTTTTCCAGCCGCCAGTAGGGGGCTTAGCCGACGATTCGGCGCGCGCCGTCGCCAGGGCTGGCCACAAGAAAGGTCGGCGCCGGGAAGCCGCGCTCAGCCGCGGCAGCAGCGATTGCCTCCGCCGTCGACTCCACATCGGCACGCTTGACCAGCACAATCACCGCGCCACCGAAACCGCCCCCAGTCATACGCGCGCCCACCTCACCGGCCGCCGCGAACGCGCAGTCCAGCTCCGGCGTGGTGACCTCGTACTGGTCGCGCAGCGAGATGTGGCTATCGCGCATGAGCTCCCGGAAACGGTCAAGGTTGCCGGCCTCCAAGTCGGAGGCAGCTTCCAAGGTGCGGGCGGTCTCCTCCACGACGTGGGCGACGCGGCGCTTAACGACGCCCTCATCCTCCCCCGCTTCCCTTGCCCACCGGGTGGCGGCCGCAACGGCATCGGGAATATCGCGGATAGTTCCGCCGCGGGCCCCAGAGCCCGCCAATGCAGACTGGACCGCATCGATGACGCCGCGGCGGGAAGCGTACTGGCCGTCGTTCAAAGAGTGAGGGGCGTTGGTGTCCGCAATCAGCAGCACCACGTCGCGGTCCGCGATGTTAAACGGCACGCGGCGGACCTCATCCGTGGAGAAGTCCAAGACGAGGGCCTTGCCCTTTTGCCCGAAGAGGCTCGCGTTCTGGTCCAAGCCACCCGTCGAGGCACCCACGACTTCGTTCTCCGCGCGCATGCAGCTGGCCACCAAACGCGCACGCGCGGCATCGTCTGGAGCCTTTCCGGAAGCCAGCTCGTAAGCAGCCACGGTCACCGAGCATTCAAGAGCAGCGGAACTAGAAAGGCCAGAGCCAACCGGAACGTCAGAGACAATCGCGATGTCCAAGCCGGTGCAGGAGGAAATGCTGCCATCTTCCAAGCCAGCCCACAGCGAGCCCACGACGTAACCAGCCCAGGCATCCGGGGTACCGTTGGCCCAACCCGGGCCAACCTCATCCAGAAAAACGTCCACGCGGCGGACTTGGCCGCCAAACTCCGAGGCGATGCGCACGAGCCCATCCGAACGCGGAGCCACGGCCACGGCCGTGTTCTGCTCCAGCGCGAAAGGAATCGAGGCGCCGCCGGCATAGTCGACGTGCTCGCCGATGAGGTTCACGCGGCCCGGCGCGGCCCAAACTCCGGCAGGCTCCGCGGAGAAGTTGGAGCGGAACAGTTGGGTGGCGGCGTCGGCAAGCGCGGCGTCGGAGCGAGTGGAAATCCAGTTAAGCATCCCAGACCTCCTTGAAACGGGCGGCGATGCGCTCCGGGGTCGTGTCATTGATCCACACTGCCTGCGCGGACTCCGAGCCGGCGAGGTACTTCATGCGGTTCGGCGAGCGCATCAGCGAAAACAGCTGCAGGTGCATGCGCACGTCCCCGCGCAGCGTAGGGTCGGCCGGCGCGAGGTTCCAACCAGCGATGTACGGGGTCTTTTCCACGCCGTCGAAGAAACGGTCCACAGCGGTATACAGCTTCTTGAGCAGGGCGGCGAGGTCGTCGCGCTGCGCGCTGGAAAGCTCGGTGAAATCAGCCGCGTACTCGTTTGGCATGACCATGGCCTCCAGCGGCCACTTCGCGGCAGCTGGGACGAACGCGGTGAAGTGCTCGGTCTCGGCAATGATGCGCGTTCCCGCCTCGCGTTCCTTGTCCAAGATGTCCTGGAAAAGATCGCCCTCGTAGGCCTGGGAGCTGGCCACGATAGCCTGCATGCGCGGCGAGAGGAACGGGTAGGAATAGATCTGACCGTGTGGGTGCTGCAGGGTCACGCCGATTTCGGCGCCGCGGTTTTCAAAAGGGAAAACCTGGGCCACCTCAGGCAGCGCAGACAGCGCAGAGGTGCGGTGTGCCCACGCCTCGATCACGGTGCGGATGCGGCTGACCGGGAGATCCTTGAAGCTCAGCTCCGGGTCAGAAGTAAAGCAGACCACCTCGCAGCGCGCCTTGGCAGGCTTGCGCGGGACCAGGCCCATCTCGTCTACGTCTTCCTCGTAATCCTCCATGCCCATGGCAAAGGACGGGAAGCGGTTTTCGAAGACAACGACGTCATAAGAAGGCGAGGGAATCTCCGTAGGCAGCTGGCCCGGCAGCGTTGGGGCGAGCGGGTTCTCGTTGGCTGGCGGCATGAACGTGCGGTTCATGCGGTGAGCGGCAAAAGCCACCCAGTCACCAGTGAGCGGATCGCGGCGCATCTCTGAGGCCGGAGTGACCTGCGGCAGATCGCGGCTGTCTTCTAGGACGCGATCGGTGTGTGGGGTGTCGTCGAAGTAGATGATTTCGCGGCCGTCGGCAAGCGTCGCCTTGGTGATCTCTACCATTACTTGGCCTCCGTCAGCTTCGACTCGTCGATCTTGGAAGGGTCAACGATGATGGGGCGCAGCTTAGCCCACAGCATGAAACCTGCTGCTACGGCTGCCATGGCGATGCCCGCCCAGAGGTTGTCGGAAGAATCCTTCGCCATACCGGTTTCCGGGTTTACGCCTGGGTCGAGGGCAAAGGAGCAGATGATAAGCACGATGCCGTAGAGGCCAAGCAGGGCACCGATAACGTTGCGGAGATCGAAAGCGCCTGCATGCTGAGGAGAAGTCTTTTGAGTCATGATGGTTGCTCCTTTAGGCAAAGATGACGTTCAGGCCGATTGCAATGACCAAACAGATGACGCCGAGCGGAACGGTCTGCTTGTACCACGGAAGGTTCTTCTCGGTGTAATCCTCGAAGTGGTCCTTCGGCGTAACGGAAGAAACAAAGCCCACGAGCTCCTCGTCCGGCTTCGGCTGAGTAAACATGGTGACGATGATGGAGACGATGATATCTACCGTAAATGCCACGCCGGCGGCCACGAATGCGGTGCCCTGGCCTGGCAGGTTGAAGATGGAAGCCGTTGCGTCAGTAAAGGTTGCGATGTACCAGAAGGTAATTGCAGATGCGGTACCTGCAACGAGGCCGGACCAACCTGCGTGCGGGGTCATGCGCTTCCAGAACATGCCCAGGATGAAGGTGGCGAACAGCGGAGCGTTGAAGAAGCCGAACAGCGTCTGCAGGTAGTCCATGACGTTGCCGAAGTTCTGGGCCAAAAGTGCGGTAAAGACGGCCACGCCGGTGGCGACGACGGTCGCGATGCGGCCGAACTTCAGGTAGTAGCCATCCTCGCGCTCCTTAACCACGTAGGTCTGCCAAATGTCATAAGAGATAACGGTGTTAAAGGCCGAGATGTTGGCGGCCATTCCGGCCATGAAGGAAGCGAGCAGGCCCGCAATTGCGACGCCCAAAAGGCCGTTCGGGAGCAGGTCGCGCATCAGCAGCAGGATGGCGTCGTTTGGCTTGGCGGTCTCTTCCATCAAGTCAGCGACGGAGACGGAGGCAACCATGCCCGGGATAACCACGAGGAAGGGCACGAACATCTTCGGGAAAGCACCAATGATTGGCGTCTTGCGCGCTGCAGAGATCGACTCCGATGCCATGGCGCGCTGGACCTCGACAAAGTTGGTGGTCCAGTAACCGAAGGAAAGGACGAAGCCTAGGCCCAGGACGATGCCGATGACGGACCAGACCGGATTCTCGAAGCCGGATATATCAGTGCCCGGCCAGGTGTGGAAGTGGGAATCGTTCGCCACGGAATCCTTCAGCCCCTGCCAGCCGCCGACGCGGTTCAGGCCGATAATCGTCAGCGGTGCCAGCGCAGCGATGATGACGAAGAACTGCAGCACCTCGTTGTAGATGGCAGCGGACAAGCCGCCCAGGGTGATGTAGGACAGGACGATGATGCCGGCAACAACGAGCGCGACCCACATAGGCCAGCCCAGCAGAGCCTCGACGATGGTGGCCAGCAGGTACAGGTTCACGCCTGCGATAAGCAGCTGGGCTACGGCGAAAGAAATGGCATTGACCAGGTGCGCCGCGCTACCGAAGCGCTTGCGCATGAACTCTGGCACGGAACGCACCTTGGAGCCGTAGTAGAACGGCATCATCACGATGCCCAGGAACACCATGGCCGGGATAGCGCCGATCCAGAAATAGTGCATGGTCTGGAAGCCATACTCCACGCCGTTCGCGGACATACCGATGATCTCCACCGCGCCCAAGTTCGCCGAGACGAATGCCAGGCCGGTCACCCATGCGGGCAGTCCGCGGCCGGAGAGGAAGAAGTCGATGGAGGAGGAAACGCGGGCTTTGGCAGCCCAGCCGATTCCCAGGACGAAGAGGAAGTACAAGGCAACGAGCAGGTAGTCCACCCAGGTTGCGTCGAGTCTCAATACTGAAGGTTCCATGTGGAGAGCTTTCTTTACTAGATTGCGCTCAAGCGGAGCTCGTAGGCAATCGGTTGATGTGCGTTAATTTCGGCAAGGTCGATGCCACTGCGCAGTGCGTTCGGTGGAGCGCTCATGGGTTCCACTGCGAGTGCACGGCCGCGGCCGGGGTAGTTGTCCGGGGTATACATCTGTACCCAGTCAAGGCCCGGCCCCATTGCAAGGCGAACGCCTTTGCCTGCGGAAACGTAATCCGCCGTGAGGGGCCCCTGTCCGCGGAAGCAATCATCCCAAGCCACGTCAGCGATACGCTGCTGCTTGACGACGACGCTTTCCACCACGCCCGTGGGCAAGTTCCGGGTATCAAGAAGGTGGTGTTCAGTGACGCCGAGACTAAGAATTGAGGCGTCGGCAGCCGCGCCGCGGGCAGAAAGATAGGTATGAAGGCCAAACGCGAAGGGGCAATCCTGCTCCGCGCGGGCCTCAAAGCGGGCGTGAAGCCCAGTTTGATCGAGGCTGTAAGTGGCGGTGAGCTGAATGGGCCACGGCCAAGGGGCCTCGATCTGGGTGGTGAGCTGAACTTGGTTCACGCAGTAGCGCTTTAATTCCCAAGCCTTGTCGCATACAAAGCCATGGATGGCGTTGTTGCGCTCAGGCTCGTTGACGGGCAGACAGTAAACGCTCCCCCGCCAGTTAAAACGACCATCTGCAGTGCGGTTAGGCCACGGGGCAAGAACTACGCCGGCGCACATGGGCGGGAGATCCTGATAGGTCTCGACCAGCGGCTCGGCGGCGAAAGTCAGCGATTTAATACCGCCGCCGAAGCTGGCAATTTCTGCCTCGTATGCGCCATGCGCTATCCGGTAAGTAGGTGCCTGACCGGTCATAACCTAAGGCCTTCCTTTTCCGTGTGTAACTCACTACGTGGCTTAGGTTAAGACGCTGCTCAAACGCTAGTCAAACGTTTGCATAAACTTGCATAATGAATTTGCTAACGCCCAAAAGCGCTGATGACTGGTAATAAACGGCGCCACATAATCCGTGCCGCGGAGTGCGGAGTGGCAAGGACCTCACGCAAATAGTTTTCTGGTTTTAGCGCCCATGGCGTGAAAGCAGGATGCACGCGAATCGGGATTCCGAGGTGCCACGACCACAGCTTAGTACGCAGTGCATGGAAATCACTGGTGACTACATCGAAGTAAGGCGGCTTGCTCATCGCATAGGCATTTTCGAGGTTCTCATTAGTGCTCGTGGCACGTGGCTCGACGATTATCTTCTCGCGCGGGACTCCCCTGCCCACCAAGTACTCGGCCATGACTTCGGCCTCGCCATAACCGGAGACGATGATGTCTTGTCCCCTCCAAATACGAAATGCATGCTCGAGCCTGCGCTCAAGCATGGGGCCAGGCGCGCCGCCTTGCACGCGGGCTCCCAGGACCAAAAGGGGGACTAAGCTAGGGCCGAACATAATGCAAAAGCCTAATTGAGAAAGGACTTCCGTGGCCACACCGACCTTGAAGGACCTCGCCGCAGCCACGGGGGTTTCTATCTCCACCGTCTCCCGCGCGCTGGCCAATCACCCTGCGATTTCTCCGGCGACCACGCAAAAGGTCAAGGCTGCGGCCGAGCAACTAGGCTATCGCCCGAATGCGCAGGCACGTGCGCTGCGCGGTTCACGCTCGGATGCTATCGGTGTGGTGATTCCGAACCTGGCGGATCCTTATTTCGCACTCATTGCTGCCGCGATTGAAGCCGAAGCCGAGCGCGTTGGCATCGCCGCCATCATGACCACCTGCTCTGAGTCACCTGAGCACTTAGCCAAAGCACTCGACGCACTGACATGGCGGCAGGTAGACGGCATCATCACCGTCCCGGTTGAAGGCGCCGAAGCAGCGCTAAAAGACGCCGCGAAATCCCGGCCACTGCTGCTCATCGACCGAGAGCTGCCGCCCTTCCCCGCCGTTGCCTCGGACCCGCGCCCGGGCATGTTCGCGGCATTAACGCAGCTGCGTCAAAAGGGTCACCGCGTGGTCGGCTATATTCCAGGCCCGCAGCAAACTTCTACGGGCAGGCAGCGGCTGAAAGTCTTCCGCGGTGCAAGCAGCGAGTTTTCCACGCATTATGTACAAGGAGGCTTCCGCCGCAAGGACGGCTACGTGGGAGCATTAGAGCTCTTTGAAAAGGGCGTTACCGCCATCGTGGCGGGTGATTCCATGATGACGGCTGGTGCGCTGGCCGCCTGCTATAACGCCGGCAAGGCCATCGGTGAAGACATCGCGTTGGTGGGCTACGACGACTTAAATCTCTTCCGCCTGCAACCGGTGCCGATCTCGGTAGTGGACCAGGACATGGCGGCGTTGGGCCGGCTAGCAGTCCAGCACCTGACCAAGGCGATTACGCATAACGCAACACCGACCGGGGTAAAGATTCCCACCTCTTATATCCCCCGCGTTTCCACCGCCCGGCAGTTCTCCTAAGGGCGGTAGCTACAGGAAATCGCCTACTCCCCCAGCAGCTGGGCGCGCAAGTTTGCGTCCTTCTTCTCCACCTCGGCGGCCATATTTTCTTGGTACTGCGCCATCTTCTCGGTTAGTTCAGGATCCCCTGCGCCGAGGATACGAACGGCAAGAAGGCCCGCGTTCTTAGCGCCGCCGATAGACACGGTCGCCACCGGCACGCCACCGGGCATCTGCACGATGGACAGCAAGGAGTCCAGGCCATCCAAGTCCTTCAGCGCGCGCGGAATTCCGATGACCGGAAGCGGAGTCGCCGCAGCAACCATGCCCGGCAGGTGCGCAGCACCGCCGGCGCAGGCGATGATGGCCTTCAGGCCACGCTTATGCGCGTCCTTGGCATAAGAGAGCATCTTTTCTGGGGTGCGGTGCGCACTGACGACGCCCACCTCGAAAGGCACGCCGAACTCCGCCAAGACTTCGGCAGCAGGTTTTACGGTAGGCCAATCTGAATCAGAACCCATGATGAGGCCAACGAGTGGTTCCATATCTTCTCCTAGATAGTTGTTACTGGGGGCAGCAAGAAGGTTGCGGGAATCTGTGGAAAATTATGCAGGCAGAGCTTTTAGAGCCAGGCCGCGTGCACGAGGAAGTGCGCAGCGTCTGCCGCGATGTGGCGGGTTTGTTCGACGTCCTCACCCACGACGTTGACGTGGCCAATCTTACGGCCGGCGCGGTAGTCCTTGCCGTAAAGGTGAATCTTGGCCTGCGGGTAACGCTCCATCACGGCACGTACGCGTTGCGGCATTGGCATTTCTGGATCTTCCGGGCCACCAAGGACGTTAGCCATGGCGGTGACGGGAGCAAGCGCTGTGGTCTCACCGAGCGGCAAATCCAAGACTGCGCGTAGGTGCTGCTCGAACTGAGAGGTAACGGAACCGTCCTGAGTCCAGTGACCCGTGTTGTGCGGACGCATCGCGAGCTCATTTACAGCAATATCTTCTACTACCCCATCGCTTGGGAAACCAGCAGCGGAGGCTGCGGCAGCCGAGGCCGCGCTACCCCAGTTGTCCACTTCAGCGACGGAGTAAGCAAAAAGTTCAACTGCCAGCACGCCAGTCACTCCTAGCTGCGTGGCCACGAGCTCGCCGACCTCGGCGGCGCGCTGCGCCAGCTCTGGGCTCAGGCCCGGCGCGGGCGCGAAGGCCTCGGCGCAGATGCCATCACGCTGCACAGATTGGGCAATCGGCCAAGCCTTCACCTCGCCGGAAGGACGGCGGGCGACTAGAACCGAAAGCTCGCGGGTGAGGTTAACCTTCTCCTCTGCCATCAAAGGCGTGCCGGCTTCCAGAAGCTCAGCGACCAGGGAATCCAGCTCCTCTGCAGCGGGGAACCACACGCCGTGGCCGTCGTATCCACCGCGACGCGCCTTCAAGCAAACGCGGCCTTCTACAAGCTCGGCAAAATTACGCGCATCCTCAACAGAGGCGATTTGTGCAAAACGCGGAACCGGTGCGCCCAGCTCCGCCAGCTTTTGGCGCATAAAGAGTTTGTCCTGGGCATACAGGAGCGCGGAAGGCTGCGGCTGGACGTTATAGCCGGCGTCGATAAGCGCTTGCACGTGCTCGGTGGGCACGTGCTCGTGCTCGAAGGTCAGCGCATCGGCATCTTTGGCTGCAGAAACCAGCGTCTCGTAGGCATGGTAATCACCCAAGACCACGTCTGGAATGACCTGCGCTGCGGACTGCTCCTGCGAGGAGGCAAGAATGCGCAGGTGGATGTCGAGCTCGGCGGCAGCCGGCTGCATCATGCGTGCGAGCTGGCCGTCGCCATAAACGGTAACGATGGGCTTTGCTGTATGACTCACCCATCCAATACTAGCCTTAACCTTATGATCGTCAGGCATACCATCTTCCAGAACTCCCTCCTGGCCGCTCTGTTGGACGGCATTTATGACGGCGAAATGACCATTGGTGAGCTGCTCGGCAAGGGCAACTTTGGCATCGGTACCTTCGATGCGCTCGACGGCGAAATGTTGATTCTCGACGGCATCTGTTACCAGCTGCGCGGCGACGGAACTGCCACCATCGCGGACCTGGACCAGGGAACGCCCTTTGCGGTGGCCACCAATTTCGTACCCCGCATCAAAGTGCAAGCACCGCGCGGAATGCGCCGCGAAGAGCTTTCGGCCTTCGTCGATGAAGTCGAGCCTTCCGCCAACTACATGTACGCGGTGCGGATAACGGGGCGCTTCGAGTCAGTGCGCACGCGCACCGTGGTCAAACAGTCCAAGCCCTACCCGCCCATGGCGCAGGCGGTGGGCGGCGATAAGGAGCTGTACTTTGAAAACGTCGAGGGCATCATCGGTGGTTTCCGCACCCCAGTGTTTGAAAAGGGAATCTCGGTGCCAGGCTGCCACGTTCACTTTATCGACGCCGCGCGTTGCTCCGGCGGGCACGTACTGGACTACGTCGTTGACGAAGCCACCATCGAGCTCTGCCCCGGCACCGATCTTGAAATGCGGCTGCCGCTTACCCAGGAATTCGAGCAAGCCAACCTGGCTCCTGAGGATCTGGACCACCAGCTGCACACCACAGAGGTTAAGAATTAGAAGAGCTCCTGCTCGTTGAGAATTTCTTCCACGCGCTTGGCCTTGGGGATGGAAGAGAAATACATTGGCCGCTCATAACCGTGGATGGCCAGCGATATTCCACCGCGGCGCCGCCTAGCACCGCGAATATCCTGCAGCGGGATGGAATCAATGTGACCGCCCTCGCGGGCGATAACGCGCAGGTTAGTAACGATGAAGCGGCGCCGGCGCGCGCGGTACAGCGGCATACCGAAACGCCACAGCGATAGCAGCGCCCAGATTAAAACGATGCCGTTACGCAGGTTTCTATCTAGGCCGTGGACATCCGCCCAGCCGATGCCCATCCATGCCACGCCGGTAATGAGGATGAGCTCAAGGAAAGGAAAGATCAGCGCGCGAAACGGCGCTGTCATATCCACGCGGACTACTTCGCCGCGCCCCATCTTCATCAGTCCCATAGGGGTGCATGATACCCGCCGGAGACGGCGAAGGACTTCAGCAACGTGGCCTATTCCGCGGCTGAAATCACCAACGGCGATTCCTACACCGTCACCATCGGCGGCACTGTCGCTGAGGCGATTGCCGGTGAGGTCTCCCAGGGAATAGGCGGCGGTCCGATGAGCGGACAGTGCCCCTAAATAGACGCAATTTGCCAAATAGGAATGCCTACCACGCTCTGCGGCGGGCCCTATTTGGCAAATTGTGCTTTAAAGCGCCCCGCCACTCCACTCAGCGCAGCAACGAGTCACTACTGCACGGGACGCAGGTGGGTGACATCACCTGCCGAGTAATATTCGCCGCCGACGTTGATGCGGCCGTCGTCGCCAATGCCCTCGACGACACCCACGACGTCGCCAGTCGGCGCTTCAAGGCGAACTTCCTGGCCGATCGATGAGCACACCGCACGGTAATCCGCCATGAGCTGTGGGTCTTGGTTCTCCCACTGGGTGATGCGACGACGCAGGTTCTTGAGCAGGGCAATCGCCAATTTCGTGCGATCCGTATCGCGACCTTCCAGCATGAGCGAGGTGGCCTTTTCGATAGGCAGCTGCTCTCGAGTAAGCGTGACGTTCAGGCCCATGCCCACAACCACGCGCGCGGAAGGCGCCGGCGCGGCCTGCGTTTTCGGGGCGACCTCAGCCTTGTTTACCTCAGCCTTGCTGACTTCGGTCTTGGGCGCGGACTTGAAGGCGGCACCAACGGGGCCAGCCTCGGCAAGGATGCCGCAGAGCTTATTGCCGTTGATGTGAACGTCGTTCGGCCACTTCAGAACGGAGCCCTCGACGGTGTCGGTGACGGCCAGGCCCGATGCCAGTGGCAGGGTGCCTAGGTGCTCGAGGGAATCCGGAAGGATAAGAACAGAAAGAATAAGCTGCGAACCAGCAGGGCTTACCCAGGTCCGACCTAACCGGCCCTTACCGGAAACCTGCTCGTTGGTCAGCAACACCGTGCCATCGGCAACGTTCTCAGCCTTCATAAGATCGGTGTTGGTTGAGCCGGTCTGCTCCACATATTCAACTAGAGCAAAGTCATCCGCCAACGCGGTACGAATGCGTTCAATATCAAGTGCAGCTGTCATGCCCTAAGAGAGTACTCGACTATGCCGCATGCATGTTTACACACAGAACAAAGGCTAGAACCAGTTTGGCTTATGCAGGATTTCCTGCGCGGACCTTTCATCCAAGCAGCTAGTCAAGACTGCCTGCGGCAGCGCCTTTTCCACCTGTTCCGGGGAGATGGTCATGCCGCGGTTGCCCGGCAGCCATTCCACGGTGTCAACAATGAGCTTGTCGTAGATAAAACGCTTATCCCCCGTCAGCGAGCGGCCATCGCCTTCCATGACGGCGGTGTAGCGAATTTCAGGATCCACCCATTCACAAACCCACTGGCCATATTCAGTGACCTCAGAATCAGAGATGTTAAGCCCCGCGGCAGAAAGACTGTCCTTCATAAGGGCGCGATCGAAGTGGCCGTTTTCTTCCAAATAGCCGCGCGCGCCGTTGGCATCAGCCTGCTCACCGAAGATCTTTTTGAAAGTGGTATCGCGCGGTGCGGGTGTCGCAGAGCTGGAAGGCTTTTCCGATTCTTTCGTCGGCTCGCTACTCGGCGCGGCAGAAGTTTGAGCGGATTCGGAAGAAGTCTGGGATGCGGCGACGGTGGTCATTGGTGCGGCAACGTCCTCAGAAGCAGCGCCGGAGCAGCTGGCTAAGGGGAGAACAAAAAGGGGGACAAAGAGAGGAATAAGCTTTTTCATGGCGCCAACCAGCATATGTGATTTAGCGGGGGTGCTAGTGTAGGCGCATGGCAAAGGTCACTTTTGAAAAGGTCAACATCACCTACCCCAACGCCGCAGCCCCCACGGTCAAAGACCTTGACCTGGAAATCGCAGACGGCGAATTCTTGGTGTTGGTCGGCCCCTCAGGCTGCGGAAAGTCCACGACGCTTCGTTCGCTTGCAGGTTTGGAGCCGACCTCGAGTGGCCGCATTTTGATCGACGATAAAGACGTCACCGGTTTGGAACCTGGCGATCGCGATATCGCAATGGTCTTCCAGAACTACGCCCTTTATCCGCACCTCACCGTGGCTGAGAACATGGGTTTCGCGCTAAAGCTGGCGAAGATGCCAAAGAATGAGATTAAGAAGAAGGTAGAAGAAGCTGCCGATATCTTAGGCCTTAGCGAGTACCTGGACCGCAAACCGAAGGATCTCTCCGGTGGTCAGCGCCAGCGTGTGGCCATGGGCCGTGCCATCGTGCGTAATCCAAAGGTCTTTTTGATGGATGAGCCTTTGTCCAACCTTGACGCCAAACTGCGTGTGCAGACCCGTTCGGAGCTAGCCAGCCTGCAGCAACGCCTCGGCACCACCACGGTTTATGTCACGCACGACCAAGTTGAAGCGATGACCATGGGTGATCGCGTTGCTGTGCTCAAAGATGGCGTCCTGCAGCAGGTGGCGTCCCCGCGTGAGCTTTACGACGCCCCGGTCAACGAATTCGTCGCTGGCTTCATCGGATCGCCTGCGATGAATATCTTTGACCACGACGGTGGCCGCATCGGTATTCGCCCAGAAGACATGCGCATCATCGACGGCCCGGTCGGCATCCCCGGCACCGTCGACATCGTCGAGGAACTCGGCGCCGAGTCCTTCGTCTATATCAATGTGGGCGAGCAGCGCTTCGTGGCCCGCGCTGACAAGGGCCGCACTCCACAGCGCGGCGAGGAAGTTCTTCTCTCCTTTGATGCGAAAAATGCACACCATTTCGACCCCGAAACGGGCGAACGCATCGAGCGCTAATCCAAACTGCAAAGAGTTGTTGGGGGTAATCGCCACCCCCAACTTTTCCTTTTCTGCAGGCCTTTTGCAGGAAGGCTCATTTCTACCTAGTGAATTAGGTCAAAAATTCCACGAAGTGTGGACACTGTAACTTATTTTTAAGGCACAAGAAGTTTTCCGAAAGGTTTATTGCCCATGAAGAAGTCCGTACTTCGCTCTCAACTTCGTACCGTCCAGAAGGGCGCCGTCGTAACCACCGCTGCTCTCGCGCTGGCTCTGGCAGGCTGCTCCTCCAACGAAGGCTCATCCGATTCCGCCGCACAGGGCTCCGTAGACGGTGCCGACGGCCGCGGCCCTATCACCTTCGCGATGGGTAAGAATGACACTGACAAGATCCAGCCGATCATTGAAAAGTGGAACAAGGAGCACCCAGAAGAAAAGGTCACCTTGAAGGAACTGGCCGGTGAGGCTGACGCACAGCGCGACACCTTGGTTCAGTCCCTGCAGGCAGGCAACTCTGACTACGACGTCATGGCACTCGACGTCGTCTGGACCGCAGAGTTCGCAGCCAACCAGTGGCTCGCGCCGCTGACCGATGACCTTGAGGTTGATACCGATGGTTTGCTGGATTCCACCGTTGAGTCTGCAACCTACAACGACACCCTCTACGCACTGCCGCAGAACACCAACGGCCAGCTGCTGTTCCGTAACACCGACTTGGCAGACAAGGCTCCGGAGAAGTTCGCTGATCTGAAGTCCGCGTGTGAGGCGCTCAAGAAGGACACCTCCTGCCTGACCACCCAGCTCAAGCAGTACGAGGGTCTGACCGTTAACACCGCCGGCTTCATGGAGGGCTGGGGCGGCTCCGTTCTTTCTGATGATGGCGCTCCTTCCGTGGATTCCGCAGAGTCCAAGGCCGGCCTGCAGGCGCTTGTCGACGCTTATAAGGACGGCGTCATCTCCAAGGACTCCACCGCCGCTACCGAGGAGGAGACCAATCTGGCCTTCACCGAGGGCAAATCTGCTTTCGCAATCAACTGGCCTTATATGTACACCAACGCTGAAGATGCGGGCGTGAAGTTCGAAGTCCAGCCGCTGGTGGGCAAGGACGGCGTCGGTGTTTCCACCCTGGGTGGCTACAACAACGGCATCAACATCAACTCTGAGAAGAAGGCCACCGCGCTGGACTTCATGAAGTTCATCATCAACGAGGAAAACCAGAAGTCCTTCGCTGAGGCTTCCTTCCCGCCGGTTCTGGCTTCCGTCTACGATGACCCAGCCCTCATTGAGCAGTTCCCGTACCTGCCAGCTCTCAAGGAATCCCTCGAGAACGCAGCGCCGCGTCCGGTTTCCCCGTTCTACACCGCTATTTCCAAGGCCGTGCAGGATAACGCTTATGCAGCTTTGACCGCTGACAAGTCCGTGGACGATGCAACCAAGGACATGAAGGCCGCCATCGAGGCTGCTTCCCAGGGCTAAATTTTTAAGCTCCTTGCAGCTCCTTTCTTCTTGTAGGAAGGCTCAAGAAGGAGGTGCCATGCGGGGCGTGGGTGAGCTTGTGTGCTCGCGCACGCCCCGCATTGTCTTTGATGTCAGGCACACCAGTTAGACTCTTACCCAACCTGTTAATCTCCAGCAGAAAGGCGTCCCCAGCGTGGCAGTAACAACGCCCACCGCCATGAAGCGCAAGCAGAATTTGCATGCCGCGGGCCTAATCGCGCCGGCTCTCCTTGTGCTCGCCGTCGTCATCGGTTACCCAATCTTGCGTGCCATCTGGCTTTCTTTCCAGGGAAACCGCCACCTCAACCCCAAGACGGGAATCTTTGAAGAAGGCGGCTTTGCAGGCCTTGAGAACTACCTGTACTGGATCAATAACCGGTGTGTTTCCGGCACTGGGCAGATAGCGCAATGTCCTCCGGGCGTGATTGCCACGGATTTCTGGCCGGCGCTGAAGATCACGCTGTTTTTCACCGTGGTCACCGTCCTGCTTGAGACCATCCTCGGTATGTTCATGGCCATCATCATGAATGGCGAGTACAAGGGCCGCGGCCTAGTGCGCGCCGCAGTCCTAGTGCCGTGGGCTATTCCTACTGCCGTTACAGCAAAGCTGTGGCAGTTCATGTTCGCACCAGATGGCATCGTTAACTCCCTGCTCGGCACCGACATCGCTTGGACCACCGATCCTTTCTACGCACGTCTGGCAGTCATCATCGCTGATGTGTGGAAGACTGCCCCTTTCATGGCCCTGCTTATCTTGGCAGGCCTGCAGATGATTCCGCGGGATGTCTACGACGCAGCCCGCGTCGACGGCGCAAGCCGAGTACAAACCTTTTTCAAGATCACGCTGCCGCTGGTGCGCCCGGCGCTGATGGTTGCGATTTTGTTCCGCACGCTCGACGCACTGCGCATGTACGACCTTCCTGTCATCATGATTTCGGCTTCTTCCAACGCCCCTACTGCCACTATCTCCCAGCTAGTGGTTGAGGATATGCGCCAAGGCAACTTCAACTCGGCTTCTGCGCTGTCCACTCTCATCTTCTTGCTCATCTTCGTCGTGGCCTTCATTCTGGTTCGCTTCTTGGGGGCCGATGTTTCTGGCAGTAAGCGCGGTGCGAATAGGAAGGCGGCCAAGTAATGAAAAAGTTCGGACACTACGCAGGCATCATCTTCATCATGTTCTGGGGGCTTGCGCCCTTCTACTGGATGGTCATTACTGCGCTTCGCAATAAAGACCACACTTTCGACACCACGCCGTGGCCTACCCATGTCACCTTGGAGAATTTCCAGGATGCACTGGCTACTGATAAGGGCAATAACTTCCTTGCCGCTCTCGGAAATTCCATGGTCATTTCGCTGGCCACCACCGCCATCGCGGTCGCAGTAGGCGTATTCACTGCTTATGCTTTGGCGCGCTATAACTTCCCCGGCAAGGGCATCGTTACCGGCATAATTCTGGCGGCTTCCATGTTCCCCGCCATCGCCTTGGTTACCCCGCTTTTCCAGATGTTTGGCAACCTCGACTGGATCGGCACCTACCGCGCGATGATCATCCCGAGTATTTCCTTCGCGCTGCCGCTGACGGTTTATACCTTGCTAAGCTTCTTCCGGCAGCTGCCCTGGGAGCTAGAGGAAGCCGCCCGCGTCGACGGCGCTTCCCGCAGCCAGGCTTTCCGCCTGGTTCTGCTCCCGCTCGCGGCACCGGCACTGTTTACCACCGCCATCATTGCTTTCATCACCACGTGGAATGAGTTCATGTTGGCGCGCCAGCTCTCGAATGATTCCACTGAGCCGGTCACCGTGGCCATCGCCCGCTTCTCCGGCCCTTCCGCGTTCGAATACCCTTATGCCGCTACCATGGCCGCCGGCGCGCTTGTCACTATCCCGCTCATCATCATGGTGCTCATCTTCCAGCATCGCATCGTCGCCGGTCTCACCGCCGGAGGTGTAAAGGCCTAATGCTTAAAAACCTAGGGATTGCCGTATTTTCTGCTTGTCTAGCTCTAGCCAGCGCTGCGTGCGCGCCTTCGGAGGAGGAGCAAGTCGCAGCAAGCCAAGCTGAGTCCGTGGGCATGCCTGCCCCACTCATCTTGAGCCCAAAGGAGCTATCTGGTCAGACCTTCGACCTAAAAATCGATGAGGTCCTCGTCATCACCGAGTCCGCAGGTCTCGATGCCGAGGTTAGCAATCCCGAAGTCGCTGAATTTTCCCCGGCGCGCACTGATGGCGCCACGGAATACAACGCCAGCGTTCGCGCATTAAAGGAAGGCGCTACCGCCATCCAATTGTCCGACGGAACCGCGTTCAACCTCAAAGTCAGCTAATGCGTCGGGCTTTATTGTGGGACACTGCTCTAGGCTTTGTTGGCTTCTTTGCCTTCCTTGTCTTAATCCAAGCAGTAATCAATCTCTTCTCTGTCTCTCCCGCCATCTGGCCCGGTTTATTGGCCGGCGGCCTATGCACCATTGAATATCTACTCTGGCGCGCAAAAAGAAAGGACCTCGCATGAATTGGTACGAAAACGCCATCTTCTACCAGGCCCTCGTCGGCTCTTTTAAGGACGCGGGTCCCAGCGGCGGCCAAGGCGTCGGCACGCTCCAAGGCGTCATCGAAAAGCTTGACTATCTACAGTGGCTCGGCGTCGATTGTCTCTGGCTTTCGCCTTTCTATGCCTCCCCTTTGAAGGATGACGGCTACGACATCGCCGATTACTACGCCATCCACCCCGATTACGGCACAATGGAAGACTTCGAGCAGCTCGTAGCCGAGACCCACAAGCGCGGCATGCGTTTAATGACGGACCTCGCTCTCAATCACACCTCGACCGAGCACGAATGGTTTCAAGCGTCCCGCCGCGATCCTTCGGGCCCTTACGGCAATTACTACGTGTGGGGAGACGATCCGAACCGGTATCCCGAAATCCGCATCATCTTCACCGACGTCGAAGATTCCACATGGGCCTGGGATGAGGTGCGCGAGCAGTACTACTTCCATCGCTTCTACTCGCACCAGCCGGATCTCAACTATGACAATCCTGCCGTCCACGAGGAAGTCTTCCGCATCGTTTCTTTCTGGATGGACAAGGGCCTAGACGGCTTCCGCTTGGACGCCATCCCCTATCTCTATGAGCGTGATGGCCAGGGAGGCGAATCCCTTCCGGAGACCATCGCGTTCGTCGAGAAGCTACGTGCCTTCATGGATGAGAACTATCCGGAGGCCGTCATGGTGGCCGAGGCCAACCAGCCGCCGAAAGAAACCATGGAGTTCTTCGGCACCGGCAATCGCGTCCACATGGTCTTCAACTTCCCCCTGATGCCGCGTATCTATGAGGCACTTGCGCTTGGCGACGCCACCCCCCTCTACGCCATCATGGATGAAATCCCCGAGCTACCTGCCGGCTGCCAGTGGGGCACCTTTCTGCGCAACCATGACGAGCTAACGCTCGAAATGGTCGACAATGCCAGCCGCGAGCTAATGTATCGCCATTACCTTCCGGATGAGCAGATGCGTGCCCACGTGGGTATTGCCCGCCGCTTGGCTCCGCTTCTGGGAAATGACCGGCGCAAGATTGAGCTTTTCTTCTCGCTTTTGCTTTCCATGCCGGGTTCGCCTTTCTTCTACTACGGCGATGAAATCGGCATGGCGGATTCTCCTTCACTTCCAGACCGCGACGCAGTGCGCACCCCTATGCAATGGGCCCCTGGCGACGGCACTGGCTTCACCACGGCCCCGCACCCGCGCCGCCCAATCGTGGGCGGCACGAAGATCAACGTCGAAGAGCAAAAAACGGATCCGACATCGCTGCTCAATACCGTGCGCGAACTCATTGCCCAGCGAAAGGCCTTCCCCGAGCTAGCAAGCGCCCCCTTCGAGGCGGTTGAAACGGGCGAAGCAGGCATCTTTGCGTTCCAGCGGGGCGGCCTTCTGTGTCTGCACAACTTCACCGCGGACACCGTCGATCTGGGCCCGGTGGAATTAGGGCCATTTGGCTACGCTTGGCTGCCCATCGAGGACCAATAAGCCAGTGAATAAATAGGACTGAATAAATAGGACCTAAACGGAAAATGAATATCAGTCGGGGGTGCACTCCCCCGCCTTAGGTAAACAATAGGTTAACGCGATATGTATACAGCGGGAATCTTCACCAAAGACCGACTATCTAATGACTTAAATACCGAACATAAAGCGCAAAACCCAAGGTCATGGCAACCATTGAGAGATTAGACCCAATCCCATGAGGGGTTTACTCTATACCGTTGTTAGTTAGGAACGCGGTTGCGACACTGTCGCCGAGTTTGATCTCGGCCGTCACGCCACGCTCCCTCGCTCGAGAAGAACCGAAGAACCTTGGAAAGGGGTCGCGCCCGTGACAGCGACACTAATCATCTTGGCCATCGTGATCGTCACTGCCCTTGCCTTTGACTTCACCAACGGCTTCCACGACACCGCTAACGCAATGGCCACCTCCATTGCCACCGGCGCCCTAAAGCCATTTACCGCAGTCACCATTTCCGCATTGCTCAACCTGCTCGGCGCCTTTCTTTCCGTTCATGTTGCCGCAACCGTGGCAAAAGGCATCGTCAACCTTGATTCCTACGATCTCTCTGTCGCAACCGATGGAGAAGCACTCCTAATGGTCGTATTCACCGGCCTCATTGGCGGCATCTTCTGGAACCTATTTACATGGCTCCTCGGAATGCCATCCTCTTCTTCCCACGCCCTTTTCGGCGGCCTCATCGGTGCAGCCTTTGCTGCCCTCGGCAGCGGCGGCGTTGCATGGTCTTCCATCGCCGGCAAAATCATCATCCCAGCAATCGCATCCCCTTTCATCGCCGCCATGGTTTCGGCCTGCGGCACCGCGCTGGTCTACTGGGTTACTAACACCATCCCGGAGCGCGTAAAGAACGAGCACTTCCGCCACGGCCAGATCGTCACCGCATGCCTAGTTTCCCTGGCACACGGCGCAGGCGACGCACAGAAGACCATGGGCGTAATCTTCTTGGCCCTCGTCGCAGCTGGTGAGGCAAATGCCGATCAGCGCATCCCAACCTGGGTCATCATTGCCTGTGCAGTGGCAATCGCAGCCGGCACCATGTCTGGCGGCTGGCGCGTCATCCGCACCCTGGGCAAGGGCTTGGTGGAAATCGAGTCCCCACAGGGTATGGCCGCCGAGGCTTCTTCCGCAGCCATCATCCTCACCTCCGCCGCTGGCGGCATGGCACTGTCTACCACCCACGTTTCCACCGGTTCCATCCTCGGTACCGGCCTGGGCAAGAAGGGCGCACAGGTCCGCTGGGGCGTTGCAATGCGCATGGTTTCCGCATGGCTAATCACCCTGCCTTGCGCTGCTGCAGTCGGCTTCGCCACCTGGTGGATTGCACGCCTGGTTAGCGGTGCAACCAACACCCTGACTGGCGCCATCGTCGACGCCATCATTTTGCTCGCCATGGTCGCCGTAATCCTGCTGCGCGCTCGCCGCAACCCAGTGGATGCATCCAACGTCAACGATGACTGGGACGCTGACGCTGAGTCTGTTGACTCCTCCATGCAGGCTCACGACAAGGTTGCCGCCGGCGTTGCCACCGGCAACGCTCCGGGCGCCGCGAATGGCGCACACGGCGTCGTCGACGACGCTTCCAGCTCCGCCCACGAAGTCTCCCAAGGAAAGTAGGAATCGCCATGACCGCAATGGAAATTCTCGTCGCTATCACCCGCGTCGCCGGCTTGGCACTAGCCTTCGGCGCTGGCATCCCGCTCCTTTTCGCCTTGGGCATGCGTTGTATGACCGGTGACCCAATCCGCAACAGCGACGGCGTCATCGTCGGCGACACCGAGGCCTCCGCCCAGATGAAGGTTTTGGGCTGGACCGTCTACGCAGTCTTGGGCGTAATCATCCTGATTGCCATCTCTTGGATTGCTAAGGATTCGATTCACAATTACTTCGGAATTGAGCTCTTCCCGGGTCTTTCCAGCAAGCATTAAGACAGGACTTAAAACAAAGTTCCTCAAGCGTTAAGTTAACGAAAAGTTAACTAACACGGAACTAAAGGTTGCTAAACTAGCGGACCGAGCGTACCATCGAGTGCTTATCAGCTCGTCCGCTAGTTTCTTTGTTTTTACCTACATTTATTTTCCCTACCCCTAGCGGCCGAAGATTCATTGTCCAGATCGAAAGAAGGTGAGCATCAATGAATACCATCAACGGACTGATTAACTCGTTCGCAACCACATTCAAGAGCGCCACCGGCACGGGCCTTGACGCCTTGGACGCAACCCCTATGGAAGCCCTCGTCACCGAGGAGCTCGTCAACCGTGGCACCACACCGGCCACGACGGATGACATCATTTCCGTATTCAACTCCATCGCCGGCCGCGCACCGCGCACCGAAGAGGTCTACGAGGTGGAGCTCTTCCTCATGGATTTCGGCCTCGCAGCCTAAATCCCCCCAGCCCCAAACCGTAAAGTGCCTAGCTTTTCTACGAAGGAAAGCTAGGCACTTTTCTTTGCCCCACATCACTTAGCAGCACAAACTAGTTTTGTGAGGGAAATCACCTGTGTTTCGAGGTGTAAAACCACGAGGGCATTCTTTAAACTCTGAAAACATGACTATTTCCTCACATTTGACCTCCCTCGAGGATGAGCAAGCTGCCACCACTGCCGGAAAAATCGCCGAACTTAAGCGACGCCGCGAGCAAGCCGCCGCTCCGCTCAGCAAAAAGGCCTACGAGAAAGTCCACGCCGCTGGCCGTTTGACGGCGCGCGAGCGCCTTGACTACCTGCTCGATGAAGGCTCATTCGTCGAAACCGATATGCTCGCCGTGCACCGCACCTCCGATTTCGGCATGGGCGCGAAAAAACCATTAACCGACGGAATCGTTACCGGCTGGGGAACCATCGATGGCCGCGAGGTCTGCATCTTCTCCCAAGACGGCACCGTCTTCGGCGGCGCGCTCGGCGAGGTTTATGGCGAGAAGATGGTAAAAATCATGGAGCTTGCTGTAACCACCGGCCGCCCGCTCATCGGCCTTTATGAAGGTGCCGGTGCCCGCATCCAAGATGGCGCAGTCTCCCTCGACTGGATCGCGCGCACCTTCTACCAAAACGTCAAGGCCTCCGGCGTGGTCCCACAGATCTCCGTCATCATGGGCGCTTGTGCCGGTGGCAACGCCTACTCCCCTGCCTTGACTGACTTCGTCGTTATGGTCGAGGAAAAGTCCAAGATGTTCGTCACCGGCCCCGACGTCATCAAGACCGTCACCGGTGAAGAAATCACCCAGGAGGAACTCGGCGGCGCCTCCACTCACATGCAATCCGCCGGTAACTCCCATTTCACCGCCGCCACCGATGAAGAAGCCCTCGACTGGGTCCACGACCTTTTGACCTATCTCCCCTCCAATAACCGCCAGCGCGCACCTTTTGAGCCCTATGAAGAACTCGGCGATGAAACCGCCGATGACCTCATTCTCGACGAGATCATCCCTGATTCCCCTACCCAGCCCTACGACGTCAAGCACGTCATCGAAGCCATCACCGACGACGGCGAATTCCTCGAAATCCAGGCAGAACGCGCCGAAAACGTCGTCGTAGCCTTCGGCCGCGTCGAAGGCCAAACCGTCGGTTTCGTGGCCAACCAGCCGCAGGTCTTCGCTGGCTGCCTTGATATCGACTCCTCCGAGAAGGCGGCGCGCTTCGTCCGCGCCTGCGACGCCTTCAACATCCCCATCGTCATGCTCGTCGATGTCCCGGGTTTTCTGCCCGGTGCCTCCCAAGAACACGACGGCATCCTCCGCCGCGGCGCCAAGCTTCTCTACGCCTACGGCGAAGCCACCGTCCCAAAGATCACTGTCACCATGCGCAAGGCCTACGGCGGCGCTTATTGCGTGATGGGCTCCAAGGGCCTTGGTGCTGACGTCAACCTCGCGTGGCCGACCGCCCAAATCGCGGTCATGGGCGCCGCCGGCGCCATCGGCTTCATCTACCGCAAGGAGCTCAAGAAGGCCCGTGAAGAAGGCCTCGACGTCGAAGAGCTCGCCAAGTCCTTTGAACGCGAGTACGAAGACCACATGCTAAACCCCTACAAGGCGGCAGAACGCGGACTAATAGACGCAGTGCTCCTCCCTTCTGAAACCCGCAGTGCTATCACTCGGAACCTGCGCCTTTACGCTGACAAGAACGTCCCCCGTCCGGCGCGCAAGCACGGCAACGTCCCGCTCTAGATAGTTTCTCTCCATTCTCCTATTCTTCATCTGGCGGCCATTGCCCGGATACCAAAGCGCCCTAGTCTCCAACTGTATTTCAAAAATTTCTTATTTAATAAGGAGACTAGGAAAGCGCTATGTCCAAGATTAAACGCCGCAATTTCCTCTCAGGTGCCTCTCTTCTCGGGCTTGGCGCCGTAGCTTCAAACCGGAGCACAGCAGTCGCGCAAGATGCTTCGCTTCCCTTGGATAGCCCCTCGCAAGACGATCAAAAGCCATCTCGTCTGGAATTCAATTCCGACGGATCCTTTAAAGTCATTCAGTTCAATGACACTCAAGATGATCACCTAACCGATAAGCGCACAATCGAGTTCATGGAGCACGTTCTCGACGCAGAAAAGCCAGGGTTTGTGCTTATCAACGGCGATGTCATTTCCGCCGGCCCAACCACCCCAAAACAGGTCTACCAAGCCATCAATAACGTGGTCCTGCCAATGGAAAGCCGTGGTATCCCCTGGGCCGTTACCTTTGGTAACCACGACGAAGATTCCGCAGAGGAGGGCGGCACTGGCGTGCGCCACCAGCACATGACGCAGTTCGTGCGTTCCTACCGCCACAACCGAAATGCGCCTGCCTCGTCCGGCGGCTATGGTGCTTCGAATACGCATCTTGTGCTTTACGACGCCGCGACTGCTCGCTTCAGCTTTTGGCTTCTCGATTCTGGCCGCTATCACCCGGAGACCATCGGTGGACAAGATGCAGCAGATCTGCCGGCCTATGATTACATTCACCCAGAGCAGATTGCGTGGTACGCACAGCAGTCGGATGCGCTGGCCGCGGCGACAGGTTCTCAGGTCGAAGGGCTTATGTTCTTCCACATTCCTACCTATGAGCACCGCGACATGTGGTTCGGCGGCCCGCTCAAGAACGGTCTGCTTGACCACACGAAAGCGGTAAAGAAGCATGGAATCATAGGAGAAAAGAACGAAGACTGCTATGTAGGCGCCTTCAATTCTGGTGTTTATGCCGCGGCCCAGGCCCGTGGCGACATTCGCGGAATCTACTGCGGCCACGACCACATCAACACCTACATGGGCAACTATTACGGCATCGAATTGGGCTACGGCCCGGGCACCGGTTTTGGGGCCTACGGTCTCCGCGACGGCACATTAGCGCAGCACTCACTGCGTGGCGCACGCGTGTTTGAGTTTTCCGCCAATGCTGAGTCTGTCTATACCGGCACCCGAGTAATCTTCGCCAAAGACATTGGAATGGACATGGCCCCTGCCAAGCAGCCGCTTAAAGAACCAGCGGCGCTTCCGGAATACGTGGAACTTCCGGAAATCGATGATGCTTCCGATTCCCCAAGCGAACCTGTAGGAAACGGATCTTCGCAATCTTCGTGGGGGCTTTCTAGTCTACGCTCGAGTTCTTCCTAGCACTGGGCGCCATATGATTTCCCGCCATGCGTTCACCGCGAGGTGAGCGTATGGCGCCCAAGCTTGTAGACTGCATATCTATGACTGACATGAAGACCACCGCTGGCAAGATTGAGGACCTGAGCAATAAACTCACCGAGTCCCGAGCGCCACAGGGCGAGGTCCCTGCCGCGCGTAGCGCGATTACCGCGTTATTCGATGCCGGCTCCTTCGTCGAAACCGACGCACTGGCGCGTCACCGCTCCACCGACTTCGGCCGCGAGTATGACCGCCCTTATACCGACGGCGTTATCACCGGCTATGGCACGGTAGGCGGCCGCAAGGTATGTGCTTATGCACAGGACGCAACCATCTTTGACGGCACCATGGGCGAGGTTTACGGCGAGAAGATCACCAAGCTTTATGACCTTGCCATTAAGACCGGCGTTCCTATCGTAGCCATGGTCGCCGGAGACAAGCCCCGTGCCCAGGAAGGCATCGTTTCCTCCGCAATGCAGGCTCGCATCCTGGCCCGCGCCACCACGGCATCTGGCCTTATCCCGCAGGTCACCGCGGTCTACGCCGATTCCAAGGATGCTTCGCTGGTCGCCGCGCTTGCCGACGTCACCATTGCCCCCGACGGCCATCTCAACGCCAGCTCCGAAGCCAATGAGATCGCCTTGATCCAACAGGTTTTGAGCTACCTGCCGGCGAATAACCGCGCTGAGGCCCCGCGCACGGATGCCCCGCTCATGGTGGGCTCCGTCGAAGAAAATATGTCTGCGGATGACGAAGCCCTCAACAGCATCGTCGGCGATTCCGGCGAAGTTGACCTGCACGCAGTCCTCGAAGCAGTCTGCGACGATGTCTTCGAGCTCGAAGCTAAAGTTGAAGGCGTCTTTACCGGCTTCGGCCGCGTCGAGGGCCGCACCGTCGGCATCATCGCCAACCGTGCAACTTTCGACGCCGCGGCTTCCGCCAAGGCCGCACGTTTTGTCCGCCTCTGCGACGCCTTCAATACGCCAATCCTCGAATTCGTGGATGCTCCTGCCCTGCAGCTTGAAACCGCAGCGCTGGCGAAGTTCGTGCATGCCTACTCCGCAGCGAGCGTCGGCAAGCTCAGCATCATCGTGGGCCGCGCGCACGGTACCGGCTACATCGCTTTCGGCTCCAAGGACCTGGGCGCAGACTTGTCCTACGCCTGGCCGACCGCCGAAATCGCAGTTGCCGACGCCGCCGCATTGGCCCAGGAGCTCGAGATTTCTGAGGAAGAAGCAGCCGAGTACCTAAGCCCGTATCAGGCAGCCGAGCGCGGCCTGGTGGATGCGGTTATCACTCCCGCCGCGACCCGCGCTTCCATCATCGAAGCACTGCGTCTCCTGGAACGTAAAATTGTCCCTACTTTGCCGAAGAAGCACGGCAACATCGTCTTGTAATAAGGAAAACACCATGACTGCTCCCCTGATTAAGGTCCTCAAGGGTAACCCCTCTGACGAAGAAGTCGCAGCGCTTTCCGCAGTTTTGACCCAGCTGGATGCCGATGCCCGCGCCAAGGCCGCAGATACCCGCGCTACCCGCGATCTCTGGGGCCAGCCGGGACAGACCTATAACCCGTCCGCGTTCCGTAACGTGCGCTACTACTAAGCGCCAAGGTTGAAGCCGAATTCATGCGAATTGTCCTCGCTTCTCAATCCCCATCCCGCGCCTCCATCTTGCGCGGGGCCGGGGTTGAACCTGTTTTAGCCCCAGCACACGTCGACGAAAGAGCCATCGAGGCGTCGCTAAGCAGCGCCCCGCCTGCCGACGTCGTCGCAGCCCTTGCCACCGCAAAGGCCGAAAGGGTAGCGCCCGATTACCCCGCAGACGTTGTCATCGGCGGCGACTCAATGCTGCTTTTGGATGGCCAGCTGCAAGGCAAGCCGCACACCGAACAGGCCACCGTGGAGCGCTGGCGCGCCCAAGCCGGCCACTGCGCCGAGCTGTTAACCGGTCACTGCATCATCCATGGCGAAAAGCGCCACGTGGAGACCTCCCGTACCAAGGTCTTCTTTGCGTCTGCCACCGAGCGTGACATCGCCGCCTATGCGGCAACGGGCGAGCCCTTGGAATGCGCCGGCGCCTTCACCTTAGAGGCTCTCGGTGGCTGGTTCATTGACCGCATCGAGGGCGATCCCTCCTCCGTCATCGGGCTTTCCCTGCCGGTAGTCCGGCGCGCGCTGTATTCCTTTGATCTGCACGTCTCGGACTTCTGGAACGCGGTTTAGATTCCCTAGCCATCTGCACCACCAAGCGGATTGGCGGTAGGGTTGCGGGCATGGAAATGAAAGACATGCTAGCCCCTGCCCCTATTGAGTTGCCTGCCGATCCAGGCGCGGATTCTGTTTCCGACCTGCAGGCCGGAATCGTCGCGCACCCTAATTCCCCACTGCTGTGGGCGCTGCTGGCGGAGCAGGAGCTAATCCGCCTGCGCGAGGACGAGGCTCTGCCGATCGCCTATATCACCGCTTATGCCTACGCACGCACGGGCTACCACCGCAGCCTCGACCGTTTGCGCGGCAACGGCTGGAAGGGCTGGGGCCCAGTTCCTTATGCCCACGAGCCGAACCAGGGCGTTCTGCGTGCTATCGCTGCTCTCGCGCACGCTGCACAGGCAATCGGTGAGCAGGACGAGTACGACCGACTCCGCCAGATGCTTTCCGACGCCGACCCAGACTGCGTAGCCCGCCTCCTCGACTAAATCGAATAACTAAAACTTAAAAGGCCTCGGTCTCGGCTCTTGAAAAGAGCACATGAGACCGAGGCTTTTTAGCTGGCAGATGAAGGGCTTACTTATCCTCTTCTGCCAGTTCGACGAGCTTCTTGGTGTTCTCCGTGGTCTGGATGTTGGAGACGAAGAACTCAAGCACGAGGCGAACCTGAATGAGGTAAATCAGCAGACCCAGGGTGCCGAAGATGAGGTGGCCCAGGATCATCACTGCAGCCATGCCACCGCCAGCAGAGGACGAGCCTGCAAGATCTCCCATGATGCCGGTTAAGGAGCCGCCCGTGACGGCCACGATGAGGCCACCAATCCAGGACAGAACACCGACCACAACTGCGATCACGTAGATGATGGATGCAAACTTCACGGTGATGAAGCTGGAGAACTTGAAGTCAAACAGGGACTTAAAGAAGTTATCCTTCGGCGCCTGCGGGTACTGGTTGAAGCCCTGCATTTGTGGGTTGTAGCCTTGCTGGTTCTGCTGGCCCGGCTGCCCCTGTGGCTGGAAGCCGCCAAAGCCCTGCTGGTTCTGCTGGCCTGGCTGGTTCTGTGGCTGGTTCTGCGACTGGAACTGCTGGTTGAAGCCGCCCTGGTTGAAGTTGCCGGCCGGCGGAACTGGCTGACCAAAGCTGGACTGGCCAAAACCATTGCCTGCGTTGTTATTGCCTGTGTTGTTCACGCCGTTTGCGCTACCTGCATTATCAGCGCTGTGACTGTGGGAGCCCAATGCAGAGCTTGCGGGCTCGGCGGAAGCGCTGGCAGCCTGAGCGTTCTCAGAGCCAAAGCCCTGGGCATAGTCGGAGCTGTTGTAGGAGGCTCGGTTGAAGTCGGACTGGCCGAAATCAGAGGAAGTCTCACCGAAGTTCACGGTTTCTTCGCTGCCGGTGCTGTGCGCGCCGCCGAAGCTCGATGCCTCGGAGGAATCAGAAGCGCCGAAGGAAGAGGCACCGAAATCGGACTGGCCAAAGTCAGACTTGCCAAAATCAGAGTTTCCAAAATCGGAGTTGCCGAAGTCGGAATTACCGAAGGAAGAGGAGCTCATTGCGTCCTCAGCAGCGTGCTGTGGATTCTGGTCGGAGTTGTTTTCTCCGAACTTGTCTGGGTTGGTCATATGAGAGACGTTCCTTTCAATTTATTAAGTACGCACAAAAGAAACTACAACACGCTGCACGATTCGGCAGCCCAATGGGAAATACTCCCTTTATAAGGGGCATATAAAAACCCTGCTTCCACCACCTTCGGGGAAACAGGGTTTGCAAAAGTAAGAGGAGACCTTAAGCGCGCTTTGCCTCAACGCGCTTGATGGCTTCAGCGGCAACCTTCTGCTGAATGCCCATGTCGAGCTCGGAAGTAAAGCCCACGCAGGAGCAGTTGATCTCGCCAAGGACGTAGGTGTCCTCGCCATTCTCGCCGTCGGCAAGCATGAAATCAGCAGTCCAGATCAGCGGGATGTTGTCACCGCCAAGCTTTTCTGCAATGACCGGACGAACCTCGGCAAACATGTCTACAAGTTCCTGCCAAGCTTCGGGCTTGTCATAGGTGTACTTAGCGCCGGAAAACAGTGTGGCGGAGAAGTTGTCGCCGCCTTCAGCCGGCTTCTTGTGCACCACGAAGACTGGGTCAGGGCCGACTAGGAGGATACGGATTTCTCCCTCGACGATGCGCGGCATGAAGCGCATATCAACGAGCATGCCGTTGTCACCGATAATGTACTGGTCACAGAAATCCATGAACTCGCCGAGCTCGCGAACCTCGGTGTGGTTATCCACTGCCTCGGTGCACTTAAGCTTGGTCTCTAGCGGCAGTGCGGTGCCAGGTTCTACCTCAAGGGACTTGTCCTCGAGCTGGACACGCCAGATGCCTTCGCCCGTCGAACCACGGTTTTGCTTCAGCACGCGCTCGCCGTAAGACAGCGAGGTGGGGAAAGTGTCGTGGAATGATTCAACGTCGTAATATGCCGCGGTATCGGAAGGTACAAGCTCAGTGTCATTGAGCTTGACCAATGCATCCTTAGCACCGTAGGCCATCATCTCATACGGAGTGGACATGCCAACCAGGCCAGCTTCAGAAAGCTTGGTCAGCAGATCGAAGTAGCCTTTCTCGCCGCCTGGGATATTACCCGGGTTCACGCGGGAGATATAAGCGTCGAAGTTTTCGGTGACGTACTCGAAGATGCGCTCAGACCACTCTGGACGGAAGAAGACGACCTCAGAGTGCCAGCCTGCGTCCTTGATGGACTCGACGATGGGCATGGTGTCCTTGCGGTGGCCGTTGAGCTGCTTGTCAGATCCGCCCTCGACCTCGAAGACGACGATTGCCTTGTGCACAGCAATTCCCTTTCGTTTGGGGGTTGTGGGTGATGGTCCGGTACGCCAGCGGCTTTCTGTGGACGCTTCGTGTTTTAGACAGTATTTAAGCGATTCAAGCGATTTACGCAGCGTTTTGTACCGCACCACACCCTAAAAATAACGCAGGTTTGCACCTCCTCGCTGGGTTGTTAACCCCGCATTAACCCCGGTACGTTTTCGCCGCTAAAGACGTATTTAGGCACTTGACCTGCAGGCTTGTTATAACCAGTGATTGTGAGGCACGACAATCAGCAAGAAAATGTATGCAACGCCACAATGTTCGGCTCAAGGTGACCAATTTAAGGGCTTAAGCGTTAGAGTTGTTGTGTTTAGAGAGATCTCTTTTTTAAACCCCATTTAGAAAGGAAACCGGACCGTGGCCGAGTTCGATCCACATCCCCCATTCCAGGAATATGCGCACCCAGAGCGCCTCGTTTCCGCACCTTGGCTCTCCGCCAGGCTCGGCACCAAGGGCCTGCGCGTTATCGAAGTAGACGAGGATTCCCTCCTTTACGACATCGGACACGTCCCGACCGCCTCGCGCATTAATTTCCAGACCGAGCTGCTCGATCCCCTCACCCGCGACGTCGTCAATGCAGCCTCCTTCTCCCAGCTCATGCGAGACAAGGGCATTAAGCGCGAAGACACCGTTATTATCTACGGCGACAAAGCCAATTGGTGGGCGGCCTACGCCCTGTGGGTTTTTGAACTTTATGGACACCCTGACGTCCGCCTGCTCGACGGCGGCCGCGACGCGTGGGTTACCGAAGAGCGCGATACCTCTTTCATGGTTCCAGACTTCCCAGAGTCCGATTACCCAGAGGTAGAGCGGGACGACGCCACCTTCCGTGTCTTCGTAGACCAGATGCGCGAAACCGCAGCAAAGCTCGTCGATACCCGCACGCCTGAGGAGTACGGCGGCGAGCCTTCCAACGGCGAGTCCGCTTATGGCACCACCATGCGCCACGGACACATTCCGGGCGCCGCCAACTTGGAGTGGGATCGCTCCGTTTACCCGAATGGCTGCTTCCGCACGCTTTCTGAGCTCAGCGTCAACTATGGCAACCTCGAGCCAGAAACCGAGACCATCCTCTACTCCCATGTTGGCGCGCAGGCCGCCCACACGTGGTTCGTACTGACCTTCCTGCTGGGATTCAAGTCCACGAAGGTCTACGACGGTTCGTGGGCCGAGTGGGGAAACATGGTTCGCATGCCAATCGAGAAGTAACTTCTCGGTTCAACACGCCGATTTACTCCCGTATCCTTGCTGGTGCGGGAGTATTTTTGAGAGCAAAACCGGAACTTGACGGTTTGCTCATGTTTTTGTGTGCAAGAATAGTGGACAGTCCAATACAATTTTTATCAGGAGGGTTCCTGCCGTGGCAGTTGAAACCAAGAAGATCACCAAGGTGTTGATTGCTAACCGTGGTGAGATTGCAGTCCGCGTCATCCGTGCTGCGCGCGACGCTGGCATCGCCTCCGTCGCCGTTTATGCAGAGCCAGACGCCGACGCACCATTTGTTGCGCTTGCCGACGAAGCCTTCGCCCTAGGTGGGCAAAACTCCGCCGAGTCCTACCTTGTCTTCGACAAGATTCTCGACGCCGCCGCCAAGTCCGGCGCAGACGCCATCCACCCAGGCTATGGCTTCCTGTCTGAAAACGCCGACTTCGCGCAAGCGGTCATCGACGCCGGACTTATCTGGATCGGCCCTTCCCCACAGTCCATCCGCGACTTGGGCGACAAGGTCACCGCTCGCCACATTGCAGAGCGTGCCGACGCCCCGATGGCGCCGGGCACTCCAGACCCGGTTAAGGATGCAGCCGAGGTAGAAGCCTTCGCCGACGAACACGGCCTGCCAATTGCCATCAAGGCCGCCTTCGGTGGCGGCGGCCGCGGCATGAAGGTCGCCTACGAGCGTGACGAAGTAGCAGAGCTCTTCGAGTCCGCTACCCGCGAGGCCACCGCCGCATTCGGCCGCGGCGAGTGCTTTGTCGAGCGCTATCTCGACAAGGCTCGCCACGTCGAGGCACAGGTACTGGCTGACCAGCACGGCAACGTAGTCGTCGTCGGCACCCGCGATTGCTCCCTGCAACGTCGCTTCCAAAAGCTAGTGGAGGAAGCCCCTGCGCCGTTCTTGAGCGATGAGCAGCGCACCGCCATCCATGAGTCGGCAAAGCGCATTTGCCGCGAGGCTGGCTACTTTGGCGCTGGCACCGTCGAGTACTTGGTCGGCTCCGATGGACTGATCTCCTTCCTCGAGGTCAACACCCGCCTGCAGGTGGAACACCCAGTCTCTGAGGAAACCACCGGCCTAGACCTGGTGCGCGAGCAGTTCAACATTGCAGAGGGCGGCGAACTTTCTATCACCAAAGATCCCACCCCGCGCGGGCATGCTTTCGAGTTCCGCATCAACGGCGAGGACGCCGCAGCAGGCTTTATGCCAGCACCGGGCACCATCGTTTCCTACAGCGAACCTTCCGGCCCAGGCGTCCGCGTGGATTCCGGCGTGCGCGAGAACACCGTCATCGGCGGCCAGTTCGACTCCATGCTGGCCAAGCTCATCGTCTGGGGTCCAGACCGCGAGACCGCGCTGCAGCGTGCACGCCGCGCCCTGGCTGAGTACACCGTCGAGGGCCTTCCGACCGTCATTCCTTTCCACCAGGCCATCGTCAACGACCCTGCGTTTAGCGCCGAGAACGGTTCCTTCGATGTCTACACCAAATGGATTGAGGAAGAGTGGGTGGGCGAGCTGCCTGCCTACGTCGACGTTGAAACCCCAGAGGAAGAGGAGGCAGCAGCCTCCCAGAAGTTCGTCGTCGAAGTCGGCGGTCGCCGCATCGAGGTAGCACTCCCAGGCAATCTCCTGCTGGGCGGCGGCGCACCCCGCAAGAAGTCCAAGAAGCGCCGCGGCTCTAGTTCTAAGACCGCCGCGTCTGGCGACGCCGTCGTAGCACCGATGCAGGGCACCGTCATCAAGGTTGGCGTCGAAGAAGGCCAGGAAGTCGCAGAAGGCGACGTCGTGCTCATCCTCGAAGCCATGAAGATGGAAAACCCAGTCAAGGCCCACAAGGCCGGCACCGTCACTGGCCTCAGCGTCGAGCAGGGCGCTCAGGTCAACAAGGGCGCAGTGATGCTCGAGATTAAGTAGCCAATAAGAAAATCGCTCCGAATACAGCGCGTATTCGGAGCGATTTTTGTGTTTTAGTCGATGACGACGATCAAATCTCCGCCCTCGACCTTGGTGGCCTTACCAATAGCCACGCGCTCGATCTTGCCGTCCTTGGTAGCGGAGATGGAAGCTTCCATCTTCATCGCTTCGATAACGGCCACCTGATCTCCCGCCTTGACCTCGTCACCGGCTTGAACGGTGACGTTAACGACGCCCGCAAACGGCGCCGCCACGTGCCCATCGTTGGAAGGATCTGCCTTTTCCACCGTGGCCACGGTGGACTCGACGTTGTTGTCGCGCACCTTCATCGGGCGAATCTGGCCATTGACGTTGAAGACCACATTGCGTAGACCCTTCTCGTCCGGCTCGCCGATGGCGTCAAGGCGCAAAGTGATCGTCTTCAGATCCGCGCGGTCATTAGAGCCATCCGGGAAGTAATGCACGATGTACTCGTTGCCCTCTTCGAGGCCATACAGGAACACGGTGTCGGTCAGCGCCTCCGTGTTGCCATAAGTGCGGCGGAACTCGTTGAACTCCTCGAACTGCTTCGGGAAAAGCAGGCGGTTAAGGCTAGCGCGGCGCTCGCTGGAATCGGCAGAAGCCAGGTGCGCCTTTTCCTCTTCTGGGATCGGTTTGACCGAGACGTCGCCAGGCGTGCGGCCTTCTAGCACCTTGTCGCGCAGCGGCGGCCAGCCGCCCGGAGGGGTACCGAGCTCGCCGCGGAGGAACGCGATGACGGAATCCGGGATGTCGTACTTGGTCGGGTCGGCCTCGAAGTCTGCTGGGTCAACGCCCGCACCCACGAGGTGCAGCGCGAGATCGCCGACGACCTTCGAGGACGGGGTGACCTTGGTCGGACGGCCAAGCATCTCATTGACGGCGGCATAGGTGTCCTCGATGACCTCGAAGCGGTCCTCCAAGCCCAAGGCCGTGGCCTGCGCGCGCAGGTTGGACAGCTGTCCACCGGGGATCTCGTGGTGGTACACGCGGCCGGTAGGTCCCGGGATGCCTTTTTCAAACGGACGGTAGAGCTGGCGCACGGCCTCCCAGTACGGCTCCATGTCAGAGACCGACTGCAAGTCGATGCCGGTATCGCGCGAGGAGTTGGAGAAGGCCGCGATGATGGCAGAAAGCGAAGGCTGCGAGGTAGTGCCGGCCAGCGGCGCAGAGGCACCATCGATGATGTCTGCGCCCGACAGCGCCGCCGCGAAGTAGGTGGCCAGTTGGCCTCCCGCGGTGTCGTGGGTGTGCACGTGAATCGGCAGATCGAATTCCTTGCGCAGCGCCATGACGAGCTTGGAAGCGGACTCCGGACGCAGCAGGCCAGCCATGTCCTTAATGGCCAGCACGTGTGCACCGGTGTTCACGATTTCCTCGGCCAGCTTCAGGTAGTAATCCAGCGTGTAGAGCTTTTCCTGCGGCGAACACATATCGCCCGAATATGCCATCGCAACCTCGGCCACGGTGGTGTTAGTCTCCAGCACGGCATCGATGGCAGGACGCATTTGTGTGACGTCGTTAAGCGCGTCAAAGATACGGAAGACATCGACGCCGGACTTCGCTGCCTCTTGCACGAAGGCGTTGCACACGTCGTTTGCATACGGAGAGTAGCCCACGGTGTTGCGACCGCGCAGCAGCATCTGGATGTTCTGGTTCGGCATAGCCTCACGCAGCAGGTCCAGGCGGACCCACGGGTCCTCCTTGAGGAAGCGCATGGCCACGTCGTAGGTGGCACCGCCCCATGCCTCCACGGAGTACAGCTCCGGGGTCATGCGAGCGACGGCCTCTGCGGCGGTGACCAACGCGGTACCGCGCACGCGGGTGGCCAGCAGGGACTGGTGGGCGTCACGGAAGGTGGTATCGGTGACCGCCAGGGCGTCCTGCTTGCGGATCTTTTCTGCCCACTTCTTCGGGCCGAGCTCCAGCAACTCATCGCGGGAACCGCGTGGCAGCTCGGAGTTAAAGTCCAGATCCGGCAGCTTATCGAAGGGACGCAGGGTGGTCGGGCGCTCGCCATTCGGCTTGTTGACGGTCACGTCAGCGATGTAATCGATGATACGACCCGACTCATCGACGGCCGGCGGAGCCTTGAGCAAATCCGGGTGCTCCGGGATGAAGCTGGTGTCCACGCGGGTGTTGACGAAGTCAGGCTCGCGTAGCAGGGCGCGCAGGAAGCCGATGTTGGTGGCCACGCCGGCCACGGTGAACTCGTTGAGCGCGCGCTGCGCACGGGCTACGGCCTGCTCGAAAGTGGCGCCACGGCAGGTCATCTTCACCAGCAGGGAGTCGAAGTTCGGGGAGATCTCTGCGCCGACCGCCGTTGCACCGTCGAGACGCACGCCCGCACCGCCCGGCGAACGGTACTGGGTCAGCGTACCGGTATCCGGACGGAAACCGTTGGAAGGATCCTCAGTGGTGATACGGCACTGCAGGGCCGCGCCGGTGATGTGGATGTCCTCCTGCTTGAGACCCAGCTCCTCGAGGGAGAATCCCGCGGCAATCTGCATCTGGGACTTCACGATGTCCACGCCCGTGACCTCCTCGGTCACGGTGTGCTCGACCTGCACGCGCGGGTTCATCTCGATGAAGACGTGGTTACCCTTCTCATCCACGAGGAACTCAACCGTGCCGGCGCCCTCGTAATTGATGTGCTCGCAGAACCTCACGGCGTCCGCACAGATGCGGTCACGCAGCTCCGGATCCAGGGTCGGCGCCGGGGCAATCTCCACGACCTTCTGGTGGCGGCGCTGCACGGAGCAGTCGCGCTCGTACAGGTGCATGACGTTGCCCTGGGAGTCAGCCAGAATCTGCACCTCAATGTGCTGCGGGCGAATCACCGCGGTCTCAAGGTAGACGTGGCCGTCACCGAAGGCGGCCTCTGCCTCGCGGGATGCCTCTGCGCATTTGGTCTTGACTTCCGCCTCGTTCTCGATGAAACGCATGCCGCGGCCGCCACCGCCGGCAACTGCCTTTACGAAGACGGGGAACTCAAAGTCCTTGGAGTATTCCGCCAGCTCGTCGACGTCCGTCGAGGGCTTCGAGTCCTTCAGAGTCGGCAGACCCGCCTCCTCGGCCGCAGCCACTGCGGCAGCCTTGTCGCCGGTCAGGTCCAGGGTCTCAGCGGTGGGGCCGATGAACTTAATGCCGTTGTCGCGGCATGCGCGGGCCAGATCGGCACGCTCCGAAAGGAAGCCATAGCCTGGGTAAATGGCATCCGCACCGGACTTCTTGGCGGCGCGAATCACCTCATTGATGTCCAGGTAAGCCTTGACCGGCTGGCCTTCGGTACCAATGCGCACTGCCTCATTAGCGAACGCACGGTGGAAGGAGTTGCGGTCTTCCTTGGGGTAAATGGCGACCGTCTTGGCACCAACCTCGAAGGCCGCGCGGAAAGCACGCACGGCAATTTCGCCGCGGTTTGCCACCAAGACCTTGGAGAAGGATTTGTGGGCGGTATCAGACACTGGGAGTAATCCTTTCAGATAAGCACGATACAGATCTCAGAGTAGTGCCCTTCGTACTCACGTGAGGCAAAATTCGACATATAGCTCAACAGAAATTGTTCAGTTTCTCACTAAACTCACCATGCATACCTCTAAACACCCCAACCCATATCGTTTTAGAATCAAAGCGGGCGGAAACTACCCCTCTGCCGCAAAGATATAAACCTCGTGACATACATTCTTCAGGGTTGCTATACTTCGATAAAGTTAACAAACCAACTTCGTCCTTCGCTTCTGAAGGATTCATTTTGAATGACGGATACCAGCTGCAGGCTGTGGTCTCGCCACCAGCCATTCCTGTTCCCACTCAAGCCTCGGTCAACGACCTTGACGTGAGCCTCTCTGTTGTAAAGAACTCATGAACTCAGTCACCATTTCTAACGTTCACAAGTATTTAGGCGAAGGCGCCCAGCGCACGCATGTTCTCAAGGGCGCAAGTCTAGAGGTCAATAAAGGCGAGTTTCTCGGAATTTCGGGAAAGAGCGGCTCCGGTAAAACCACTCTCCTGCGCGCGGTTGCAGGTCTTCTACCTATCGATGAAGGCTCAATCTCAGTCTTCGATACCTGTGTATCCACCGCTGCTCCCAAGGAACTACTTGCCTTGCGCCGCAACGTAATCGGCTTCGTCCACCAAGACGACCTGTTGATGAATGAACTCACCGCGCTCGAAAATGTCGTGCTTGTGCTTGCAGCAGCGGGGTTCGATGAGAAGGCAGCACGCGACAAGGCTTCCGAGGCATTAGCCCAGGTAGGACTTGCAGAACTCGCTCAACGATTTCCCGCAGAGATGTCGCGCGGACAGTGCCAAAGAGTAGGAATCGCCCGAGCGCTGTCCGGTGCCCGGCAAGTTCTCTTGGCTGACGAGCCGTCTGCTGCGCTCGATTCCGAGAACTCCCATGGCATTTTTCGACTCTTCAAAAAGCTCGCATCAACTGGCACAACCGTGATAGCGACCAGCCACGATCCCATCATGCTGGACTATTGCAGCACCGCCTACACACTGATCGATGGTCAGCTTGGGAAAGCAGCCCCGCATGCTCAATGAACTGATCACGAAAGTCGTGCACTCTTCGAAAAGATATCGTTTCGGCGCAGCGGCTATCGCAGTGTGCTTAGGATTATTCGCATTTGCTGTCTCAGCCGTTCTCTTCATGACGTTGTCCCCGCAGCAGAAGGCGCAGTCAGAATTGGGAAACAACGCCGTGCGCGTGGACGTGCCTGTGTACACGCGGGCGGGCGTGGTTGAGCAGACGCTGCCACAACTTGATTCCCCAGAGCGGGGATTTACTGCCCAGCTCGAGACTTACGATCTCTATGTCGATAGCGATCCTTCAAATTCCCTTGTCTACAAGGAGTCTCACTGGGAAGATCAAGCTCCCGATTTTGGGTTGGCATTGGTTCAGGGCCATTGGCCTAGCGCTCCTGGCGAGGTAGTAGTCACCGAGGACGTGAACCTTAGTCTTGGAGAGAACACAACTGCATTCAACGGCATGCTACCTCTCCGTATCGTTGGCGTTGCATCGAATTCCTTCCACAAGCATGAAGAAGCTGTGTACGGCGCGTCGGGAACGTGGAACACCATCGGCGCTGACGCTTATTCCATGACCTCCGCTTCGGTCCGGCCAATTGTTTTCGGTTCCGAAGGAAAGACTCCTGCAGCCCTCACCGAGTTCATTAGGAGTCAGATCGGGGATGCAGACCTCGTCGATCGTGCAGCGCTTGACGACGCCTTCTCGGCATCGCTTCTCACCCGAGAAAGCTTGCTCGCAACGCCGCCTTCAGGATTCGCCGATAGCTATTCCTTCTTCTTCGGCCTGTTCGCCGTTGTCATCCCATGCGCTTTGATCTTCTTCCTGTGGCGGATTACCTACCAGGTACTTCGCCCGTTGAGCCAGCGGTTTTTCGAGCTAGGAATCTCGCCCTTCCTATTGTGGAAGTCCAGCGCATTCATCCTGCTTCGTTCAGCCTTGATGTACTCCGTCGCAGGACTCGTATTGGGTGCAGGTCTGGCACAATGTGCGCGCCCTTTCATTTCTGGACTTGGAGGTTTGCCTGATCCTGGAGTCCTGATTCCATGGAAATGGTTAGTGCTTCTTCTCGCTAGCTCGCTAGCAGCACTCCTGATTGGTGCTATTGCCACCGCGCCGTCGGCTCAACCTCATCCGTTCTGGAAGGACTTCCCGACACCGACCCCATCGGCATCATTCTTACGCTGGGGTGCAGTCGTTATTGTCCTTGTCGCTGTCCTCTTCACGTTCGCTGCAGCACTGCTGGGGCCCGACGTATTCGAAACATGGGCGCCAGCGCCAACCGTGGCGATGTGCATCGTCTTTTCTCTTCTTCTCGCACGCTGTCCGCGAACCAGCCGGCCCTACACTCCAGCAGGCGTGGCCCTGAGATTTGCCGAAAAACACCGTCAACTCATTGGTACGGGTCTGGTGTTGTTGGTCCTGTGCATGGGAACCGCGGTGTTCAGTAGTTCGATGTCAGCCAGTTTTACAGCCAGTGAGAACGACAGCTTGACGTCGACAATCGCCCCAAACCAGGCACACGTTTTAAAGAAGACAGATGATGGCCTAGCTACAAACGCTGATTCCGTTCAGCACGTCGCCACTGCGTTGGGTGTGCCCGCCCCAGTTCGTATTTCTTATGTCCAAGCCACGCTGGAAATGCCCACGGAGATGTCGGGGACTTTTGGTGTACTGGGCGTCGAATCCGTTCATGACGTAGAACGGCTCTTAGACCGAGAGCTTACTGCCTCGGAAAAAGATGTCCTTGCGACCGGAGCATTGGTCCGCGATAACAGATTCATCGACCATGACCATGCTTCAATCAGCACGAGCAGAAATCCCAGTCCCACAACCCTTCCAGCGGTGAGTATCGACTTCGGACCTCACTGGGAGAAGCTGGCTGGAGGAATTATCCTCGAATCCACGGCGCAGAAACTAGATGCACCGGCAGGTAGGACACAATGGGTCTTTACGGGTCTCCAGGAAGACCAAGAAAAGCGCTTTCTTGATAGCGCTGCGCAAGCCCGTATCCCCCACGAGCTCGTACTACTGCCGCTGGTTCAAACCTCTTCGACACCGCGGGCGTTCTACATCAGTTTGGCAGCCGCGCTGCTCAGCGCGTTAGCCGTAACCTTTGTTTTCTCGCGGCACCTCGCTCGGGCTACCGAAGCAATCCAGACCACCTTTAGAGTACTGGGCCTCGATTCTTCCTGGCACCTAAAAATTGTTGTACTCACCGCGAGCGCACTGGCATGTGCTGCGATCATTACTGGCTGTCTCGGCGGAATTCTCCCACTTGCCGGAATGGCCTACGCAATGGGAGATGGCCTCACTTTCGCCATCGATTGGAAGGCACTTTTTGTGGCTGCAGGCGCAATAGCACTAGGCGCTGCAGGTGGCGTTGGCATGACATGCCTTCGCTACGTGCAGCGCCCGTCGTCCAGCGCAACTGCTAACTAGATTTCCTTCGGCGGAACGGAGCGCTGCTCCTTGCCGTTGTAGGCAGACAGCGGGCGGATGAGAGAGTTGTTCTCGTTCTGCTCCACGATGTGTGCGGTCCAGCCGGTGATGCGGGCCATCACGAAGATCGGGGTGAAGAACTCAATGTCGAAGCCCAGGATGTGGTACGCAGGGCCAGCCGGGAAGTCCAGGTTCGGCTGGATCTTGATGGAGGTGTTTTCGTACATGGTCTTAGCCATCTTCTCGTACATCTCCACCCACTGCTCCTGGCCGTGGTCCTTGGCCAGCTCGCGGAAAGCAGCCTCCATGGTCGGAACACGGGAGTCACCGTTCTTGTACACGCGGTGGCCGAAGCCCATGACGAGCTCCTTGTTCTTGAGCTTGTTCAGGGTCCACTCCTCTGCCTTGGCGGGGTCACCAATCTCGAGGAAGTTCTTCATCACAGCCTCGTTGGCACCACCATGCAGCGGGCCCTTCAGAGCACCGATGGCGGCAGTGACTGCGGAGTAGGTGTCCGACATCGTCGAGGTCACCACGCGGCCAGCGAAGGTGGACGCGTTGAAGGAGTGCTCAGCGTAGAGGATGAGGGACTTATCAAAGGCCTCAATATCGGAGCGCGACAGGGCCGGCGATCCTTCTTCCTCACCGAAGACCATCCACAGGAAGTTTTCTGCAAAGCCCTTCTTGCGGGAAGGCTCGATGTAACCTTCACCGCGACGGCGGCGGATGTCGAGTGCGACGATGGTCGGCAGCTTCGCCATGAGCTCCAGAGCGGTGCGGCGAATGTGCTCGGAGTCCTTGGTGTACTCCTCCGGGTCCTGGGAACCAATGAAGGAGACTGCGGTGCGCAGAACGTCCATCGGGTGGCAGGACTTGGGCATGGAGGTGATGAGGTCAATGAGGTGGCGGTCCAGGTGGCGCAGTGCCTTCTCACGGGCGGAGAAGCGCACCAGCTCACCCTGGGTCGGCAGTTCGCCGTTCCACAGCAGGTAGGCGACCTCCTCGAAAGAGCAGTAGCGTGCGAGCTCCTGAACTGGGTAGCCACGGTAGGTCAGGGAGTTGGTCTCCGGGACGACCTTGGAGATGGCGGTCTCATCGACGACGACGCCGTACAGGCCCTTGCGAATCTCTGGGGTCTCAGACATGGTATTTCTCCTTATGTGGGGGCCTAGCGTGTGGGCTAGGCCGGGGTATTAGTCAAAAGTGGGCTTGTAGCTGTCCTTGGAGTACGTGAACACGCTCTGGTCAAAGGCGTTGTACTCGTCGTAGCGCACCAGCTCGTAGAGGCGGGAGCGGTGCTGCATGCGCTCGAGCCACTCCTCGGATTGCAGGCCGGTTTCCTGCATGTCGCGCAGGAATTCCTCAGTAGCGCCCATGGCCACGCGCAGGGTGGACACCGGCCAGATGACGGCGTTGTAGCCCAAGTCTTCGATGCGCTTAGCCGACAACAGCTCGGTCTTGCCGAACTCCGTCATGTTGGCCAGCAGTGGGGTATCCACGGCGGCGCGGAACTTTTCGAAGTCCTCGGGTGAGTACAGGGCCTCGGTGAAAATGAGGTCCGCGCCGGCATCGGCGTAGGCCTTGGCGCGCTCGATAGCGTCATCAATGCCGTGGATACCAGCGGCATCCGTGCGGGCACAGATGATGAAGTTCTCATCGCGGCGCTCGTTGACCGCGGCGGTGATGCGGCGAACCATGAGATCCGTCGGCACCACTTCCTTGCCATCGAGGTGGCCGCAGCGCTTCGGGTTGACTTGGTCTTCGAGGTGGCAGCCGGCCAGGCCAGCGTCCTCCAGCGCGGCGACCGTGCGGGCGGCGGACATGGGTTCGCCGAAGCCAGTGTCGGCGTCGACAAGCACCGGCAAATCCGTGGCGCGGGCGATGTGCCCGGCGCGCTGCGCTACCTCGGTCAACGTGGTCAGTCCAATGTCCGGGAGACCCAGGTCGTTAGCCAGCACCGCGCCGGAGACGTAGACGCCGCCGAAGCCACCAAGGTCTTGGATAAGACGCGCGGTGAGCGGATTGAACGCGCCCGGCAGCGTGGTGATTTCTGGTGCGTTCAGCGCCTCGCGAAAGCTCTTGCGCTTGTCCGCATTGCTGATAGTGGAACCAAACAGGCCAGCCATTTAGAACAGTCCCTTCGGGGTCTCAGGTGCGGTAGCGATGGCCTCGTCGGTGAGGCGAACGTTGAGCTCACTAAGGTCCGTGAGGTTCTCCAGGTCCTGCGCAGCCTTAAGGAAGCGCTCCTGCTCCTCCTCAGAAACCTTGCCCGCGGCCAACTTCTTGAACTTGTTGATGTACTCCTCGCGGCCGAAGGGGCGGGCGCCGAGCGGGTGGGCGTCGGCCACCGCGCGCTCATCCTCAATTACGGTGCCGTCCTTGAAGGTGATGACGGCCTTGCCGCCGAAAGCCTTCTCCTCCAGGTCGTTGGAGTGGTAGCGGCGGGTCCACTCTGGATCCTCAACGGTGGAAATCTTGTGCCACAGGTCGATGGTGTCCTGGCGGTGCTTGCGCTCGTCAGAGTAGGAGGTCTCGTAGTCCCACTCGCCGTCCTGCAGGGCCACGGCGAAGATGTACATGATGGAGTGATCCAGGGTCTCGCGGGAGGCGTTCGGATCCATCTTCTGCGGGTCGTTAGCACCGGTGCCGATGACGTAGTGCGTATGGTGCGAAGTGTGGAGGACGATGGACTCGATGTCCTCGGTCTTCAGGCCCTTCTCTGCGAGGGTCTCCTTGAGGGCAAAGGCCATGTCGATCGGGGCCTGTGCCTGGTACTCCGCGGAGTGCTCCTTGGTGTAAGTGTCCAGGATGGCGCGCTTTTCTTCGCCTTCAGCCGGCAGGGGGACGGTGTAGGTGCGTTCTGGGGAGTGCAGCATCCAGGCGATGAAGCCGTCCTCGCCTTCCCAGATGGGAGCCGGGGCACCCTCGCCGCGCATGGAGCGGTCCACTGCCTCAATGGCCATCTTGCCGGCAAACGCTGGGGCGTAGGCCTTCCAGGAGGAAATGAGGCCCTTGCGGGACTGGCGCGTGGCGGTCGTGGTGTGCAGTGCCTGGCCGATGGCCTGGTAGATGGTGTCCACGTCGAGGTTCAGCATGGTGCCGATACCCGCCGCGACGGACGGGCCAAGGTGTGCCACGTGGTCAATCTTCCACTCGTGGAGGCAAATGCCCTTGACCAGGTTGACCTGGATTTCATAGCCGGTGGCGATGCCGCGGATAAGGTCCTTGCCGGTCAGGCCCTTGTGCTGAGCCACGGCGAGAATCGGTGGGATGTTATCGCCCGGGTGGGAGTAATCCGCAGCAAGGAAGGTGTCGTGGTAATCCAGCTCACGTACGGCGGTGCCGTTGGCCAATGCTGCCCACTCGGCGGAGTAGGTACCGTCCACGCCGAAGATGGTGGCGCCGCTTTCCGACGTCTCATGGGCCTGCGCTATCACTCGCGCCGAGGTCACAGGGCGACGCGTAGCTGAGGCCACAGCAACAGAGGCGTTGTCGATGATGCGGTTAATGATCATCTCGGTGGTCTCGGCCGGAACCTCGACGGGATCGGCGGCTACCTTGGCAATCTTGTGTGCGAGATGCTCTTCGATGGGAAAGTCTTCGGCGGACTTGTGGGTCCGCACTTCGTGGTTAATCAACGTGTTCTCCTCCTAGGCAATGGCTGCGATAGCCATCACACTAATTATTCACGCGTGCGCTCCGCCACATGTGTAAACTGTGGAAATCTGTTGCAAGTCTTTGCGTTATTAGCAAAACTTGTGGAACATGCAGTTCATGCGGCATTTTCGGAGGATTCGAGAAATGACAAAGCACTACGCGGGGGCGAGAATCCACGCGCTACGCAAGGAACGCGGGCTCACTCAAGCGGCTATGGCCAAGCAACTTGGCCTGTCCACGAGCTATCTCAATCAACTGGAAAACGATCAACGTCCCCTTACAGTCACTGTTCTCATGCAGCTGACCCAGCGCTTCGACGTGGACCCGACCTACTTCTCGCCAGTCAAAGACGTGCGCACCATCTCCGATCTGCGCGCCATCTTCCCCCAGGCGCCCGAGTCCACGCTCTCCGAAATCGCCGCCCGCTACCCCGAGCTCATGCCGGAGCTCGTCGACATCGCCCGGCGCGTGCCGGACTCCCGGCCCGCCGGCTCCTACGAGGTCGTGCGCGATTTCTTCTACGACGCCAACAACTACATCCACGAGCTCGACGTCCTGGCCGAGGAGCTCTCCGGCCGGCTGGGCGACAGCCTGTTCCGCCTGACCCAGCTGTCTACGCTGCTCGACCGCGAGCTCGGCGTGCAGGTCCGCTTCCGCGCGGCCGGCCCCCACCTGCGCCGCCACTACGACCCTGAGACCCGGCAGCTGGACCTGCAGGACGGGCTGACCGATGCCCAGCTGTGCTTCCAGATGGCCCTCCAGTACTGCCTGCTGGCCTACCGCGAGGTCATGGACAACCTGGTCTCCGAGCTGGCCGATGCCGACTCCCGCGACCTGGCCACCTACGGCCTGGCCCAGTACTTCGCCGCCGCCGTGACCATGCCGTACACCGCCTTCCTCGAGCAGGCCGAGGACTTCCGCTACGACGTCGAGCGCCTCGCCACCGCCTTCGGCACCAGCTTCGAAGCCACCGCCCAGCGGCTAGCCACCCTCCAACGCCCTGGCGCCCAGGGCGTGCCGTTCTTTTTCATCCGCACCGACCGCGCGGGCAATATCTCCAAGCGCCAGTCCGCCACCAGCTTCCACTTCTCCCGCTCCGGCGGCTCCTGCCCGCTGTGGGTGGTCCACCGGGCCTTCGAGACCCCCAACCGCATCACCCGCCAGGTCGCCACCATGCCCGACGGGCACAGCTACCTGTGAATCGCCCGCCACATCCAGGGCCAGGTCCAGCCCTTTGGCACCCCGCGCAAGGAGTTCTCCGTCGGCCTGGGCTGCGACATCTCCCAGGCCCACCGGCTCATCTACTCCGACGCCCTCAACCTCAACCCGGCCGCCGCCACCCCCATCGGGCCCGGGTGCACCACCTGCCCGCGCAGCGCCTGCCCCCAGCGTGCTTTCCCGCAGTCCGGCGTCGAGGCGCACCACGATCTCAACGTCAGTCCCAACGGCCTGCATATATAGGCAAAAAGACATTTGTATCGAAGAAAACACTATTTTGAGTTGATGAGTAACGGCCGCACCGGTACCGTAATAAACGATGTGCACTATTTGAACATTGTTCACCTATACACACGCGCTTGACCCCCGAAGGGGATTCACTCGTATGAGAAAACCGATCATCTGGACTGGAATTGCGCTGCTAGCCGCTGCATACGCCTCGGCACCAGCAGCAACTGCCGCGACCAACAGGGATCAACCCAATCTGACAAATACGGCTAAGGAAATGGGCCTCTCCTTTGACGAAACGACGGGCCAAGTCAGAGTTTCTGATGCCGCTCGCTCCCTCGACATGCAGACGATTGAGAATGTGACTGAACGCGATACCCCACTCTCAGCTGAACACGATATTGCATCAAACTCCTCATTCATCGAAACTACTGACGCCGATTCAGTTAACTTGGTAGATACGTCCGGAGAACTTCTAGGAGTCGTTGAGATTGCAAAAGCGGTCGACGCGAGCGGTGCATTATCGGAAGTACGGCTCTCGTCATCCGACAGCGAAATCTCACTCCAAAACTCTGATTCTGCGGATACCGTTGACCTCGTATTCATTCCAGCCAAGGACCTTGGCCAGGACTCTACTGTCAACTATGAGGACGTGATTGGGGTTCCCGGAAATTACCTATTCGATCCAAACCATCCTCAGAAGCGTCTTCACGACTATTGCTCCAACTCCCCCGACGAGTTTCCGAATCCGATCGGGCCAAATGCCCCATTCCACGGACCTTGCGCAATTCACGACGTGTGCATTGAAGCCGCTGGTCACCACGATCACGCGTGCGACGGCCCCTTGCGTGACAACATGAAAAACAACTGCCGTGCGACTTACGGCCCCGGAGCTACCCGGGGCTCCTGTGAAGCCACCGCCGATGTTTATTATGGTGCGGTCACTGCCGCTTCTTATTTCGACTAGCCCCTTGAGCACCGGATTGGAGATGATTTAGGTGACAAATGCAAGAGTTTTAAGCTTTCTCTCGCTCGTATCGATTGTTGTCGCGATCGCTTGCATGTCCATGGAGTTTGGTACGGCTTTTCGAGTAATGGAATGGGTAGCGTTGATAGTCACGGTGGCAGCACTCGTAGCCATCCTGGCCCGCCCGCAGGCGCCGCGGATGCCGAAAATTGTGGGCGGCCTCGGCGCCGCGCTCATCATCGCGGGAGTGGGGTCCTTCATCGCGCTGACCGGCACCGCGTCCATCAACCTGACGGGCCTGGCGGCCCTGGCCGTGGGCTTTATCGCGCTGCTGGCCTACCTCTTCCTGGCCCGGGCCTAGGCCGCGGGAGCGGCAAAACCACGGAGAAAGCGCAGCAAAAAGGCAGCTGGTCTGACCAGCTGCCTTTAATTTGTGCCGCCGGGGCCGCCCTCGGGGGCGTTTGAGCAGTGTCTACTCCAGATCGTCGTGGGCAACCAGACGGCGTGCCGCCTCAGTGATGGTACCGGACAGCGACGGGTAGACCGCGAAGGAATCAGCCAGCTGGTTAACGGTCAGCTGGTTGGTCACTGCCACGGCAATTGGCAGGATGAGCTCGGAAGCGGTCGGTGCAACGACAACGCCGCCGATAACGCGGCCGGAGGTAGCACGACAGAACAGCTTCACAAAGCCGTGGTTCAGGGAGCGCATCTTCGCACGCGGGTTGGTGTTCAGCGGCATCGTAATGGTGCGCGCGGAAACCTCGCCGGCCTCAATCTCAGCCTGGGTAAAGCCCACAGCGGCAATCTCCGGCCGGGTAAACACGGCGGTGGCGACAGTCTTCAAACGCAACGGCGAAACGCCTTCACCAAGTGCGTGGTACATCGCGATGCGGCCCTGCATAGCGGCCACGGAAGCCAGCGGGAACAGGTCGGAGCAGTCACCGGCTGCGTAGATGCCCGCGACGTTGGTGCGAGAAACGCGGTCGACCTTGATGTGGCCCGACTTCTGAGTAGCCACACCAACGTGCTCAAGGCCAAGTTCCTGGGTATTCGGGATGGAGCCGATGGACATGATCACGTGCGAGCCATGAATCTCGCGGCCGTCCTGCGTCTTGACCACAACATTGCCGTCTTCAGTACGGGTAACGGTCTCAACGCGGCAGTTCTTCTCCAGCTCAACACCGCGCTCAGCCAGAACGGTCTCGAGGACGTCGGCTGCGTCGGCGTCATCATGCGGCAGAATACGGTCACGGGAAGCCACCATGGTTACCTTGACGCCCATCTCTGCAAAAGCAGAAACGAACTCCGCACCGGTCACGCCAGAACCGACCACGATGAGGTGCTCCGGATCTTCCTTCAAGTCATAGACCTGCTGCCAGGTCAGGATGCGCTCGCCGTCTGGCTGCGCGCCCGGCAGGATGCGCGGGGTGGCACCGGTAGCCACGAGCACGAGGTCTGCCTCGAGGGTTTCAGTTTCGCCTTCGCGCTTGACGACGTCGACCTTGTGCGCCGCGCCCTGCACCCCATGCTGATCCTCGTTGAAGCTCGCGCGGCCGTCAATAACGTTGACGCCGATCTTCTCCAGGCCTGCACGAACGTCTGCCGACTGCTTACCGGCCAGTACCTGCACGCGTTCGTTCAGGGCCTGCAGCTTCAGCTGCATTGAGCCGAGCTGCTCGTTGAGCCCCATGGCTTCAGCGCGACGGAAGTCGGTGCGCAGGTTTGCACCAGCAATGAAGGACTTGGAAGGAACGCAGTCCAGCAAGACGGAAGAACCGCCGGGGCCCTGCTCTTCAACCAGGGTAATCTGTGCGCCGTACTTGGCTCCGGCAATGGCCGCCTCGTAGCCTGCTGGGCCGCCACCGATGATAACGATGCGCGGGGCATCCTCGATTGCAGCGTCTAGCGTTTCCTTCGTCACTGTCTAATGCTCCTTTATAGAGTGTTTAAGGACCTAATCCTTAAGACAGTGTAATGGTTGCTCCCCTATTCCTGCACCTTGGTAAATTGCTCCACCACGGAGCCGAAAAGCTTCACGCCTACACCGATGCAGCGCTCGTCGACATTGAGATCGCCCATGTGCAGATCGTGCTGCTCGCCCTCGCCAGACCAGCAGCCCAAACGCGCCATGGAGCCCGGCACATGTTCTAAGTACCAAGAGAAGTCCTCGCCGCCGGAGGATTGCGGGGCCTGGACGACGGACTGCGGGTCGATGGCCTGTGCGGCAGATGCTAGCAGTGCGGTAGAGACGTCGTCGTTAAGCACGGGCGGAACGCCGCGGTGATACGTGAGCTCGTGTTCCACCCCAACCGGCGCCAATACCTGCTCCACGAGCTCCGAAAATAGCGCTTGCATGCCGCGCCAGATACCGATGTCCGCGGTGCGCATGGTGCCCGTTAGCGTGCCGGACTCCGGCATTGCGTTCGGCGCATAGCCGGAATTGACCTGTCCGAAGACCAAGACCGTTCCCGTCCGCGGATCCACCCGGCGCGACAGCAGGGCCGGCAGCTCCGTGATGACCTTGCCCAAAGCGTAGACGACGTCTGCAGAAAGGTGCGGGCGGGAGGTATGACCTCCTGGGCCTTTGATCTCGAGCTCGACGACGTCGGTTGCAGAGGTAATCGCCCCGGCACGCACGCCAATTCGGCCTACGCGCAGCTTCGGCTCCACGTGTACCGCAAAGATGGAGTTAACCCCTTCAAGAGCGCCCCACTCGATCACATCCGTGGCGCCGCCAACCCATACTTCCTCCGCTGGCTGGAAGATAACGCGTACACCCAACGGCAAGGAATGCGCGCGCTCGAAATCCGCCAGAGCGCACGCAAGCCCCAGAGCGATGGTGGTGTGCACATCGTGGCCGCAAGCGTGCATAGCACCGGGGTTTTCGGAGGTGTATTCCAACCCCGTGACCTCGGTAACCGGAAGTGCATCGATGTCGGCGCGAAAGGCCAAACGGCCCTGCTCGGTATCAGGGCCGATATCAACCATCAGGCCAGTCTGCGGGAAACGCTGCGGATTTAACCCATATTCTTCGAGCCTGCGGGCGATGAAGTTGGTGGTCTCAACTTCATTGTTGGACGTTTCCGGGTGCCGATGAATATGGCGGCGCCATGCAATTACTTCCGCGCGATGATTGTCGAACCACTCATTCACGAATGTGGAAATCACTCGGCACCTCCCAAAATTTTTCTACTGACCTCAAAGTCTACAACTAGACAAAGCGGTTCAGGTAGCCACGCAGCTCAGCGCCGGAATATACCAAGTGGTGCAGTTTTTCTTCTTTAAAATTCTGCGGCCGCAGCGAAGCGACGCCGGTCGATATACTCGGGCGCAAACGGGGTGACTTCGTCAAGCATGTGCTCCGCATCGGGCAGCAACGCAGACGGTGGCACTTCCAGCGCGAATGCCAACTTAAACATCGTTGAAAGCTGCGGATCCGCTCGCAGCGGCAGCGCCTTATCCGTACGCTCCAAGTTTGAGATTTGGCTGCGCGAGACCCCCGAGATTTCCGCCAAAGCCTGTTGGGACATGCGGCGCCGTGCACGAATCCCCCGTAGCCGCGCCGCAAAGTCATGCCCTACTAACGCCCACGTTTTGTTGGCCACGAATCTTTCCTTTCCCCCAAAAGTAGTTCGTGGCCGCTAGCCTAGCGCAGATTAGAAATCGATGTTGCGCGGGCCGTAGAGGCGGTCACCGGCGTCGCCCAAACCAGGAACGATGTAGGCGTCTTCATTCAGGTGCGAATCAATCGCGGCAGTAACCAGACGCACAGGCAGGCCAGAATTGGCCAGCACATCGACGCCTTCCTGCGCGGAAACCATGCAGATTGCGGTGATGTCGGTGGCGCCGCGATCTGCCAGCAGCTTTAGGGAATGCAGCAAGGAACCGCCGGTGGCCAGCATTGGATCCACCACAAAGACGGTGCGGCCGGAAAGATCCTCTGGCAGTGCCTCTAGGTAAGGGACCGGCTCATGGGTCTCTTCGTTGCGGGCCATGCCGATGAAGCCCACCTGCGCGTCTGGGATCATGGCGAGAGCTGGGTCAATCATGCCCAGTCCAGCGCGGATAATCGGAACGATGATGGGCGGGTCGAGCAGGCGGGTGCCTTCGGCTGTTGCCACGGGGGTCTCGCAATCGAAGTGCTCGACGTCAAGCTCGCGGGCGGCCTCATAAACAAGCATGGTTCCGAGGTCTTTGAGGGCGGCGCGGAATGTGGAGTTATCACTGCGTGCATCGCGCATGATGGTCAGGCGGGAAGCAGCAAGCGGGTGATCTACTACGTGGATGTCCATGGTTTCCCACTTTAGAACTTTTGGGAACCGTTTGGGTTTTGGGGCAGTCCAAATGACTATGACGACTTTCACGATTGATACCGAATTCACCCGACATCTAGCCCGCGAACTTTTTGCCGCTACGCAAGAGACCACTCCTCCACTTCCGCATATACCTGACGGTTCACTTTCTGCATTTGGTGCTCATCTTTGTGACGCCGTTGCCAACCTCAACTCCCGCACGGAATCTCTGCGCGCGGATATGGAAGAGGTAGCCGCGGCGTCGGTAGCCATGGCAGAGGAGGCGGACGCCGCTGATTCTGCGACTGCCGCTCATCTGGGAGGTGTTCTTTCATGATTGAGGCAGCAGTAAGGCAGATTTCGCAGATGGCTCCTCCTGCGCTACCGGCGGTAGAGCTGCCAAAGGTCCCGGATTTAGAGACTGTCCCGGCGCTGGCAAAAATTGCGCACGGTGACCCTTCCAAGCTTCTCGACGCCGCGAATGTCCTTGCAGAAGACCGCACCACCATAGAAAACGCGGTATCCCAGGCGCAACAACTGATTAAAGCTGCAGGCCGCGACCTCATTGGTATTGGAATCTCGCTGTTGACCAAGGCCGCCCCTGTGGCTTTGGGCATGCTCGTTCCGAACCCGGCAATCAATGCGGCAGCTCGGGCGCACATACAAGGTTTGATCGCGTCCCATCTGGCACAGGCTTTTGCGCGCTTAAAACAGCTTTTGAGCGAACTGTTGGCGGCGGCTCAGCCGCTATTGCCCATTGCCCGGCGCGCGGTGGAAAAGACTGTCATTGGCCGCAGCTCTGAGCCTGCCGAGCCGCAGATAGCGCTGGGAAATGGTGAGAAACCAAGCGAGGTTAAGCCGGTCGCTGGGCTTTCTTCTACCGTTGCGGCGGGTTCTTCCAGCGCAGGTGAGGGCAGCTCACAGGGCAAGGCCGCAGTCGCTGCGGCGATGAGCAAGCTCGGTACGCCTTATGTTTGGGGCGGTACGGGTAACGGCGGCTTCGATTGCTCCGGTCTTACCCAATGGGCGTGGCGCCAGGCAGGCGTGGAGATTCCACGCACGGCGGAAGCACAGACCGTGGGCAAGCAGGTTAGCGCAAATGAGCTCCAGCCGGGAGACCTCGTGGTTTGGGACGGGCACGTCGCGATGTACAAAGGCAGCGGTGAGATGATTGAAGCCGGCAGCCCGGTGGAGACGAGTCCGTTACGCACCAGCAATATGGGTATGGCCTTCAAGGGCTTTTGGCGGCCCACCGGCTAAAAGTATCTCGCTGGACTCGGGATATGCGAATACGGCGAATCTAAAATGTTTGGGTAGACTGTTTGCCCATGAGCACACGCGCAATTGTTCCAGTCCAGCTCTCCTTGACCGAGGGCGATTTCTACACCCTGTGGGCGCCAAAGTGGCGCCAGAATGGCTCCGAGTGGCAGGCATTTTTGGGGGATGCGGAATCAGTCCTCGTGTTCAACTCCGAAGCAGAGATGCTGTGCTACCTGGAGTCCGGAAAGCACCATGATCTCCTCGACCATCCACAGTGGTCCGAGTTCGCTGCGCGTGCCGAAGACCGCGTCAGCCCAGCAAAGAAGGAAGTCTTCGATCTCATCGGAATGCCGGCGCACCTAGCCGGCCGCCCCAGCCACGAAAACGTTAGCGCGGTTGCTCGCTGCCTAGAGGTAGCCGAGTCTCTCGCTAACGTAGCCGGCGCCGAGCACACCGTAATTTTCTTCGCCTCCCACTCCATCCTGCGCAACGTCCCGCGCGGTGCAGACCACTACGCGGGCGAGCAAGGCATGAGCGAATGGTCTGGTGTAGGCCGCGTAATCCTTGCTAACTGGAAGGAAGTAATCGAGGACCTCGATTCCAACGTCAAGGTAGTAGATTCTTCCGAGTTAGACTCGGCGCAAGTCGCTTCAGCCGAAGAGCGCATCGCAACCGCAACCGCGGCGGCCGAGAAGGAACGAAAGGAAAAGGCAGAGGCACGCAAAGCTGCGGCGGCGGCAGCGGACCCGTATGACAACTCCCCATGGGCTGCGGCGGGCATCGATCCGGTCAAAATCACCGCAGACATGAAGTCGGTTTATACGCTGCGCACCTACCTAGACGGCAAACCCGTGTTCTTGGGCAAGTGGGGCGAAATCTTCACCTTCAACTCCCCGAAGACTCTCGTTCGCTGGATTATGGAAAACGACGAGCATGATCTTGCCCGCGTTTCCACTTGGGAGGAACTCGTCTCCGCGGCCAACGCTGGCGAGCTGGAGCTTAGCGTTCACCCGGATAATCAGTACACCTTCAACGGGCTTACCCGCGATATCGAGAAGGGCCCCGAGGCAGTCGACCAAGACCAGATGGGCCGCTGCTACGAGGTTTGCGCAGATGCCGCAGACTGGGCTGGCGACGACTCTATTAACTCCTACATGCTCGAAAACCCACGTTTCCAGGATTACTTGGGCTACATGCTGGGCTCCACCGAGCACGCAGGCTACGTCCCCTCGAAGCCTTATAACCACCACGCAGAGGCATGGAAGGGCCTAGAGGAAATGCTCATCAAGCGTTTCTCCCGCTTCTAGCCTCAACGTGAAAAGACCCTGCATCGCAAGATGCAGGGTCTTTTACGATGCAGGGTCTTTTGCTTGTGCTGGCATTACTTCGCCGGCTGCTCCGGGGAACTATTCCGCGGCGACGGACTCTTCGGTGTCTGGTCCTGCAAGCTCAGGGTCAGAAAGCTCCTCGTATGCGGGAAGGATGACAGTCTCCAGCAAGTGCTGACGCTCCTCCTCAGTGCTAAACGAGTTCTCCAGCGCCTTCACGCTCAAATCGAAAAACTCCTCCAACCCGTAGCCAAAGTGCTCGGTTAAAGCCAGGAACACCTCATTGAGATTGCCCGAACCGGCGGTTACGGCACAGGTAAAGCCCAGCTGCTGTAGCAGCGGCAGCGGATGGTCGCTGAATTCCTCAAAAGACAGCGGCTCAAAGGTAGCTGCCAGATGGCGATCCCGAATCCAACTCGAGACCGTTCCTGGCTGGATGCCCTCGAGATCGGCGGAGAAATCATCCGGCAGCTGGGTCGCATGCGCCAAACGAGTGGCACCGGCCTGCACAGCAGCAGCAACCGCCCCGAATTCGAGGCCGCGGACATCAACAACGAAAGGCACGAAATTCGCGCGCAGATCCGCAACAACCTGCGGATCACTCTCGCCTTCCAGCACAAAACCGACGACCTGCGAGCCCAAACGGGCGCTAGCGGACTGCGGGGCGTTGGTCAGCAACAAACGCGCATCAATTCCGGCAACGTCGAGGCCGGCTGTCGCTGCTTCGAGAGCGGCTTCCGCACCAAAAGCAAATGCCTGTGGGTCGAAACGAATCTCTGCATACACCACGTTCGCCGCGGCCAATTCCTGAACATATTCGCGCATCGCCGCGGTTAAGGCGGCGTTATCTGCGGGCAAAGATTCCGGCGCGAAAACCGCATCCAATTCGACCTTGGGAAGACGAGCGATAAGCTCCGGCGCGGAATCTTTATTTTCTGGGCTAATTAATGGTGCGTCATGCATAAGACACATCCTAGGCACTGTGCCTAAGATGTTCCATGCCATGAAAAACGTTATCGCTACCTTCCTCGCTTCCGCCTGCCTCGTCGCTAGTGCTCCGCTTGCCTCGGCCCAAGACTTTGCACCCGCAGAGTCCGAACCTGACTCCAACGCTGAGCCAAACGTTGAAGGCGCCGAGACCAACGCAGACGCCGCAGAAATGAGCACGGACGCCGAATCCTCGGCCATCCGGACCGAAGCGCCAAACACCGATAACTGCCCCCACTCGCTTAGCCCCGGAGAGCCCGTCTCCACCTCGGAGCGTCTCGCGCCGGGCCAGCCCACCCCAACTCCCCTGCCGCCTGTCGAGTCCACGCAGCGCTGTGGTGTCACCGCCGCCCCAAGATTCGATCTCAATAAGGACGTCGTCGCCTCCGCTTGGATGGTCAGCGACTTAGACACCGGCGAGATCATCGCCATGAAAGACCCGCACGGCCGCTACCGGCCGGCTTCTATCATCAAGGCCCTTCTAGCACTCGTGGTCATCGAGGAAGTCCCCCTCGACAAAAAAGTCAAAGCCACCATGGAAGATGCATCCGTCGAAGGCTCCGCCGTAGGTATCGGCCCCGACGGCGAATACACCGTTGAACAACTCCTCGAGGGCCTGTTGATGGCCTCCGGCAATGACGCCGCCCACGCCCTCGCCGGCCAAGTTGGCGGCGATGAGAAGGCCCTACGCAAAGTCAACGCGCTCGCGAAGAAGCTCGGCACCCGCTCCACCCACGCGGCAAGCTACTCGGGCCTCGATTCAGCCGGCATGTCCACCTCCGCGGAAGACATCTCCATCATCTACCGCGCGGCGTTCCAAAATAAGACTTTCGCCCGCATCGTCGATACCGAACACGTCAAATTTCCCGGCTGGGGCGAACTGCCTGGCTACGAGTTATGGAACGACAACGGCCTTTATTTAAACGATCCCCACGGAATCGGCGGTAAGACCGGCTACACCGAAGACGCACACCACACTTTCGTTGGCGCACTCGACCGCGATGGCCGCCGCCTGCAGGCCGTCATCTTAGATACCACCGTCGAGCACGGCTTCCGCGCGTGGCAGCAGGCGCAGATGCTTCTCGACGCCGCGTATAAAGTCCCGGCTGGCTCGGGCGTCGGCAAGCTTGGCGACGCCCCGCAGAAAGAAACTCCTCGCCCCGCACCGCAGACCACGCAGCAGGCCCCCGAAACTAAAAAATCAGCCCTCGAGAAAATCGAGGGCTGGGCCGGCTGGGCCATCGCTGCAGCAGTGGCCTTGCTGGTTATCGTTATCGCTGCTTTTTCACTACTTCGGCATTAGCGAGGTTATCGTGCGCACCGAGTAAACCATTTTCCTGATTGATAGTGGTGGCGTAGAAAATCGCGGCGAAGAAGCTGACTGCCCCACCCAAACCTGGAACGAGGGTGACAACGCGCCACCACTGCCGTTTCAAAGACTGGATAACGCTGAGCTTGTCACCCGAAGTCCGGTCACGGACCTCATAGCCCAACAGCTTCTTTACCGGCGTTGCACCCCATGAAACTTCGAAGCCTACGCAGTACAAAATCGTGCACAGCCCGAAGATAAGAGACATTGACAGCTCCGAGGCCCCCGCACTTATTGCCGCAATCGGAGCAGAAACCATGCCGCATAGGACGAGGTCCGCAATAGCCATCAGCGCACGGGTGCTGCCCAACGGGCGCTCGGCGTTAACTTGCGCTGGCTGATACGGGCTAAACGGTGCCGGAGCGGCCGCCTTATTCTGCGGCGCGAAAGGATCGAAGGGCGAAGCCTGGGCCTGCGCAGTTGGAGCGAAACCATAAGGCTGCTGTGGGCGCTGCATTTGCGCCGGCCACTCTCCGTAAGCCGCAAGCTCACTCAGCTGCGCCCAGGTGGGCTGGAAACTATCCTCCAGGCCCTGATCGTAGGTGGCGCGGTTTTCCGGGTTAGACAAGATTGTGTGGGCAATCTGTGCTTCTTGCCGGCGGTCGTCGCCAAGCTCGAAGCCCATCTGCTCCAGACGCGCATCCTTGGCAGCAAGCAAGATTCCCAGCTCTCGGGAAGTGCTGCGATGGTCGAGAGAAAAGTGCTCGTACAGGTTCGGCGCGAAGGATTCTGGAGTCATAATAAGTAGTCTAAATCAGAGCCTAAATTATGGTGTCGGGGACGGGGGAATGTTACTTTCGACGTAGCAGTGCCGCGATGCCGGCAACCACAGCACCCATCGCCGCACCTGCGCCGAGGGTCACGCTAGTCGACGGTCCGCTCTTGACCTCGTTGCGCACGCGGATCACGGCAGGCTCCGGCACTGGTGGCTCCGCCAACTCCATGGATTCTTCTGTAGTGGCGGTCCACGCGGAGACATAAAGTACGACGCGCCAAACCAGGTACATCATGACCATAAGCACGATGACCGGACCAAATACCGCACCCGCGGGGTTGCCGGAGGCAGAAGACATGATCACGGTGGAAAGCTGCTTGATGGCCTCGAATGCCACCGCACCGATTGCCGCGCCCTTCAGGCCGGACTTGGTAGGGACCTCTGTGCGTGGAAGGAAGACGATCATCCACCAGAACACGAGGAAGTTCGCCAGCAGGCCGAGGGCAATACCGGCCAGGATGATCACGGCGTCCATGCCCGGGAAGGAGGCGATACCGACCTTTTCAAAGATTTTCTGAGTAAGACCGGACGAGCCCGCGGCGGTAACGCCGAAGGCGACGATGAGCGCCACCAGCAGGCCGATTAGGCCCAGAAGGTCGCTCAACTTTTGGGTAAAGAAGTTGCCCTGGGTTTCGTTCGGATCCTTATCCCACATCGCAGAAATGCCGATACGCAGGTTATTCATCCAGCCCAAGCCGGACCAGAGAGTGGTAAGGCCACCGATGCCGTACATCGCGCCGCGCTGGGCGATGGCGGTTTCTAGGACCTCGTTGATGGTGCCGCCAAGGTCACCGGATACGGAGTCGGAAATGTAATCCTGGACCTGCTGCATGAGGTCAGGGCGGCTCGCCAAGACCGTTGCGGCAACTGCCACCGTAAGCATGAATAGCGGGAAGACTGCCAGCACCGAGAAATAGGTGATGCCGGCGGCGAACTGGTTGCCGCCGTTTTCGCCGTAGCGGCCCAGCATGCGCATGATGTGGTCGATGAAAGGCGACTTATCCCGCACCTTGTCTACCGGACTTGGGTCATCAGCGTAGGCGCGTTCGATGCCGTAGTCGTCCGTCTTGGAAGAGTCTGTTTGGGTGGTGGTAGCCACGGGCAACATGTCCTTTTCACGTATGAGTTTTCACATATAAGTTCAGACTACCCAGGTTAGCGTGTCATACCACCACCGCGCAGAATTGCTGGCTTTTACTTACGCAGTCGGGGGAGGAATCCGACTGCCTCGTAAACCTTCTCCACGAGCGGTTCTGCAATCTCCGAAGCCGCCTCTGCGCCTTTAGCCAGCAGGCGTTCCAGCTCGCCGCGGTCCGCCATGAGCTCGTCGTAGCGCGACTTCAAAGGAGTAGTAAACGCCTCCAGCGCATCGGCGGTATCCACCTTGAGGTGGCCATAGCCCTTATCGGCGTACTTCTCCACCAGCGCATCAATCTTCTCGCCCGTGAGCGCAGACTGGATGACCAGCAAATTAGACACGCCCGGCTGCTTTTCGCGGTCGAAGGCCACAACGCCCAAGTCATCGGTGACCGCAGACTTGATGCGCTTCGCGGAAGTCTTAGGCGGATCCAGCAGGTTAATAAGGCCCTTTGGGTTATCTCCCGACTTCGACATCTTCGAAGTCGGCTCCTGCAGGTCATAGATCTTCGCAGCGCCTTCCGGAATGAATGGTTCCGGAACGCGGAAAACCTCGCCGTATTTGTTGTTAAAGCGCTCCGCCAGGTTGCGGGTTAGCTCCAGGTGCTGGCGCTGGTCCTCGCCCACCGGCACGTAGTCCGGGGAGTACAGGAGGATATCGGCTGCCATCAGCATTGGGTAAGTAAACAGGCCAACCGTTGTGCGATCCGAGCCGTGCTTTGCAGACTTATCCTTGAACTGGGTCATGCGGGAGGCCTCGCCGAAACCGGTCAGGCACTGCAGCACCCAAGTCAGCTCCGTATGTGCCGGAACGTGGGACTGAACAAAAAGCGTGGACTTTTCCGGGTCAATGCCCAGCGCAATAAGCTGTGCGGCACCCGCGACGGTGCGGTTGCGCAACTCCTCCGGATTCTGCTCGACGGTAATCGCGTGCAGATCAGGGATGAAGTAGAAGGCCTCGTAGCCGTTTTGCAGATCGATCCACTGCTTCAGCGCTCCCAAGTAGTTACCCAGGTGATAGGAATCAGCCGTGGGTTGGATACCGGACAGTACGCGGGATGGATTCTGCTCATTCATGGTTATTCACTCTACCCCGGCAGCTGCAGCGCGCACCCAAGAGATCAAAAATGCCCCTTCCCCAAAGGCAGGAAAGAGGCATCAAAGATGCGCAGGCTTTAAAGCTTGCGGGAGGTTGGCGCATGAACGTCGAGCATAACTGCCCAACCAGCGACCATGAACGCGCCGCCGACGCCCTGGAGGATAATAGGAGCCAGGAAGGCGAAGGACGGACCTACGATGGTCCACCACCAAATACCCAGGCCGAGCAGTACGGCGCCGAGCACGAAGTAAATAATTGCGCGGGTCATTAGGTTCTCCGTATACGAACTTAAGGGTTTAAAGACTGATCCAGTTTAACACCGCTTAGCGATACTGCACCAGCAAAGGGGAATGATCGGACCACCGCTCCTCCACGCTTGGTGCTTTTTCCACCCAGCTTTTTTCTACACGGGAGAGCAAGTCCTTGGTCGCCGCCTGATAATCGATGCGCCAGCCTGCGTCATTATTAAAAGCCTGGCCGCGATAGGTCCACCAGGTATATGGACCATCAGCCTCTGGCGCCAAGCGCCTTGCAACGTCGTACCATTTGACGTCTTCCTCCCCCGGCACGCGGGTGGACCAGTCAGTCTTGGTCGCATACTCCACGACGCCCAGGTAATCGCCCAACCCCTTCTTCGGTTGCGGCGCGTCGTCCGGGAAGGTGCCAAAGACGTGATCCATGAAAGCGCGCTCTTCCGGCAGGTGGCCCGACTTCTTCTCGTTGGCCTTGTTGTTTTTCAGATCCTGCGCGCGATGGCAGATATTCCAGTCACCGCCGATAACTGCCTGCGGGTAAGCCTCTGCCAGCTCAGACAACACGCCTGAGAACTCGTCGAGGAAAAGGTACTTTTCATCGAGCTTTGGCGAATCCGTATCGCCCGAAGGCAGGTACAGCGACGCCACTCGAACGTCCTTGCCCTCTGGGTCCTTAACGGTAGCCGCAATGAAGCGACCGGCATCGAGGAAGGAACCGAAGCCAACGGTGACGTCGCTAAGCGGCGTGCGCGACAAGATTCCCACGCCCGCGCGCCCCTTAGCGGCAGCCTCTGCCTGCTCGAGGTGCCAGCCGGCCTCCAAAGCTGGGGCAAGCGCCTTCTCCGTCTCCTTCGGATTCGCGCGGACTTCCTGCATGAGGACAACGTCCGCCGCAGTCTCAGCAAGCCACGCATTCATGCCTGGGTTGTTTTCATTGCGCTGCCTGCAGGCGGCGCGAATTCCGTTGACGTTAACGCTTGCGATAGTAAAAGTCATGCGCGCCAGTCTACTTACGCGCGAGCAGACAAACCGCAACCGCCACCGCGGCTAGTGCCGTGCCCGCCAGCGCCGGTGGATGCCTGAGAGCTCATAGCCTCTCTAGCTTTGTTCGATGATCTTGCTATAAACACCGCTTCGCTTGGCGGTTACCTGCGTGATGAACCAGACGACGATACCGCCCGATGCGAGCACCGCACCGACAAGCGAGGTGGCGTTGTAGTCAAAGCCCACACCGACGACGAGTCCGCCCAAAGCCGCGCCCGAGGCGTTCGCGATGTTCAACGCGGACTGGTTGAACGCGGAAGCCAGGGTCTGAGCATCGCCGGCAACAATCATGAGGCGCAGCTGCAGCGATGGGATAAGGACGGAGCCGAAGAAGGCTAGGAAACCGAACGCGGTGGCGGCCACCCACAGACTATGGGCGCCGAAGAAGAAGATAAGGGAGGTCGCAACCAAGCAGAGGAGGGCGAAGACGATAGAGTATTCGGTGTTGCGGTCAGCAAGCGCGCCGCCAACCGCGTTGCCGATGGTCATTCCGATGCCGTAAATCATCAGCACCGCCCAGGTCCAGTGCTCTGGCATTCCCGCAACTTCGGTCATCGTCCAGGTGATGTAGGTGTAGACGGCGAACATGCCGCCGAAGCCGACGATGCCCATGATGACAGAAAGCCATACCTGCAGGTTCTTCAAAGCGCCCAGCTCAGTGGAGATATCCGTCGAAGGCATCTGGGTCATGTGTGGGAAAAGGAAAAACAGCAGAATCATCGTCGCCAGCGCGAGCAGGACGACGAGGAAGTAAGCCGCGTGCCAACCCAAGCTCTGGCCCAGCGCCTGGGCTGCTGGCACGCCGACGACCGTGGCAACGGCCAAACCCATGCCGATTGCGGCCATCGCCTTACCGCGAGCGCCTTTCGGCGCCATCGCCGCAGCCGAGAGGTTGGCCACGGAGAAATAAGCGCCGTGCGGCAAGCCTGCGATAAAACGGGCAATAAGTAACGTCGCCAGGTTCGGCGCCAGTGCCGTCAGTAGGTTGCCAATCAGAAGAAATGCGATCAGCAAAATGATCAGTCGACGGCGCGGGAATTTGCCCGTTACCGCAGAAATCACCGGCGCACCGACCACAACGCCGAGCGCGTAGACCGAAATCAGCGTCGAGGCAGCGTCCTCCGTAATGCCGAAGTCACCTGCGATAAGCGGCAGCAAGCCCATCGACACGAACTCGGTGGTGCCAATCGAAAACGCACCCAGCGCAAGGGCGAGGGTAACCAGCATACGGCGGGCATTGGAAATCTCGGTTTGGCGGGGGACGCGGGGCTTGGGTGCGGCGTCGGCAAGCAAGGCATCGGCACGCGAAGCATCGGCAGGCGAAGCATCGGCACGCGAAGCGTCGGGACGCGAACTATCGGCGGACGCGGCGGTAGAAGAAACAGGTTTCACGTGCGGAGACCTTAGCGCGGGGCAGACAGTGTGCGTAAGTCGGAAAGACTGAACTGGGTTATTCCCACACCGTCGGACTTTTGTGTCAAAGCTCATACCGAAGAAATTGCGCAACATAGTCGTTGCATAATAGGCTTGCCTGAGTTAGAACAGGATTACCTTATCCAGTAATTACTGCTGATCCACCAAGCAAGGAGATCTCCCCCTCGTACGTGCACAAAGCATCATCGCCTCCGTCGCAGCGGCAGCCACGCTATTCAGCGTCACCGCCTGCTCGTCCGAAGAATCGACCAGCAACGAGTCTGTCTCCTCTGCAGACAACGCGAACTCGGCCGCTTTCCCCGTCACCATCGAGCACGCTTTCAGTGAGACCACTATCGAGAAGGCGCCTGAGCGCGTAGCCACCGTTGGCTGGGCCAACCACGAGGTCCCCCTTGCCCTTGGCGTTGCACCAGTGGGCATGTCCAAGTCCACCTGGGGCGATGACAACGGCAACGGCATCATGCCGTGGACCGAAGAAAAGCTAAAGGAGCTCGGTGCTGAAACCCCGACGCTTTTCGATGAAACCGACGGCATCCCCTTCGAGCAGGTCGCCGATACCCAGCCGGACGTCATTCTGGCCTCCTACTCTGGCTTGACGCAAGAGGACTACGACACGCTGTCCAAGATCGCTCCCGTCGTGGCCTACCCCGATGTTCCATGGGCTACGTCCATGGAAGAGATGGTGGAGATGAACGCTGAGGCCATCGGCAAGGAAGACGAAGGCAAAAAGCTTGTCGACGACCTCGATAAACAAACCGAAAAGGCCCTGAGCAAATATCCAGACTTAAAGGACAAGAAGCTCCTGTTCACCGCATTCGGCGGCACCACTGACGCCTCCAAGATTGGTTTCTTTACCACTGAGGATCCGCGCATGGGCTTCCTTGCTGAACACGGTCTCGGAACCCCGGACATCGTAGAGAAGAACTCCAAGGGCGCGAAGCAGTTCTGGGTTGAGGTCTCGGCCGAAAAGCCGGAAGAATTCAACGACGTCGATCTCGTCGTGGCCTACTCCTCCGGCAACGCGGCGGATGACAAGAAGGCTTTGGAGGAAATGCAAAAGGATCCACTTAAGGGCAAGATTCCGGCCGTCAAGGCTGGCCACGTTGTTTTCCTCGACAACGGCCCACTTGGTGCTTCTGCTAACCAATCTCCGCTTTCTATTCCATGGGGTATCGATAAATACTTCGAGCGCTTGAACTCCGGTTTGCAGGGCTAATTCCATGACGGCTAAAAAGACCGCCGTCAGCATCGGACTATTGGCCGCCACTGTTGCCGCAGTGGTGGCTTCGGTCATGTTTGGCGTGCGCACGATTTCCCTATCCGACGCCCTCTCAGCGCTTAGCGGTTCCACTGCCACCGCCAGTGAGGCCGCCGCCTACTTGCGCGTGCCCCGCACCGTTTTGGCACTATTCGTCGGAGCTGCACTCGCCATGTCGGGCACCACGTTGCAAGCCATGACCCGCAATCCCCTCGCCGACCCCGGCATCTTCGGCATCCTGTCTGGTGCTTCCCTCGCTGTGGTCGTGGGTATCGCGTTCTTCGGACTCTCGCGCCCTGTTCCGACGATGATTGTGTCCATCATCGGTTCTTTCGCGGCCGCGGCGTTTGTTTATTTCGTCGGTTCCCTAGGCCACGGAGGCGCTACTCCCCTAAAGCTCGCGCTGTCCGGCGCCGCTACAGCCGCGGCCTGCTCGAGCTTGGTCAGCGCCGTGCTTTTGCCCCGCACCGATGTCATGGACCAGTTCCGTTTCTGGCAAATTGGCTCCGTTGGCGGCGCCCAGTGGCCGCATATCGCTATGGCCCTGCCTTTCCTAGTGCTGGGTCTTGTCATCGTGTTGGCCTGTTCGACAGCGCTCAACGCACTTGCGCTTGGCGACGACGTCGCCACCGGCCTCGGCATCAACGTCCTGCGTGCGCGCCTAATCTCCGTTGTCGGGACAGTCATCTTGTGCGGCACGGCCACGGCGCTCGCCGGCCCCATCGCTTTTGTGGGACTTATCGTCCCGCACGTGATGCGCTTGGCCCTAGGAACCGACCATCGACTTCTCCTGCCGATGACCGGCCTCGCCGGCGCCTTCCTGCTCGTCGCAGCCGATACTTTGGGCCGCATCGTCGCACGCCCCAGCGAGATTGCCGTCGGAATCCTCACCCCGCTTATCGGAGCGCCATTGTTTATTTGGATCGTCCGTCGCACAAAGGTGCGTGATCTCTAATGCAAACACTCCAGCAGCAGCGCCGTGCCCGCACTCGTTCTTTTGCCTGGTGCCTTAGCGCGCTCATCGCTCTCATCGTAGTGTTGTGGGCCGCCAGACTCATGTTTGACGAGACCTTCTACGGCCCCCAGAAGATCCTCCAGGTCTTACTCGGAGAGACCGTTCCCGGCGCTTCCTTTACCGTCGGCGAACTACGCCTGCCGCGGGCCACCGTGGCCGTGGCTGCAGGAATCGCTTTCGGCATCGCCGGTGTGACCTTCCAAACCATGCTGCGCAACCAGCTAGCCTCGCCGGATATCATCGGCATCTCCTCCGGCGCCTCAGCCGCAGGCATTACGGCAATCGTCTTTTTCAATGCTTCCCAAACCACAGTCTCGATTTGGTCGCTGCTGTGTTCCCTCGCTGTTGCCGGAGCCATCTATTTGTTGTCGCTCAAGTCAGGTTTTACTGGCACCCGCCTGATTCTCATCGGCATCGGTATGTCCGCAATCTTGCAGGCCTGGACGAACTTCGTGCTATCGAAAGCACCGTCTTATGACCTGCCCACGGCCACACGGTGGATTACGGGCTCACTCAACACCATGTCTTGGCAGCGTGGCCTCCCCCTCCTCGTGGCGGTAGTAGTCATCGCGCCGGTCATGGTTATGCTCGGCCACAAACTCAACGTGCTACGGCTTGGCGACGACCTCGCCGTCGGACTCGGCCTCCGCCTTAACGCTGTACGCGTTACGGCAATTGTCGGTGCGGTCATCCTCATCGCAGTGGCCACCGCTTCGACAGGCCCCATTGCATTCGTGGAATTTATGGCAGGGCCAATCGCCACCCGGCTTTTCCGTCAGGGACCTTCGATGATCGCTCCCGCCGGTGCCATCGGCGCCATCCTAGTTCTTGCTGCGGACATGGCCGGACAATACTTCTTCGGCACCCGCTATCCGGTCGGAGTCGTCACCGGTGCGCTCGGCGCTCCCTTCCTTATCTATTTGCTTACCCGTACCAACCGTTAGGACACCGTCGCCACAATGAAACAATCAGCACAACTTTCCGCGCAGGAAATCACCCTAAGCTACGGCGAGCACGACATCTTAAGCGATCTATCCCTCTCGCTCGCCCCAGGAAAGATAACCTCCATCGTCGGCCCAAACGGCTGCGGTAAGTCGACCCTCCTACGTTCGCTCTCCCGCCTGCTAAAGCCAACACACGGCGACATTTTCCTAGACGGTAAGGAGATTGCCGACATCCCGACCAAACAGCTCGCCACGTCGCTGGGCTTGCTACCGCAATCACCAATCGCGCCGGACGGAATCGTGGTCGCGGACCTCATCGGCCGCGGGCGTACTCCGCACCAGGGGCTGCTTGGCCGCTGGAGTCAGGAAGACTACGCAATTGTGGAAGAATCGATGGAGCTGACGGGCGTCGCCAGCCTGGCGCAGCGCTCCATCGATGAGCTCTCGGGCGGCCAACGCCAACGCGTGTGGATCACCATGGCACTAGCCCAGCGCACCGACATCTTGCTCTTGGATGAGCCCACCACCTATCTCGATATCAAGCATCAGCTCGAAGTCCTCGACCTGCTGGTGGACTTGAACGAAAAGCATGACACCACCATCGTGATGGTCATCCATGACCTCAACTTGGCTGCCCGGTACTCCGATGCGCTCATCGCTGTTAAAGATGGCACGGTCTACGCTCAAGGCACCCCGCAGGAAGTTTTGACACACCAGACCGTGCACGACGTGTTCGGTGTTGACTCGGTCATCGTTGATGATCCAGTCTCGGGGCTGCCGGCTGTCATGCCGATTGGGAAAAGGAGGGTGAAATAAGTGGCCTATCAACCATTCCGCGCGACCGTCGTCGACTCCACGCGGATTTCGCCAAGCTTTCAACGCGTACGCCTGTCTGGATTGAAAGAAATGGGCCCTGCAGGTGCGATCCACGATCTGCGCATCAAGCTGATCATCCCCGGCCCTGCCGGCCTGCCTGAACTGCCTGCCGCAGAAGATTGGTTCAGTTCCTGGCAAAAGCTCGACCCGGCTACCCGCGGAGCGATGCGCACATATTCTGTACGCGATTTAGACCGCGAAAACGGCATCCTCACCGTCGACTTCGTCCTGCATACTGCCCCTGGGCAAACCGGGCCAGCATCTTCTTGGGCACACGCGGCCAAACCCGGCGATAGCATTTACGTGATTGCTCCCCACGCCACCGACGCCCCAGGCCCCGGCATCGAATTCCAGCCCGGCGAGTCCCGCGAAATCCACATTCTGGGCGATGAAACCGCACTGCCTGCAATCGCCCGCATCCTCGACGAATGGCCGGCGGGGCTGACCGGCACCGTGCACATTGCGGTGCCCTACTTCCAGGATGCCCAAGCACTCGCTGCTCCAGCCGGTGTCAAGGTGGAATTCCTCCCGCACGACGAAGCCTCACTTATCGGCGCCCTCGCCCACCTCGCAGGTCTTCCCTCTCCCGCCCCTGCCGATAAAGACTTACAACCGAACTCCTTAAGCAGCGTCGTGGAGCGCGAAATCCTCTGGGAAACCCCCGCCTATTCCTCTTCCGGTGAAGAACTAGGCGAGCGCGCTGCAAGCGATGCGTATTGGTGGATTGCGGGAGAAAGCGGCGTCGTCAAGCGTATGCGTCGATTGCTGGTTAAAGAGGCCGGCGTGCCCCGTTCGGCTGTGTCTTTCATGGGATATTGGAAGCGTGGGGTCTCTGAGGGGTAGTCGTCAACGCCGCGAATACTAAGTAGGTATTCTGGTAGGTCGAAACATTTTCACGTTTTAATTAGGAGAATCATGGCAAAGATTATCTGGACCCGCACGGACGAAGCTCCGCTGCTTGCAACCTACTCTTTCAAGCCGGTTGTTGAGGCCTTCGCCTCCACCGCAGACATCGAGGTAGAAACCCGCGATATCTCCCTGGCCGGCCGCATCCTGGCGCAGTTCCCGGAGCGCCTCGGCGACAAGAAGGTCGAAGACGCCCTCGCTGAGCTGGGCAAGCTGGCTAAGACTCCGGAAGCTAACATCATCAAGCTGCCGAACATCTCCGCTTCCCTCGTCCAGCTAAAGAAGGCAATCGCTGAGCTGCAGGCTGCAGGTTACGACGTCCCGGATTACGAGGACGCGCAGGAGGCCTACGCTGTGGTTACCGGTTCCGCTGTGAACCCGGTGCTGCGTGAGGGCAACTCGGACCGCCGCGCTCCCATCGCAGTGAAGAACTTCGCGAAGAAGTACCCACACAAGATGGGCGCTTGGTCTGCTGATTCCAAGACCAACGTGGCCACCATGTCTGATAACGACTTCCGTCACAACGAGAAGTCCGTCATCCTGGAGCAGGATGACACCCTTTCCATCAAGCTCGTTGCTGAGGACGGCACTGAGACCGTCCTGTTGGAGAAGCTGCCGGTTCTAAAGGGCGAGGTTGTTGACGGCACCTTCATTTCCGCAAAGGCTCTGGATGAGTTCCTGAAGGCTCAGGTTGCACGCGCTAAGGAAGAGGGCGTTCTCTTCTCTGCTCACTTGAAGGCCACCATGATGAAGGTCTCTGACCCGATCATCTTCGGCCACGTTGTGCGTGCTTACTTCGCTGATGTCTTTGCACAGTACGGCGAGCAGCTTGAGGCCGCTGGTCTCAATGGTGAGAACGGCCTTGGCGCTATCTACGTGGGCCTGCAGTCCCTCGAGAATGGCGAAGAGATCAAGGCCGCATTCGACGCTGCTCTCGAAAATGGTCCGGACCTGGCTATGGTCAACTCCGCTAAGGGCATCAGCAACCTGCACGTCCCATCTGACGTCATCATCGACGCTTCCATGCCGGCCATGATCCGCACCTCCGGCCACATGTGGAACAAGAATGATGAAGAGCAGGACACCTTGGCTGTCATCCCTGATTCTTCTTACGCTGGCGTCTACCAGGCAGTTATCGATGATTGCAAGGCGAATGGCGCTTTCGATCCTTCCACCATGGGTACCGTTCCGAACGTCGGCTTGATGGCTCAGAAGGCTGAGGAGTACGGTTCCCACAACAAGACCTTCAAGGTGCCGGAGAACGGCACCGTGCAATTGACTAACTCCGCTGGCGACGTCCTCATCGAGCACGACGTCGAGGCAGGCGACATCTGGCGCGCTTGCCAGACCAAGGATGCTCCGATCCAGGATTGGGTCAAGCTGGCTGTTAACCGCGCTCGCCTTTCCGGCATGAAGACCATCTTCTGGCTGGACCCGGAGCGCGCACACGACCGCAACATCACCTCCTTGGTTGAGAAGTACCTCCAAGACCACGACACCGAGGGCTTGGATATCTCCATCGCCTCCCCGGTCGAGGCAACCAAGATCTCCATCGAGCGCATCCGTAAGGGCGAAGACACCATCTCCGTCACCGGCAACGTGCTGCGTGACTACAACACCGACCTGTTCCCAATTCTCGAGCTCGGCACCTCCGCAAAGATGCTGTCTGTGGTTCCGCTGATGGCTGGCGGCGGCCTCTTCGAGACCGGTGCAGGCGGATCCGCTCCGAAGCACGTTCAGCAGGTTGAGGAAGAAAACCACCTGCGCTGGGATTCCCTGGGCGAGTTCCTTGCTCTGGCTGAGTCCTTCCGCCACGAGCTCAATGCGCACGGAAACACTAAGGCAGGCGTACTTGCCGACGCCCTCGACAAGGCCACCGAGACCCTCCTCGACGAGGGCAACTCCCCGTCCCGTAAGGTCGGTGAGAACGACAACCGTGGTTCTCACTTCCACTTGACCCTCAACTGGGCGAAGGAGCTGGCTGCTCAGACCGAAGATACTGAGCTGGCCGAGACCTTCAAGCCGGTTGCTGAGGCACTCGAGGCTAAGAAGGACGAGATCCAGCAGGGTCTGCTCGATGTTCAGGGCTCCCCAGCTGATCTGGGCGGCTACTACGCACCGGACGAGGAAAAGATTTCCTCCGTCATGCGCCCGGTTGCTGCCTTCAACGAGATCATTGACGGTCTGAAGAAGTAAACCGTAACAATTCGGCTCCCTTCTCTTACGGAGGGGAGCCTTTTTGTTGCTCGAGTACGGCGCTGAGTTGAGCTCAGCGCTTAGGCTTGCTTGGTGCGTTTGAGCATCACTAACGCCATTGCGCGGTGTCTGGGTCGATTCCCGCGGCGTGTGCGGCGGCGTTAATCGCGTCTTGGAGCCACTGCGCAAGACCTGGCGCCTGGGAATCGTAGTGAGCGCGGAAACGCTCGTCGGCGGTGTAGCCGCGCGCGATAAGCACATGTTTGGACTTCGATACCGGAAAGTGCTCACCTAACAATTCGCGGTGTCGCTCTACCAGCTGTAAAGCTTCCGGCGCTGCGGGGTCCATTCCGGCCGTACAAGCAGCGGCTAGCTCACGCTCGAGTTTTTCATGGCGTTGCTTAAGCTCTTCCCAGTCTGCCACGTTGCGGCGGGCTGCATTGCGCTGGGAGATAGCCCAGTCTTCCGTATCGCCATAGGTTTCTTCGGCTTCGGCGTGGTGTTCGGCGAAACTATCGCCAAGCACTGCCGCAATCTGCGAAACCGAGAGATTGTTGTTATTCATGGTTTCCTCCAAAAGGGCATCGAGTGCGCGCACTTGTTCATCAAGGCGGCGTTGTTTTTCCATGAGCATCGCCTGTTGGCGGCGTAGGTGTTCCACCGGACTATCTCCCGCTTCCAGGGCCGCAGCTATATCTTTAAGCGGCATCCCCGTAGCGCGGTAGACCACAACTCTTTGCGCCCGTGCGATGTCTTGCTCCGAATAAAGCCGGTAGTTAGACCACGTACGAGCGTTCGGTATAACAAGTCCGCGTTCTTCCCAGTAGTGCAGAGTACGTACGCTGACTCCCAGAAATTCTGCGGCTTCGCCTACTTCCATGTGTATGCTCATACCAAAATTTCACTCCCTTACGTCGCGTGAGAGTCAAATCACTCCGCTTCAGCCCCTTATTGGGTACATTGCTCACTTATGAGTAATCCACTACTTTCTCCGTCTACTCTGCCCTACCAATTGCCACCTTTTGCCGAGATTAAAGAAAAACACTTCCTCCCGGCTTTTCACAAGGCTCTTCAGCTTCATGATGCCGAAATCGCCGCCATCGTAGATAATCCCGCCGACCCGACGTGGGAAAACACCGTCGAAGCACTAGAGAGCTCCGGACAAGACCTGGAACGCGTCATTGCTGTCTTTGCGAATCTCTCCGGAACCGATATCACCGACGGTATGGAGGCCATCGGTTCGCAGCTATGGCCAGAGCTTTCCGCCCATCAAGATGCGATCTATCAAAATGCGGTTCTCTACGCCCGTTTGAAGGAAGTGGGCGTAGACACGCCCAAGGACGAGGAATCCCAACGTCTATATGCTCATTTGCTGCGTACGTTCGCTCGCAAAGGCGCGGACTTAGATTCCGCAAGCAAGGCCCGGCTTTCGGAAATCAATCAGCGTCTTTCGACTCTGTCTGAGGAATTCGGCCGAACGCTGATGGAATCAACCCGAAAACTCGCGGTGGAGCTCACGGAACAGGAGTTGGAGGGCCTGCCGGAGGAGAGGAAGGCCTCCGCGAGCGCGGATGCAAAAGCTCTGGGTCGTGAAGGCTTCGTGATTCCTCTAGAGCTGCCAACTGTGCAATCGGAGCAGGCCCGTCTCGTGCAGCCGGAGGCTCGTGCGAAGCTTTATGAGGCGTCTGCTCGCCGCGGCGAAGGAAACGCAGAAGGTCTCATCGAGGCCGTACAGCTACGTGCCGAGCGCGCGGAACTTTTAGGATTTACCTCGCATGCCGACTATGTCATCTCTGAAGAAACTGCCGGAAGCGCCCAGGCGGCTCGCGATATGCTCTTCCAACTAGCACCTGCGGCTGAGGCCAACGCAGAAGGTGAACAGAAGTTGCTCGCCGAGGCAGCGAGCCTGCGCGATGAGGACTTTAGCGCAGCGGATTGGCCATATTGGGAGTCGCAGGTGCGTGCCCGTGATTTCGCGCTGGACGAGGAAGAACTACGCAATTACTTCCCACTCGAACAGGTCTTGGAGGAAGGTGTATTCGCTGCTGCAAATCGTCTTTATGGCATCGTGGTTGTCCCACGCGATGACTTGGAGGGATATGCCGAGGGCGTGCGCGTGTGGGAGGTTTTCGACGAGGGCCAGGATCCCGCAACGGACAAGGACAATGGCATCGGCCTGTTTGTCACTGATTACTTCGGCCGCCCCACCAAACGCGGCGGGGCATGGATGAGCGAGTTTGTGGGTCAGGCAGGTCTGCTGGAGCGCAAACCGGTGATCGTGAACGTCATGGGAATTACCAAGCCAGCCGATGGTTCACAGCCGCTGCTGAGCTTGGACGAGCTGCGCACCGTCTTCCACGAGTTTGGCCATGCGCTGCATGGTTTACTCTCGGATGTCCGATACCCCACTTTCGCAGGTACAAACGTCCCCCGAGACTGGGTCGAGTTTCCCTCGCAGATTAATGAGAACTGGGCATTGGAGCCGGCACTGGTGAAGCGTTACGCCCGCCACGTGGATACCGGCGAGGTCATCCCCGATGCACTCTTGCAGGCAGTTTCGGAAGCCAGCGAGTTCGGCCAGGGCTTTGCCACGGTGGAATACCTAGCGGCCTCGATTGTGGACTTGGCGTGGCACTCGCTTTCATTCGACGAAACCGCAGACCTCAAGGCGGCGGAGGTTGCGCAGTTCGAGAAGCAAGCCCTAGCCAAGGCCGGGCTGAACAACCCGCTTATCGCGCCGCGCTACCGTTCCCAGTACTTCAACCACATCTTCGCCGGCGGATACTCTGCAGGCTATTACTCCTACCTCTGGGCCGAGGTCCTCGACGCCGATGGATTTTCTTGGTTCAAGGAAGAAGGCGCCGGTGACTCGGACGAGCAAGCTCGTGCAGCTGGCGAGAAATTCCGCAAGCTCATCTTGTCCAAGGGCGCATCGCGCGATTTCACCGAAACCTACCGCGAACTGCGTGGCCGAGACAAGGACGTCGAGCCGCTGCTCAAGCGCCGCGGCCTCGCTGGTGCTTAAGGCATGCGTGTAGGCGCAATCGCCCAAGCGATTGCGCTAGTTCTGGCAACTACAGCTGGGTTACTGCTAGGTAACGAAGGTAGGCGGAGCTTCGTACGGTGGCTGCCATGCCACCCGCCCGCCGATGCGGAGCATGCGCCCGCGTTCGGGAGGCGCATTCGGGTCATCGCCGTTTACACCGTTGTGGTAGGAACACAGCGGAACCATATTTGAAACGTTGGTTTCGCCACCGTGGACCCAAGGCTCGATGTGGTGTATCTGGCAACGCTCAGCCGGAACTTTGCAATCCGGCCAGGCGCAGGTGGGGTTTTCTGCTGACAACATCTTTCGCTGCTTCGGCGAAGCAAAGCGCGACATGCGGTATAGATCCACCGGCCCTTCCTCGCGGCTAATCAAGGTAACGAATCCCTCGCCGGAAAAAGTACGCTCAAGATACTCCGCACCAGTCATTGTGGCACCGGAGGTAGTGCGCAAAATAACATCGCCATCATCGCGACCATTACCGCGCTGCAGCTCGCAATAATCCTCGAGATGGACTACCACCATCGTGGTAGCCTGCGTGCGCACTCCGCCCTCGGACTGCGATTCCAAGAAGCTCGCGCCGGGGCGAGACTGGTCGATGCCTTTGAATACATCCGTAATTCCCATCGAAGAACCAGTGACAGTCAGCGTGGCCAGACCATTGGGGTGCTGGCGCAAAGTAGCACGTTCAGATGCTACCCGCGGCGGCTGCATCTCCTTCAAGCGTTTGCGCGCGAGCCTTTCTACCTCTGGCGACGCCGCCGCGCAGAGTTCGACGCGCAAATTCCACGCCGCGACTTTCTTCTTAACTCGCGAAACAAAATGTTCGATGCGCCGCAGGGTGCTCAGGCTATGCTGCTGGTTTCGCGCGTGTGCAACGGCGGTGCGTTGCTTCTTGCTAAACGACGTCGGCCCAAAATAGGTGCTGTGTAGCGCCAGAAGCTCGGCGGCATCAGCAGACGTGGCACCTAAAGAAATCAGCTGTGCGGCAGACATGCCTTCGCACTCAGCGACGAGGTCAACGCCTCGGCTGAGTGCTGCAAGGTATGTCTTAAGGCTCATAGCCATCAAGCTACCCAGGCCTTCTACCAGCCACAACGCCTTGGCGCCCAGGATGGTCAAATTCGCAGCTATCTGACGGTTTATAGCTACACGCTTAAGCCTGCCAACCATCGCGCGTGGATGCGGTCATCGCCATTTTCTTCTGGATGGAAGCTCAAAGCGATGACGTTGTCTTCCCGTACTCCCACGACAACTGGAGTTCCGTCACTCTCAGGAACGGTGGCAATTACTTCCACCCCTGTGCCATGCGAGGTAACGATAGGCGCGCGGATGAAAGACGCCTCCACAGCCAGCTCCTCCTCATCCAAGCGCACGGGCACAGTGCGCTCTTCAGAGAAGCGCTGGTTCCCGAATCCATTGCGGCGCACGACGACGTCAAGTACACCGAGACTCTGTTGCCCAGGCGCCGGATTCTCCAGTTCACGGGCCAAGTAAATCAGTCCGGCGCAGGTGGCGAGGACGGGTAGGCCGGCACGGATGGCGTCGCGAAGCGGCTGCGCGAGCTCGAAGGCGCGGGCAAGGCGGTCGATGGTGGAAGACTCGCCGCCTGGAAGCACGATGCCATCAAGGCCATCCAATTCCCGGGGCAAGCGCACGCGGGTTACGTGTGCGCCGAGAGATTCCAGAATCGCCACGTGCTCCTCGACGCCGCCTTGCAAGGCCAGCACGCCAATCGTCAGCGCTTTGCCAGGCTTCGCCGCATTATCCGCCTTTTCCGCCGTATCTGTCTTACCAGCCACGTTCAGCCAAACGGTGCGGAGCCGGAACGTCAGCCACGTTGATGCCTACCATCGCCTCGCCGAGACCGCGGGAAATCTTCGCCAGCTCAGCTGGCTGGTCATACAGCGTGGCCGCTTTAACGATGGCCTCCGCGCGAGCAGCCGGATTGCCAGACTTGAAGATACCGGAGCCGACGAAGACGCCCTCGGCGCCCATCTGACGGACGAGTGCGGCGTCGGCAGGCGTTGCGACACCACCGGCAACGAAGAGCACGACCGGCAGCTTACCGGTCTCTGCCACCTCTGCGACAAGGTCGTACGGAGCCTGCAGCTCCTTGGCTGCGACATAAAGCTCATCGCGATCCAGGTGCTGTAGGCGGGCAATCTCGCCACGAATGGTACGCAGGTGCTTTACTGCCTCGGAGACGTCGCCGGTACCGGCTTCGCCTTTGGAACGAATCATCGCAGCACCCTCAGTGATACGGCGCAGCGCTTCGCCCAGGTTGGTAGCACCGCAGACGAAAGGCACGTCGAAGTCCCACTTGTTGATGTGGTTGACGTAATCGGCCGGAGATAGAACCTCGGACTCGTCAATAAAGTCCACACCGAGCTCGGCCAGGATCTGCGCCTCAACGAAGTGGCCAATACGAGACTTTGCCATCACCGGGATGGAAACCGCATCAACGATTCCCTCAATAAGGTCTGGGTCCGACATACGAGCGACGCCGCCCTGCGCGCGGATATCCGCTGGCACACGCTCCAAGGCCATGACGGCTGCAGCACCAGCATCTTCGGCGATCTTTGCCTGCTCCGGGGTAACGACATCCATGATGACGCCGCCCTTGAGCATATCCGCAAGGCCGCGCTTGACGCGGGTGGTTGCAATCTTGGAAGTATTTTCCGTCTTATTTTCAGTCTTGTTCTCAGTCTTGTTCTCAGTCTTGTTTTCAGCCATGCGGATCATCGAACCGCATAAAGTGGTCCACAACAAGGTCCAATCTAGGCCATTTGGATTAGACCACTTTAAGATGAGGATATGAATTTAGGCCTCGACCCGGACGATTCGCGGACGCTGCCAGTGCAGATTGCGGCAGCCATCCGCGAGATGGTTGCCACTGGCGCACTGCTGCCAGGCGAGCAGATAGATTCAACCCGCACCTTATCGGCGCAGCTAGGCGTCTCGCGCGGAACTGTGGTAACCGCTTTCGATCAACTCATCGCCGAGGGCTACCTCATCGCAAGCACCGGCTCCGGAACCCGCATCAATCCTCGCCTCCACCCCACCAAAGCCCCCGCGACCGCCCCGAAATCGCACACCCCACCGCCCCTCAACCGGGTGGAGCTAACCCCCGGCCTACCCGATACAACGAGCCTCATCACCCCCGAATGGCGTGCTGCCTGGCGCAACGCCGCCGCGCTTGCCAACGCTCCCCTTCTAACCCAAGAAATCGGTCACCACCTCCGCCACATGCGCGGCCTTGCGGTAGATCCGGATCGCATCCTCGTCACCGCCGGTGCGCGTGAGGGGCTTGCGTTGTTATTGCGGGGCGTCGCTAAGCAGCTGCGTATTGGCGTGGAATCGCCGGGTTATCCCAGTCTGCGCAAGGTACCGGAGGCTTTAGGCCATACCCTCGTGGAAGTACCTACCGATTCAGAGGGTGTGCGTGTTCCGCTAACGGACCTAGATGCGCTCATCGTCACTCCGAGCCATCAATATCCGTACGGCGATTCCCTCTCGGCTGCTCGTCGAACGGAGCTGGTGCGGTGGGCACGGGAGACGGGGGTACTCATCATTGAGGACGATTTCGACTCCGAACTGCGCTACGTAGGCCAACCTTTGCCCGCGCTGACTGCCCTCGAGCCCGAGCACACGGCGCTGTTGGGCACGTTTAGCTCGGTGATCTCCCCGACCATCGCTTGTGGATATCTCGTCGTCCCGGAGCACCTGCGCGAGCCGCTTGTGCAGCAGCGTCAGCTTTTTGGGCAGCCCGTGAGCTCTATTACCCAAGATGCGTTGGCGGGGTTTATGGCCAGCGGTGCGCTGCGCCGCCACACCGGCAAAATGCGCCGCGCTTACCGACGCCGCCGTGACCTAGTCACCGCCACCTTCCGCACGCTACCTGGCGTCGAGCTGCTGCCGATTCGCGGTGGTCTGCACGCTGTGTTGCTCTGCGAACGCCCAGCGGCAGCGGTGGTCACACGGGCAGCGGAACAGGGAATCGGACTTACTGCACTAGCTGATTACTGGGGCGGAGAGGAAGCACCGAACGGAGTCGTATTGGGCTTTGGCCACCTCAGCGACTTGGAATTGGCGCTAGCACTCGCTGCGGTCGCAGAAGCCGCATCTCTTTAATGGGTAGGATCTCGCACTGATTGCGCACTCATGCGCGTGCGCAGCCAACCTGCCTACGAGCATGCCTGGCGGCACTGAGCCGCGTGCAGGAAAAGCCGAAAGGGCCACGCATAGAACGTGACCCTTTAGTTGCTGCGCTAACGGTTTACTGCGGCTGCCTAGGACGTTACTTATCCTCAGCCTTTTTAGCGCCGGCTAGCTGCGAGAAGTTCTCGTTGAAATCCTTAAATCCCTTCGAGAAGGTGCCGAGGTTATCCATGAAGCCACCCATGATGTCCATCGGCAGTGGGAAGACGATGGTGGAGTTCTGGTCTGCGCCTAACTCCAGCACCGTCTGCAGGTAACGAAGCTGCAAAGCCGCAGGAGCCTTACCCAGCTCCTCCGCGGCTTCTCGCAGCTCGCGGGAGGACTGCAACTCGCCGTGTGCGGAGATGACCTTGGCGCGACGCTCACGCTCGGCTTCTGCCTCGCGGGCAAGGGCACGCTGCATCATTTCTGGGATTTCCACGTCCTTGATCTCCACGATGCGGGTGATTACGCCCCAGCGCTCGGTCTGGCCGTTGATGATATTCGCAAGATCCTCGTTGAGTTCTTCGCGGTGTGCGAGGAGATCATCGAGATCCGCGCGGCCCAACAGGCTACGCAGAGTCGTTTGCGCGATTTGCGACGTAGCGACGGCATAGTTTTCCACTTCCAGCACGGCCTTGAGCGAATCCGTCACCTCGAACATGACCACGGCGTTCACACGCACGGAGACGTTGTCCTTGGTGATGATTTCCTGCGGCGGGATGGTAAGTGTCACCACGCGCTGGTCCACGCGCTCGAGCTTATCGATGCCCGGCCACATGAAATGCAGGCCCGGCTCCATGAGCGGACGCAGATGACCGAATCGGAAGGCCACTCCGCGCTCGTACTGTTTGATAACTTTCAGCGAGTACATCAAAAAGACGATGATGAGCGCGACGATGATGCCGATGACGATCGGCCAGAAAACGAGTGCTGACATTAGCTAGCTTCTTCCTTCTTGCGTTCCGAGCGATAACGGCTGGACTTGCCGTACTTCGAACCATAGCGGTCGATTTGGGCGGCCAGCTCGGCTTCACGGTTGTCCATTTCGGGGACGACGATCTGCGGCGCATTCGATGGTGTATTCCACAGGTGGCGTGCCAACGGATAGACACCAAGACCGGTAATCACCAAGACGGTGGCAAGGGTGATAAGCACCTCGGACAGCGAGTGGTTGGTAATTAGGGACGACAGCGGGAGCAGGTAGCCCATAGCGGCCACCGCGAGGGCAATTCCGCGGTGGAAACGACCAGAGTCGGAGTGTGGCCATGGGTCGAGCTGCCGGGTGACTTCCCTGCCATGGTGGGAGACCGTGCAGGCATCCTTTACTGGACAGGTATTGCACACCGTGGGGTTGGCGCGGTAACGCATGACGCGGTTTTCCGGGTCAAAGCTCGACGGCCAAAGCCACTGATCCTCAGGGCACTGCCAGGCGTCGTGTTCCTCCAAGTAGCGGAAAGTGCCAGCGCGGTTAGCCATGGTGCGGTTGGCGGTTTGCTTCGCCATAGCATCAAAGCCCCACGCTACAACCAGAAGAAACAGGCCGTAGCACACCGCCAGGAGGGTAAAGATTCCTGGAGCTTGCATTATGTGTCCCTACTTCTTCTGATCCGGCTTATTCTGATTTGGCTTCTTCTGGCCAGGATTACCGTCCGCCCGCTTGTCGGAGCGGTAGGTGCCGCCCCACTTGGTGCGCGATTCGAACTCTGGGTCCTGTGGGCCAGAAGCTGCAGAATCGCCGCGGCCCGAGTCCGGGGCTTGCTCTTCAACGAAGGCGCCACGCTCGTCGATGTAGCCATAGCGGCGGCCTGCCACTCGTCCAGTGCTGTGCGCGCCGTCGCGGGTATCCACACGACCCTTTCCGCCGGAGACAAGGCCGACGCTGGAGGCAGCGCCCGCGACGGGCACCTCGCCGGCGTGATCGTCGTCGTCAGGCGCGATGATGCTAAACAGCGGATCCTTCGGGTGCTCTTCGATGGTCGGGATTTCCTTGTTAAACAGCACGCCCTTGAGCGCCATCCATAGGAACGGGATGATGCCGGCTAAGAACATGACGTCGCCAGGCATGCGCAGCCACTCCATGATGAAGTTGCCAGGCTCGGTGATGTAGCCCAGGGAACGTGCCTCGACGTATCCGGAAGCCACGGATTCGTAGAGCTGCATAACGCCCAACGGGAGCAGCGAAATAACAACCATCCACAGCAGACCGATGTTCTGCAGCCAGAAGGACCACGCCATGGCCTTGTCGGACCACTTTTCCTTCGGGATAAGGTAGCGCAGCGCGAACACGGACAGGCCGACGGCCAGGAAGCCGTATACGCCCATCATTGCGCCGTGTGCGTGGTTTGCGGTCAGCGCGGTACCGATCTCGTAATAAGAGACGATCGGCAGGTTGACTAGGAAGCCGAAGATGCCGGCGCCCAAGAAGTTCCAGAAGCCAACTGCAACCAGGAACATAACTGCCCAGCGGTGTGGGAATGGGCGTTCGCCGGAGGCGCGCTGACGGGAACCGAGCTGCATGAAGGTCCAAGCCTCAACGGTCAGCAGGGTCAGCGGCACGACCTCGGCAGCAGAGAAGAAAGCGCCAAGTGCCATGTGCTCAACCGGGGTACCGGAGAAGTACAGGTGGTGCATAGTGCCCAAAACGCCACCGGTGGAGTACAAAATAATGTCCAAGAAGATGATGCCGAGGGCGATCTTCTCGCGGATGACGCCGAGAAGCACGAAGACATAGGCCACCATCACGGTGGTAAACAGCTCGAGGAAGTCCTCCACCCACAGGTGGACGACCCAGAAGCGCCAGAACTCGGCAACAGAGATATGGGTCTCGGAGCCAGCCAGGTTACCCACTGCATAGAAAGCAGGGATGGCGATGCCGGCGTAGAAGAACAGCCACGGCATATTGGACTTGTGTTCGTACTTCAGGCGGCCGCGCAGCTGGCGGAAGATGATGCCAATCCAGACAAACATGCCCACAGTGAGCAGAATCTGGAAGAAGCGCGGCAGGTCAAGGAACTCCCACTGCTGGGAGAACAGGGTGCCTTCCTTGATGTAGCCCATGGTGGACAGCCACTCGAAGGCCATGGAGCCAAAGACCACAAACGCGATGGCACCGAGCAGGAACCAAACCAGCCAGTGCTGCTTCTTCGGTTCCTTCTTGCCCACGAAAGAGGCCAAGAAAATACCGGCAGCAAGCAGGCCGCCTGCAGTCCATAGCAGCGACAGCTGGAGGTGCCAAGTACGCGAGACGTTATACGGCAGGATCTCCTGCAATGGGATACCGAAGAAGCCGGTTAGCTCCGTGCGGTAGTGCTGTGAGGCTGCACCCAGGAGCGCCTGGATGAGGAAGAGCAATGCGATGACAAGGACAAACCATGCCACGACCTTCTGCGACTTGGTAAGACCTACCTCGCCCGGCTGGGTGAAGTCGAGGTTTGGCGCCTCTTCTGCGTGCCAACCAATGGACTTAGACCAACGGCCATAAATCGCGAAGATAAGGCCGGTGCCGCCGATCAGCGCGATGAGCGAGAGCACAGACCAGACCACGAGGTCTGCGGTCGGGCCGTTATCCACGCGTGGCTCAGCCGGCCAGTTGTTGGTATAGGAGTAATCGTGGCCCGGGCGCTCTGCCGCAGAAGCCCATGCAGTCCAACCGAAGAAACCAACAAGGTTGTTGATCTGCTTTTTGTCTGTAATGAACTCAGATGGAAGTCCCTTGTTATGAGAGTCTTCGCCAAAGTACTTCGCGTAGTAGTCCTTGTTGGACTCGAAAGCAGCGATTTGGTTATCGGTCCACTTCAGTACACCAGTTGCTTCGTCGTAGCGGTTGGTGCGGAACTCCTGCTGGACTGCTTCTTCTGGAGTCGCGTCCGGGGAGATGAAATCGGGATAACCGTTGGCGTCGTTAAGCTCGCGTGCCTTATCCAAAGACATGCGGAGGTATTCCGCCGTGTAGTCAGGGCCTAAGTAGGCGCCGTGGCCCATGACGGAGCCGTATTGCTGCAGGCCGCGGGTTTGGTAGAGAGCCTGACCGTTCAGAATCTCATCCTTGGTCAGGATGGTCTCACCGGTGGTTTCGGAAACAATCTTTTCCGGAAGAGGCATAGACGCGTTGTAAGTGCGGTACGCCAAGAAACCCATGACTAGAAAGCCAAAGATCATGACTAAGGCGACGCCCTGCCCCCACACGCTGCTGAGCTTAAGGACCGGCTTGCGGCGGTCCTCGTGGCTAGTAGTGGTGGACATATATTTTCCTGTCTTCTCAATGTGCTGACGCTTAGACTGCGCGCCAAGGTGTCCCGAGGCAGAAGGCACCCACACCGATTATGGACGGAAAAACTAGAGTTAAATAGCTGGGCGCGCGCCCACCTTCCCCAAAGGCGGTCATACGGAAGGTTGACATCCGCCAATAGCTAGACCATTCCCCCATTGCTGACTTTCAGCTAATTTTTATATCTCCCCAAGTAAAACGCAATAATGTACGTCGACCACACCTCCCGATTTGCTTTATCTTTAAAGCGATTTCCCAACGATGTTAATTCGATCACCATTCGCAAAGCACTGCAAAAATCAGAGTACATAGAGGTTAACGCCACCAACCCCAACCTCAAAAGTTGTTTAATTCGGATTTTGTCGTATTATTTTAAGCATGACTTTCGCAGAGCACACCAAGCGCAACTGGCTAATCACCCTCTTTGCCACCATCTTCCTTGCGGCGATTGTTTCGATGATTTTTCTGAACGACCCACACCAAACCGTCACGGTCGCAATGGTCTTCATTGCGGCTGCCTTACTACTCTTCGGCGGAATCCTAGGCGGCTGGTACCTCATCCATCAGCGCGCGGGCTCCCAAAAATAGACACGCGCTAAACTCACACCGCGACTAGCGGTCGGCTACCTGCCGACCGCTTTGTCTGTTTTTATTCATTTCACTTGCTGGGCAAACGTCAAATTTTCTCCACATCCATGCCCATTATGAACCGCTTGGTCTAGTCTTTGCTCATGGCTACAAAATACGACACCAGCAACTTAGAAAACCTCGCCCTCGCTACCCGCTGCCTGCACGTAGGCCAGGATCTCGACGGCTCCACCAACTCTCGCAACATTCCGATTTACCAAACCACCTCCTACGTCTTTGATTCGGCCGAGCATGCCGCCGCTCGCTTTGCGCTTGCCGACGCCGGCCCCATCTACACCCGGCTGACAAATCCCACGGTGGACGCACTCGAGCGTCGTCTAGCGGCGCTCGAAGGCGGCGTAGCCGCAGTCGCCTTTGCCTCTGGCCAGGCGGCAGAAACCGCCGCCATCGAAACGCTGGCTGGCGCGGGCGACCACATCGTGGCCTCCCCTCGCCTCTATGGCGGAACGAATAGCCTTTTTACCCATACGCTGCACCGTCTCGGCATTGAAGTAACTCTGGTCGAGGAACCCGATGATCCGCAGTCATGGCAGTGCGCTGTGCGCGGAAATACCAAGGCTTTTTATGGAGAGACCTTCGGCAACCCGGTGGCAGATGTGCTGGATATTCCGGCAATCGCTGAGGTAGCGCATGCAAACCAGGTGCCGCTGATTGTGGACAACACCATCGCTACCGCGGCACTGGCGCGCCCGTTAGAGCTCGGCGCGGACGTCGTCGTCGCCTCCACCACCAAATTCTATTCCGGCTCGGGCTCGGCCATCGGTGGCGTCATCGTCGACGGCGGCACCTTTGACTGGACCGTTCAGCGCGACGGCAAGCCGGTGTTTCCGTTCTTCACCGAACCCGACGAAAGTTACCATGGCCTGCGCTTCGCAGACCTCGGCGAACCGGCTTTCGCACTGCGCGCCCGCGCTGGCATCCTCCGCGATACGGGCGCCGCAGTCTCGCCTTTCAACGCTTGGCTGACCTTAACCGGGCTGGAAACTTTGGAGCTGCGCGTGCAGCGCCACAACGAAAATGCCCAGGCAGTTGCGGAATTCCTCGAGGCGCATCCGAAGGCGGCCAAGGTCAATTACGCCGGCCTCGACTCGAGCCCGTATAAGACCACCAAGGAAAGGCTCGGCTACCAATACACCGGTTCGGTACTTTCTTTCGAAGTGGCCACCGAGTCAGGCGAACCCGCAGCGGCCACAGAAACCGCCTGGAAGTTCATCGATTCCCTCAAGCTGCATTCCAATCTGGCCAACATCGGTGATACCCGCTCGCTTGTGGTGCATCCGGCTACCACCACCCACTCGCAATCCAACGAGGAGGGGCTGCGAGTAGCTGGCATCACCCAAGCCACGATTCGCCTCTCCGTTGGTATCGAAGCAATCAACGACATCATCGCTGACCTCGAGCGCGGCTTCGCGGCCATCTAATCAAGAAGTCGCCATGACTGTGCCCAACTTGGCTTGTGAAGGTGAGCTCGAAGAAGTCGGCGTCGGCAAGCTGCGTACTGAAGCAGGCGCTGAAATTCCCGAGGTGCGTATCGCGTATCAACGGTGGGGCAAATTCGCCGGTGACCCGCACGGCAAGAATAACGTGCTGCTCATCGAGCATGCGGTGACCGGCGATTCCAACGTGGCCGACTGGTGGGCCGACCTGCTGGGCCCAGGCAAGGCTTTGGATACGCGGAAATGGTGCGTGATCGCCACCAATGCGCTGGGCGGCTGTGCTGGTTCCACTGGGCCCGCCAGCGCGCATCCCGACGACGGCCGTGCCTGGGGTTCGCGCTTCCCCGCGCTATCGATTCGAGATTTGGTGAGAGCGGAAAGGCAATTCCTAGAAGTCCTCGGAATCACCCAGGTCCATGCCATCATCGGTGGCTCCATGGGCGGGGCGCGCACACTGGAGTGGACGCTGCTGTACCCGGAATCCATAACCGCGGCCTGCGTCATTGCGGTATCAGCGCGGGCTTCGGGCTGGCAGATTGGCATTCAATCCGCACAGATTTCTGCCATTGAGCGCGACCCGTTCTGGCACGGCGGGGATTACTACGCAAGCGGCAAAACGCCTCGCGAAGGGCTCGCCGCCGCGCGCCGGATTGCCCACCTCACCTACCGCGGCGAACAGGAAATCGACGAGCGCTTCGGCGTCCAGGCACAACGCGGCGAGGATCCGCTCGGGCCTTACCGCGCGGGGAACCAGCGTTTCGCGGTCAACTCCTACTTGGACTATCAGGGAGAAAAACTCGCCCGCCGCTTCGACGCCGGCTCCTATGTAACGCTGACGGAGGCGCTCAACCGCCACGACGTCGGCCGCGACCGCGGCGGCCTCAACAAAGCGCTAGCAACATCGACTGTTCCCACGATGGTAGTCGGCGTGGACACGGACATCCTCTACCCGTATCACCAGCAGGAACATATCTCGCGCAACATTGGCAACCTGCTGGCCATGGCGAAAATCGTCTCCCCCGTCGGCCACGATGCTTTCTTGGCCGAAGCCCGCCAGATGGACCGAATCTTGCGTAACTTCCTTACGCTCTCGGCACCTGACGGACTGGAGTTGGAAACGGCGTTTAGCGGCAGCGAGTACTACATCTAAGACCCCAACGCATCGACTGAAACCGACAAAAACACCATCACGGCACCAATAACGCCGCTAAAGCACGCATCAAAACGGCGCGATCGGACCGCGAGGATGCCGACGATTTTCGAGTCACAGCTAAGCCGCACCAACGAAAGCCAAAGCAGGCCTGCACCAAGGACTACCGTGGCGCGGCGCCAGTGCTCGGAAATCGCGAAAACCGCAGAAAGCGCAACGGCGGCACAAAATAGCCCCACGGCCGCCCACTGCACGGACGCGGGTAGGCGGGAGGGCCGCAGGTTGGCGTCGTGCGGGTTATCGAGGTTTAGCTCCGGGGCCATCTACTGCTGGCCCGCCAACTTTTCTGCGCGCTCCACGATGTTAGACACCAGGAATGCGCGGGTCAGCGGGCCGACACCGCCCGGGTTCGGCGAGACGAAGCCGGCCTTGTCCCAGACGTCTGGTGCGACGTCGCCAGCCAACTTGCCATCAACGCGGGAAACTCCGACGTCGAGAACCGCGGCGCCTTCCTTGATCATGTCTGCGTTGAGCATATGTGCCTTGCCGGCCGCTGCGATGATGACGTCGGCAGCGCGCGTCTCGGCAGCCAAGTCCTTGGTACCGGTGTGGCAGAGCGTAACGGTGGAATTTTCACTGCGGCGGGTAAGCATCAAGCCGATCGGACGGCCAACAGTCACACCACGGCCGATGACGACGACCTTCGCTCCATCCAGCTCCACGCCAAAGCGACGCAGCAGGTGAATGCAACCATTCGGGGTGCACGGCAGCGGGGCATCCTCGTTCAAAACCAGCTTGCCCAGGTTGACCGGGTGCAGGCCATCGGCGTCTTTTTCCGGATCAATCTTGGCCAGGATCTTGTTTTCATCCAGGTGCTTAGGCAGCGGCAGCTGCACGATGTAGCCGGTGCAGCCGTCGTCTTCGTTTAGCTCGTCGATGACCTTTTCCAGCTCCTCCTGGCTAATATCCGCCGGAAGGTCCTTGCGGATGGAGTTGATTCCCAGCTGTTCGCAGTCGCGGTGTTTCATCTTCACGTAGGAGTGCGAGCCCGGGTCATCGCCCACCAGCACGGTGGCCAGGCCAGGCTGGATGCCCTTTTCCTTGAGGGCCTCGACGCGGGTTTTCAGATCCGCGAAGATCTCGTCGCGGTACAACTTGCCATCTAGTTTGGTTGCGCTCATGCGCTCCATCCTAGACTTATGCCCATGAGCCAGCTGCACATCGTCTTTGATAATCCCGTGATCCCCACCAATACCGGCAACGCAATCCGCACCGCCGCCGTCACTGGAGCGTCCCTGCATCTCATCGAACCGCTCGGATTCAACTTCGATGACAAGCACCTAAAGCGCGCCGGCCTGGACTACCACGACCTTGCTGACCTGCACATCCACAAGGACTTCGACGCTTGCATGGACGCACTGCCCGGCGCGCGCGTGTTTGCTTTTAGCACGCATACCGATAAGTGGTTCACGGACGTCGAGTTCCAAGAAGGCGATGTCCTACTCTTTGGCACCGAGCCCACCGGCTTGCCGCCAGAGCATCTTAATCACCCACGTATCACCGAGCAGGTGCGCATCCCGATGGTCCCGGCGCGCCGTTCGATGAACCTGTCTAACGCGGCGTCGACAGCCGTGTATGAGGCTTGGCGCCAGCTGGGGTTTAAGGGCGCTGTCTAGGACAATTGTCACAACGATTAGGTAAACCATCATTCGGTTAGGGTAACTTTATAACCGAATTTGAAAGGATGCCTAGTCATGTTGCCTTTGCACGTACGCTCAGGCGAGTCGACCTCCCACAACTCGGCCTACTCCCTGCCTGTCGGTTCTACCGTTACCCTGCGCCCCGAATGCCTGGATTGCGTGCATAATCCGGCCATGGCCCGCCGCTTGGGCGAGCTGGGCATCCGCCCGGGAGCATGCCTAACCGTCGGCGCGCATGTGGCAGGTGGCGCGCGCATCGTCGCGGTTGGCTCCTGCCGCTACGCCATTGACCGCCAGACGCTGCAATCAATCGGGGTTTAGTGATGAGTGCTGTAACGCCCAGCTGCCATGGAAATCCGGGCGGGGCGCTGGCTCCCGCGGGCGCTGCCATCATCGCCATGGTGGGTGCTCCGAACTCCGGCAAGTCTACGCTTTTTAATGCGCTAACCGGTTCGAAGGTGCAGACCGGCAACTGGCCGGGCACGACCGTGGAGGTCAGCCGCGGCGCATGGAATATTGCGCATTCGTGTTGCCCGGCCGAGGTTGCCGATCTCATTGACTTCCCCGGCAGCTATTCTTTGGATCCGCTCAGCCCGGATGAGGCGCTCACGCGCACCATGCTTTACGACGCCGCCCCTGCCGAGCGCCCCGATCACGTCATCGTCGTGGTCGACGCGACTGCGGTTGCGCGCGGGCTCAACTTGGCGTTTCAGCTCGCAGAGCTTCCCTACCGGCTCAGCATCGCGCTGACCAAGCTGGACGTGGCACAAGACCAGGGCTTACAGGTGGATGCCGATGCGCTCGCGAGGGCCACGGGAATCCCGGTGGTCTGTGTGGATGGCCGCCGGCGGGAAGGATTGGAGCGCCTGCGTGAGACGGTGCAGGTTTCCCTCACTAAGGAGCCACAGGTCCTGCGCGAAGACGCCAGCATCGACGCCCGCTTTGCGGATCTCGACGCCGCCACCAAAGCAGCGGTGCACACGCAGTCCCAGCCGGTCACGCGTTCGCAGCGCCTAGATGCGATAGCGCTGCACCCGGTAGCGGGCCCGTTGCTTTTCCTCGCGGTGATGTGGCTAGTCTTTCAGATAACCACCACGGTGGCCGCTCCTCTGCAAGACGGCTTGGAGGCGCTCGTCTCAGGGCCCATCTCTGACGCAGCACGCCACCTGCTGGAGGCAATCGGCCTTCAGCATCCGCTGGTAGAGGGCTTGCTTGTCGACGGCCTTATTGGCGGCGTCGGCATGGTCCTCACCTTTGCACCCCTGATGGCGCTGATGTTTTTGTGCCTGGCCGTGCTGGAGGATTCTGGCTATATGGCCCGCGCGGCAGTGGTTACGGACCGTTTCATGCGCGCCATCGGCCTGCCAGGCAAGGCATTTTTACCTATAGTTGTAGGCTTTGGCTGCAACGTTCCTGCCATTGCTGCGACCCGCGTGCTGGGTTCGCCGCGGCATCGCATCATGACCTCGCTGCTTATCCCGTTTACCTCCTGCTCTGCCCGGTTGGTGGTCTTCGTGATGCTGGCGGAGACCTTCTTCCCGGGTCATGCCGGCAGCGTCGTTTTTTGTATGTACGTCATCTCCATCGCTCTGCTTATTCTGGTGGGATTGGTGCTGCGCGGCACGTTGTGGCGGGCTGTGCCGCAGGACCCGCTGGTCATCGATCTTCCGACGTACCAACTTCCCACCTTCCGCCTCGCCATGTCGGTGATGTGGACGAGGCTGAAGGGATTTCTGCAGACTGCCGGCGGCATCATCGTCTCCACGGTGGTGGTCATCTGGCTGCTCATGGCGATTCCCGTAGGCGCTGATGGGGTTTCCCTGTCTGACTACAAGTCGCCAGCTCCTGAGGATTCAGCTTATGGCGCTATCTCGCGCAGCATCGCTCCGGCCTTTGCCCCGGCGGGCTTTGATTCTTGGTCGCTCGCGGGCCCGCTAGTGACGGGGTTTGTGGCCAAGGAAGCACTGATTTCCACGTGGTCGCAGACCTACGCAGTAGACGACGTCACCGACGCCGCACCCGAAGAACAGGCATCGAGCCCCTTAAGCGAGAAGGTGCGCGCCGACTTCGCCACAGCCTCCGACGGAAATACGAACGCTGCAGTGTGGGCGTATATGCTCTTCCTGCTCGCCTATACCCCGTGCGTGGCAACGCTGGCTGCCCAGAAACGGGAGATTGGCTGGCGCTGGACACTCTTCGGTTTCGCGGTGCAACTATTTACCGCTTGGGCCTTGGCCGTGGTCGCCTTCCAGCTCTTGAGGCTGCTATGACCTCGCCCATTGCTCAGGTAAAGGACGCGATTTCCTCCGGCACCACCACCCGCGCCGGAATCGCGCACGTAACGGGCCTTAAAATCGGCACGGTCAATCTTGTGATTTCACACCTGCTCTCCACCGGGGAGCTAAACGCCGAAACGCTCAACTCCTGCCCCACCAGCGGATGCGGTTCCTGTACTGCTGCAGCCCACTGCGGCACAGCCTCCGCCAACCCCGGACGAAAGCGCGGTCCAGTCTTGCTTAGTCTGCGCCGGCCTCGCCCGGCGCCGGCATCGTAGCCTCGTGCTCCATCGAAGGCAGTTGGCGTTGCCGCAGGCGGGTGAGAAGCTCGGCGGCGTCGGCAAGCGCAAGCTGCTTTCCCGCCATTCCAACGGGACCCTTAACCAGATCGAAGCGGATGTTTTGCACGCCCAGCAGCTGATTGAGCGGGCCGGCTTGGACCGTCAGTTCCTGGATATGCGGAGTGCCCACGACCATCACCCGACGCGACAGTCTTCCTGAATGCACAACGGCGACGTCCTCGCCCACCAACGTGACCGCCTGCTGGCGCACATCCACCGGCGAGGCCAACCAGGCCTTACGCGGCGACACATAGGTGGGGTGGGTGTGCCCCTCTGGCTGGGCGTAATACTCGATCTGCGCGGCATCAAGATCGGAGACCAGCTCTAGTACGCGCAGCGCCTGCTCCCGCGTGCCCACCGGCAAGATGCGCGTGGAGCCCGACTGCTTGCCGCCGCCCACCGCGCCGTACCCGGCCACGGAAACCTGCACCTCGTACCAGCCAAACATGCGCCACAGCAGCGGCTGGGTAACCCGCACCGCATGAATGCGCGAACGCCGGATCGTCTGGCGGCGGCGGTCAGCCAAGCCGTAGGAGATGTTGAGTACCTCATCGTGGCCGTCGTAGCGGGATTGGAAGCGCCACGAGGTATCGATGAGATTCCAAATATTGGGCACAAAGCCCACCACGATGGGCACCGTGGCGGCGCGGAAATCCGGCAAAGCGAGGAAAATCGCCATGACTACAACCGCAATCAGCGTGGGCAAACGCAGCGCCTCCGCCGCCAGCGTGCGACCAACGGGGATTTCTGGAATCAGCTGCCAGCCCTGCTCTTCCGCCGGAGCTACCTGCCCGACCGCCTCGGAACCGGCATCCTCCGACACCGCCGAACGGCTATGCACGTGGGTCAGAAGCTCCTCGCGCAACGCCATGGCCTCTTGCCTGCGCAGAAAGGAAATCTCAATGACAGAGGCCGTGCCGCCGGCTGTTTCCACGCGCACTGCAGCCAGACCAAATAACCGCGCGATGACGGACTCCACCACGTCGACAGCCTGAATGCGGTCATAGCGTGCGGAGCGAAAAGACGTGGAAATCACGCCGTGGCGCAGCGCCACCTCATCGGGGCCGAGCTTATAGCCCAGCTTGCGCCACCAGATGGCGGAGACATACCAAATGCCCAGGCAGACCACGACGAAGCCGCCGAGCCCCGCGAGCGTTCCAAGGCCAATGTCACTCCAGTGCCCGCCGCGCAGGTAGGCCGCGATGTCGGAGAGCATCTCCAAGTTGAAGTTGAGCACGCAAATGGCCAGAAACGCGAAGATAACCGACCAAAAGCGCAGCAGCGGCGTCAGCCGGTGCACACGGCGATAGCCTTCCCTATCAACTGGGGCGCGGTCCTTGCCCAGCCGGTGCCGTCCGTTCACAGTCCGCTCATCCTCTCGCGCGCCTTCACGGCGAGGCGCTCGCGCAATGCATCGGCGTCAGCGGCTAAAAGGCCTGCAATTTTCGCATCTGAGCTTGTCGACGCCGTGTGAATCTTCACCCTTTTCAGCCCCAAGGACCGCTCGATGGGGCCGGCGGAGACGTCCACGAACTGGATGCGGCCGAACGGAACAATGGTCAGGCGGTACCACAGCTTGCCGCGGGTAATCACCAGCTCATCGTCAGTCTCCTTCCACCCCATATTCGCCACCTGCGCGGGGATAAGCCAGAGCAAGTAAACGAACCACACTCCCCAGGCTCCGGCGAACCAGTACCAAAATGAGCTGGCGAAGTATCCCGCAACCGCGAAAGCGATAGCAAAGCCTGCCGACCAGCTCAGGTGGTGAATATAGCGAGCTGTGGTCAGCTTCCGGGAGACCGGATGCATGTCTGGAGGAAGGGCGGAGCGCATGCCGCCTATGCTAACAAAGCCTCAGATTTCTTTACAAAGTGTTGGGTTTATGCAACACTTTGGTTTATGTCCCCAAAGAAAAAGCCGTCTTCCCCAATTTTCAATAGGGTTCGGTTGCTCCGAGTCGAGAGGGACATGTCGCGCGCCCAGCTTGCCGACGCCGTCGGGGTCAACCCCCAAAGCATCGGCGCCCTTGAGCGTGGCGATCACTCTCCCAGCCTCGACCTCGCATTCAGCATCTGCGAAGTATTCGGCCTCCCTGTCGAAGCCGTCTTCTCCCGCACCGAATTCCAGCCGCTATCCACCGAGATCTATCGAAAGGACTAACTGCTCATGGCAACCACAGCTGCTAAAGCTCGCGTCACAAATCGCAACCGCCTCATACGCCTCGCCGACGTCGGGCTTGCAATCATCGTCTTATCCATCCCGCTGCAGTTCTGGGACGATTTCACGTCCTTCATGCTGGCCTGCTTGGGTAGCTGTGTAACCGGCTTCGGCGTGTCCAAGCTACGCAAGACTATCGACTCCGCCGACCTACCCACTATCGAACTCGACGAGTACATGCTGCAACTTCATATAGAGGCCCGCGAAGATGGACTTAAGCTCGCCTTGTTTTCTTCCATGTTCATGTTCGTGGCCTGCGGCGCTATTGCTCTTGGAACCCGCTTTCTTGATTCCATGGACGGAATCTTCGTGGCCAGCTTGTTCTTCAAGCTGATCATGCTGCAAATGCTGTGGGTTCCATTCACCGTGGCCAAGTCTCTGGCAGGCAAATTCAACCGCGACGAACTAATTTCTGGGGATTAATCATGCCTATCCGCACCAAGTACTTCTATTCCAGCTTCGTCGGACTGTTCATTGCACTCGCCGCTATAGCAGTCAATCCCTTCTCCAACGTCATTGCGATGTTCTTGTGGGTCGGCGGCCTTGCCTGGCTCGTTATCTGCCTGGGGCGCCTTCAAGTTCTAATCGGAAAAGACAATATGGACCCAGCCTTCGCAGACGAATATCAGCGCAGCCGCATCGATCGCGCGCGCAGCAACGTCTTCAAGTACGCGTATTTTGCCCTCGGCAGTTTAATGGTGCTGATGCTCTGTCTGCCGTTGCTCGACCTAGTTGGACAAGACGTTCCATGGCCGGAAATCGTGCGCTGCCTAGGCATGCTTGCCGGCGTATTGATGTTCGGGGCATCGCTGACTCTGCTCGGCACGATCGCCCTTGGCATGGACACCGATAATCGTGCCGAACTCGTAGCTTCCTAGACCCCTTTTTAAGTATCCTGCTCCCAGCCGTCGACAACTTCCTGGATGTCCGCGTGGCCTAGGTCGCGTGCTTCCTGCTTGGAGATGTACTCGCCGGATTCGTAGTCATAAGGGATAGGCTCGCTACTTAGAAAAGGCCAGGTAGAGCAGGAAGAAAAGCAGGCCCGCTGCCAGCGCGGGGTGAATGTTATGCGGCTTTACCTGAATACGGGGGGATTTCTCGCACCGGCCTAACGGAAATCACGCGAGCCGCGGGAGAGCCACTCACCCATGGCAAGCGGCTCCAGCTTGTCTGCCACCACATTGACCGCGCCCGTGGCATTTTGCACGATGCCACGAATAACCAGCGCTTTAGACGTCCTGGCCACGGTCTTGTTGAGCTGCCACAGCCCCGGTGAGACCATCACGTTCATCAAGCCGGTCTCATCCTCCAAGCCCAAAAAGATGACGCCGGCGGCAGTCTGCGGACGCTGCCTATGCGTCACGATGCCCGCAATCCGCACCCGTGTACCGTCTGGAACCTGCCGCAGCTGTGCGGCGGTGCAGACATGGGCGTCGTTAAGCGCGGCGCGCACGAGCTCCATCGGCTGTTTGTCGTGGGTAACGCCAGTACTGGCGACGTCGGAAGCCATCAGCTCGAAAGCGCTCATGCCAGGCAGGCTCGGCGCAGAAATAGCCGAAAGCCCTGCAAGCATGCCCGCCTTTTCCGTGGCCGCCACCCCCGCCTGCCACAGCGCCTGACGCCGGCTTAGCCCAAAGGTCTCCAGCGCACCGGCACTGGCCAAAGCCTCCACATGCTCCACGCTAAGCTCCGCCCGCCTAGACAGATCCGCGATGTCTTGAAACGGCGTCTGCGCGCATGCATCCTCGATACGCTGCGCGGCCTTCTCCCCCAACCCCTTGATGAGGTTAAGGCCCAGCCGGATCGCCACCTCGCCGCCGTCTTGGACCACCGCACGCGCCTGGCACCCCGAAGCGTTCACGTCCAGCGGAAGAACTTCCACGCCGTGCCGCCGCGCATCCTGAATGAGCGATTGCGGCGAATAAAAGCCCATCGGCTGCGCCCGCAGCAGACCCACGCAAAACTGCGCCGGATAGTGATACTTCATCCACGCCGAGAAGTAGACCAACGAGGCAAAAGACTGCGAGTGCGACTCTGGGAAGCCATAGGCTGCAAAGGCCACGATCTTGTTCCACAGTTTGTCCGCAACCTCGCCCTCGATGCCATTCGTCTGCGCGAGCCCATCATAAAACGCTGCTTGAGCGCGGCCATCCGTGCAGGCGAGCGCTTCGAGCCCATCGCACGCCGCAGGTCATCGGCCTCCGCTCCGGAAAAGCCTGCGGCGTCGACGGCAATCTGCATCAGCTGCTCCTGAAACAGCGGAATGCCCAGCGTCTTGCCCAGAGACTTCTCCAGCACCGGGTGGTCATAGGTCACAGCCTCCTTACCGTCGCGGCGGCGCAGATAAGGATGCACCGAACCGCCCTGAATCGGGCCGGGACGAATGAGCGCAACCTCCACCACCAAGTCGAAGAACTTCTGCGGGCGCAAGCGCGGCAGCGTGGACAGCTGCGCGCGCGATTCCACCTGGAATACCCCCACCGCATCGGCGCGGCAGAGCATGTCATAGACCTCTTTTTCCGCTAGGTCGAGCTCCCACAGATTCACCTTGTACCCGGTGGTCTCCTCCACCAAGTCCTGCATGTGGTGCAGCGCCTCCAGCATGCCAAGGCCCAGCAGATCGAACTTCACCAATCCGGCCGCCGCGCAGTCATCCTTATCCCACTGCAGCACCGAACGCTTTTCCATCCGCGCCCATTCCATCGGCACCACGTCCGCAATAGGACGGTCACACAACACCATGCCGCCAGAGTGAATGCCCAGGTGGCGCGGTTGGCCGAGGAATTGCTCCGCCAGCTTAACGACGCCCTCCGGCGGCTCCGAAAGCCCCTTCGACCAGGAATCGGCGCTGCCTTGGGGAAAGCCCAAGGCACGCGCTGCATCGCGAACAGCGCCCTTGCGGCGATACGTAATAACGTTGGCCACCTGCGCTGCGCGCTCGCGGCCATGCTTGTCATAGACGTATTGAATGACCTCCTCGCGGCGGCCGGATTCGATGTCGATATCGATGTCCGGTGGGCCATCACGGTCTGGCGAAAGGAAGCGCTCAAAAAGCAGCCCCGCGGAAATCGGCTCGGCGTTAGTGATGCCTAAGGCAAAACACACCGCGGAGTTCGCCGCCGAGCCGCGACCTTGGCACAGGATGTTGGAGCGACGGCAAAAATCCACGAGGTCACACACGATGAGGAAATACCCTGGAAAGGTCAGCTGCTCGATAACGCCTAGCTCGTACTCGATCTGCTTCCACGCCCGCGAGCGAATCGCAGCCGGGCGCGAGGCATAGCGCTCTTCTGCTCGCTGCCAGGTCAGGTGCGTCAGCCAAGACATCTCGGTATGGCCTTCAGGCACCTCGAAGTCAGGCAGGTTCGGCGCGAGCGCATCCCAGGTGAAACTGCACTCCTTTAATACTTTGACAGTCTCAGCGATGAGCTCCGGCCGCTCCGGAAAGAGCTGCGCCATCTGCTCGCCTGAGCGCAGCCAGCCGGCACCCATCGGGGGCACATCGGGTTCTGCCTGGTCCAGAGATTTTCTTTGGCTAAGCGCACGCTTTGCCGCGGCTAGGCGCGCTTCCTGCCGTGTGGCGGCAGCGGGTAAGGCAGTGGCGATGGCGCGCAGATTATTGCATTTATCCAGTTCAGCGTGGCGATCTGCGTCCTCAGGAGACATCGTGCAGGAATATTCAAGTACTATGCTGTCTATTTTTATTCTTTCGAGCACATGATCGATTTTGTCCAACCATTGCCAGTCCAGAAGGAACAGGCAATAATCTTGCAAACGCTCCGCAATTACTTCCAACGGCGGGTAAGCCACCTCGCCCTTCACACCTGCATCCATGCGCGCTTGGGCAATCAATCGCGATAGCCGGCGGTACCCCTCGGGGGTGCGGGCGAGGACGACAAGAGGGCCGTCGACAAGCGAAAGCTCCGCCCCAAACACCGCCGGCAGCCCCGCCTTAGCGGCGGCTTCGGCAAATTTCATCAGGCCATAAAAACCGTCCTTATCCACCAGCGCAAGCCCCTCTAGCCCCAGCTGCATCGCGCGCGCCACCAGCTCCTCCGGCTCCGAGGCGCCGCCCAAAAAACTATAGGAAGAAACCGCATGCAGCTCCGCGAAAGGCACGGCCGAGACCCCGCGCTCGAGACCCTCGCCCCGCTCCCCCAAGTGCTCCACCGAAACGGGCGTTGCGGCAGGACGGCCGGAAAGAATCCGCTCCACCCGCGACCAAGACAGCGCCGCCCCACCATTGAACCTCATGGGGAAAAGATATGATCGAAACTATGTTCTAGTCAATTTTTCAGTCTCACCCAAAGCGATATAGACAAAGCGGTTCAATCATTGCTAGGTTTCTTGCAACAAACGTTATTTCACTCGAAGGGACACCTCATATCATGCGTATTCGCCGCGTTCTCGCTGCTTCCTCCGCAGCCGTCATCGCAGCCACCAGCCTGGCTGCTTGCTCCTCTGGCGATTCCGACGGCAAGATCGTCGTCGGCACTACCGACGCCGCTAAGAAGGCATGGTCCGCCTTCGAGGACGAAGCCGAGGCACAAGGCCTTGACATCGAGGTGCAGAACTTCTCGGACTACAACACCCCGAACCAGGCGCTTGACCAAGGCGAACTGGATACCAATAACTTCCAACACCTGAAGTTCTTGGCGGAGTTCAACAAGGGCAACGGCACCGACCTCGTTCCGATCGTCGCCACCGAAATCGTGCCGCTGGCATTGTTCTGGCAGGGCCACGACTCCCTCGACGGCATCGAGGGCCAGGAAGTCGCCATCCCGAATGACACCACCAACCAGGGACGCGCCATCAACGTCCTCGTACAGGCCAAGCTGGTTACGTTGAAGAAGGAAGGCCTCATCACCCCAGGTCTGCCGGATATTGACGAGGCAAAGTCCAAGGTCAAGGTCGTGCCTGTCGACGCCGCGCAGACCCCCACCGCCTACGGCGAAGGCAAGCCAGCCATCATCAACAACTCCTTCCTCGACCGCGCCGGCATCGACCCCACCACCGCCGTATTCCAGGATGACCCGAACTCCAAGGAGGCAGAGCCTTATATCAACGCCTTCGTCGTTCGCGCAGAAGACGCCAACAACGAGGAGATTAAGAAGGTCGCCGAAATTTGGCACTCCCAGGCCGTCCAGGACGCCGTCGCAGAGGATTCCAAGGGCACTTCCGTTCCGGTTCAAAAGTCTCCGGAGGAGCTGAAGAAGATCCTCGACCGCGTGACAGAGCAGAGCTAGCGCCGTGCAGCTGAAAAAGATTGCTGCGCTGGCTGCGGCAAGCATTGTTGCAGCCACGGGCCTTGCGGGTTGTTCTTCCAAGTCCTCCGAGTTTGCTGCCGGCACCGCAGAGGATCCAATCATCATCGGCACCACCGATGCCGAGCTTCCGGAGTGGGACGTATTGAAAGATCTCGCCGCCAAGGAAGGCATCGAGATCGAGATGAAAAGCTTCACCGACTACGCCACCCCGAACCAGTCTCTGGCGGAAGGCAGCACCGACACCAACAAGTTTCAGCACCTGAAGTTCCTGGCGGAATACAACGCGGGCAACGGCACCAACCTCGCTCCGGTGGCCTCCACGCAGGTCTACCCGATGCCGCTGTTTTGGAAGGGCCACAAGGATATAAAGGGCATCGAGGGCCAGGAAGTCGCCATCCCGAATGACGCCACCAACCAGGGCCGCGCCATCAACCTGCTGGCCGCCAACGATCTGGTGACTTTGAAGGAAAAAGGCAAGCTAACCCCGGATCCGGCCGACATCGACGAGGCCAAGTCAAAAGTCAAGGTAACCCCGGTCGATGCTTCCCAGACTCCGTCGGCATACGGCGAAGGCACCCCTGCCATCATCACCAATTCCTTCTTCAAACGCGCGGGCATCAACCCTGCTGAGGCAGTGCTTTACGACGACCCCGAAGCTCCCAGCGCCGATCCCACCATCATGTTCGACCCATACATCAACGTCTGGGCAGTACAAGAAAAAGATAAGGACAACGATAAGGTCAAGCGCTTAGCGCAGCTGTACCTTTCACCAGAGGTCAAAAAGGCAGTGCAGGAGACCACGGGCGGCACCACCATCTTCGTGGATCGTCCGCAAAATGAACTCCAGGAAATCCTGGATCGCTTGGAGACTTCCTCCGCCGAGTAAGGTCTTAAAAAGGTTTTAGCCAGTCACAACAATATGAAGGAAACGCCTCACGTGACAGATAATCCCGGTGCCAAGCACGGCACCCGCATTGAGTTCCGCAACATCACCAAGGTCTTTAAAAATAACAAGACCGAAACCAAGGCGCTTGACGACGTCTCGCTGACCGTCGAGCCCGGTGAAATCGTCGGCATCATCGGCTTTTCCGGCGCGGGGAAGTCCACGCTGGTGCGCATGATCAACGGCTTGGATAAGCCCACCTCGGGCCGGCTCCTACTGGATGGCACCGACATCGTCGGCATGCCGGAGTCCAAGCTGCGTGGTATCCGCCGCAACATCGGCATGATTTTCCAGCAGTTTAATTTGATGACCTCGCGCACCGCGGCAGGCAACATCGAATACCCGCTGCGCCTAGCCGGTATGCCGAAGGAAGAACGCAAAAAGCGCGTGGAGGAGCTCCTGCAGTTCGTGGGCCTTGGCGATAAGGGCTCGAATTACCCGGAGCAGCTCTCCGGCGGTCAGAAGCAGCGCGTGGGCATCGCTCGCGCGCTGGCGACCAACCCTTCGCTGTTGCTGGCTGACGAAGCCACCTCCGCACTCGATCCCACCACCACGCACGAGGTGCTGGATCTGCTGCGCAAGGTCAACCGCGACCTGGGTATTACCATCGTCGTGATTACCCACGAGATGGACGTGGTTCGTTCCATCGCGGATAAGGTTGCCGTCATGGAAGCCGGCCGCGTCATCGAGGCCGGCAGCGTCTACGAGGTCTTTTCCAACCCGCGCACGGAGGTCGCTTCCAAGTTCGTTGCCACTTCCCTGCGCAACACCCCAGACCTGGTAGAAGCAGACGACCTCCTCGCCCACGAGGGCCGCCTTTTCACCATCAACCTGACCGAGAACTCCGGCTTTTTCACCGCATCGGCACGCTTGGCGGAAAAGGGCGTGTCTATCGCAGTGGTCCACGGCGGTATCACGACTCTGCAGAAGCATTCCTTCGGCAAGCTCACCGTGCGCTTGAACGGTAATGCCGCCGCCATCGAGGAGTTCTACCGCACCCTGCAACGCACCACCGAGATTGAGGAGATTTCCCGATGAACGTGACCTACCAAGCTGCCGCTGATTGGGATCGCTTGGGCGATACCCTCATCGAGGCCATCCAAGACACCCTCATCATGGTCGCGACGACCCTGGTGGTCGCAGGCCTGCTCGGCCTCGTTTTAGGCGTCTTGCTCTACACCACCCGTCCAGGTGGAATCCTGCAGAACAAGGTTGTCTACTTCATCATCAATATCCTGGTGAACTTCATCCGCCCCATCCCGTTCATCATCCTGCTGGCCTTCGCGCAGCCGCTAACCGTGGCGGTCCTCGGCGGATCTATCGGCCGCGAACCTGCGACCTTCGTCATGGTCATCGCAGCCACTTTCGCCGTGGCCCGCATCGTGGAGCAAAACCTGGTCGCCATCGACCCCGGCGTCATTGAAGCAGCCCGCGCGATGGGTGCTTCCCCTTGGAAGATCATCACCTCGGTCATCGTGCCGGAAGCCCTTGGCCCGCTGGTTCTGGGCTATACCTTCCTGTTCATCGGCATCGTAGATATGTCCGCAATGGCCGGCTACGTCGGTGGCGGCGGCTTGGGCGACTTTGCCATCGTCTACGGCTACCGCGCCTTCGAGTGGGAGGTCACCGTGGTGGCCACCCTGATTATCATCGTGCTGGTTCAGGCAGCGCAGTTCTTCGGCAACTGGCTTTCCGCCAAGATCATGCGCCGTTAATATCCCCCGCGTGCACACCCACTGCGTGCCACGCCTTTGAGGTCTTCGGACAGTCTCCACACGAGGAGATGACCCCGGAGACCTCTTTTTGTTCCAGCTCTACCCGCCAGGTGCGGCCGTCGTCATGGTGCACGGTATTTTCAAGCGCGTGCAATTGCCCATAGCGCAAGGCCTCCCCCGCCTCGATCAGCTCCCGCGCGACTGCCAGTTCCGCCACCTGCCCGCGCGGATCATAGAGCCCGCTGCCGCGATTGCCCGGGTAGAAATACTCCCCGCGACGCGCCGCCAGCAGCATCTCACGCGCCGCCTCAACGTTAAGCCTGCCAAAGGAATAACCCCACGGCATCAAAAGAATCGACGGAGCGAAACGATGCCCCTTCGTGTGCGAGGTCTCCCATACCTCCTCCGGGAAACTTGCAGCCAGCTCCGCCGCAAGCGGGCGCCCCTTGACCGCACAGCACACGTCCCGACGCCCGTGGGTACAAATCAGCACAAGCGGGCGGGAAAGAACACCGTCTTCCGGCACCGCAAAATCCAACCCCAAGATGCCTTCCGGGCCGTCTAGGAGATGCTCCATATAAACTCCGCGCTCGGCCCAGACCACGTAGCAGCGATGCTTGCCGTTAATGCTGCGGCCTTCCTTGCCGGGCTTGCGGATAAGCTGCAGCCCTGCCACGCCTTTGAGCTTGGATTTAAGTTCAGCAGTGAGTTCCGGGCCGAAGGTCCCGCCGTCTAAGACATCGCGCGACCAGCCGTTTGGCCACTCGAAGAGCACAAATACGCTTTCTTTCTTGGCAGTGCCCGGAAGCGGCTCAACCTGTACGTCGGAGCAAAAAGTCATGTGCCACAGCTTACCTGCCATCAAAATGAAAATGATGACAACAATGTGGTTAAGAATCCTGCCTTGGCTATACAGAGTCGGTGGCTAGGCAATAGTCTGTTTTCATGCCGAAATTGTCCTCCCTCGTGCCTGCTCTCGCTGTCCTTACTCTCGGATCTGTAGCTTTGGTAAGTTGCGCTAGCGACACAGAGGATAAATCCAGTCTCGCGTTCACAGAGGCGGTATCTACTACGTCCTCTGTCGAAGGCGCCCCCACGACCTCTGCTCCAGCCGGTGTAACCCCGCTTGGCGTCACCAATCTCAGCCGCAAGACAGAACGCCCCGCGGTGCCTTCCCAGCTGGTTGTCACCGATGTTCGCGTTGGCAATCACGATGGCTTCGAACGCGTCGTCTTCGAATTCACTGGGGAAGGCAGCCCCGGCTGGTTCATCGACTACACAGACAAGCCTCTGCAGCAGGGTTCCGGCAACGCCATCGACTATGAAGGCGCCACGGCTCTCAACGTCAACATCGACGGCACCGTTTATCCCTTCGAAAAAGACATGGCCGATCCCAATCTCGGCTCCACCCCCGGCGCAGGCGGTTTTATCACCGAGGTCAAAAGCTCCGGTACATTCGAAGGCCGCTCCCAGTTCGTGGTTGGCCTAAAGGAACGCCACCCATATTCCGTGCAGGTCCTGGAAGAACCCACCCGCCTGGTCATCGATTTCCTCGCTGCCACCTAGCAATAGGACGCCTCCACGCTCCACCGCCCGGCCGCCCAGACCAGCAGCCAGGCCCGCTGATTCTGCGTGCCTTGGCCTACCACTTGCAAGCGTGCGAGCCTTTGAGCTTCCTCTCCCCACCACGCAGTATCCACCGGCCATGGCCCAGCCCAGCCGATGACCTGATAGCGCTTGTTACCCCAGCTCAACGCCACTGGCGCCGCGCTCAATAGCGCTTCGGCGGTGACGTAGACGTCGCGGGAGGAATCGTCGAGAAGCCGGATGCGCGAGGCAGGGTGCGCCAAACTTGCCGGCAGCGGCGAGGGAATTCGGCCTGGCCAGCTGCCCTGCGGAGCGGGGTCGCGCTGCTCGCCGTAGGGGACGTACTCGATGCGCTCTGCCACCCCACGCCCGCCGGCCTCCCGCGGCTGCAGTACTCGATCCACGCCCAGCTGCGATTGCACGCGCGCGATGACCCGCTTGGCTTTGTCATTGCTCTTCGTCTGCCCCCACAGGCCCTCGCCCTCCGGCGCCGCGGTTTCTACCGGTTCCAACGCCAGCCTGACGACGCCGCCTTCCGCGCCCGCCCGCGCCGAGCTCAGCCAGCCATCCAGCTGCCAGCGGACGCGATCGGCCGTTGCGCTTTCATCCAGGGCCTCCTGGGTACGCCACACGCGCTCCAGCACCGCGCCGCCTAGAAACTCCGCGACGACCCGCAAACGCACGCACGTCTGCCCTGCCTCCGCGAGCACGCTGTGCAGCTGCGCCGCCAACTGGCGCGCTGCAAAGGCCGCGGCGTCCACTCGCTCTAAGGGTTCTTCATAGCTGACCTCCACCACCAAATCCGGCCGCGCAAGCTCCGGCGCCACCCGCCTATCCGGGACGGCATTAGCTATGTCATGACAACGCCTGCCTGCCTGCCCAAAGCGCGTCATTACTTGCCTAGCCGGCAACGCCGCCAGCTCACCAAGGTTGCTAATCCCCAGCTGCCGCAGCTGTTCTACTACTTCTTTCGCACAGCCCAAAGACACCTCTGCGGCCAGCACGCTTAAGGGCTGGCCCGCCAAAAACTCCCGCGAAGCGCCCTCCGGCACCACCGCGCCCAGGCCATTGTGGCGGGCAGCGATGAGCGCCGTGGCGATTTCGTCTGCTACCCCGACGGTGGCGTCGAGGCCGGCGCGGGAGGCGGCGTCGACAAGCATGTGCACCGCCGTGTCCTCACCGCCGTGGAAACGCCCCGCCGCAGCAGCATCCACGATGACCAGGCCCGGACGCAGCACCTCGATGGAGGAAGCCACCGCATCCAAGCCGGTGGCAATCTCGGCGAAGGCAGCGCCATCACGATCCGCGTTAAGCTCCTCGACGCGCAGCTCTGGCAGCACCGCCTGCGCCTGGCGCAAGCGCATCCCGCGGCGCACGCCGGCTCGGCGCGCGAGGCCATCGCATACAACGACCTTGTGCTGCGCCACGATAGCTGTAGCCCGCTCCCGCGTTGTGCCTCCCCGCGCTGCACCTACCCGCACCGCCTCCTGCATCCGCAGCGCCTGGACCGGCCAATCTGGAAACCACAGCGCCGCGACCCTCATACCGCCTCCAGCCGACGCCGCTGTCCGCACGTCACCGTGCCGCGCCGCGCTCGCACGCCCTTGGACTCCACGTTTACTGCAATATCCACGCCGTTAATGCGCCCACTTCCGCGCCCCAGCCCGCGGAAGCTGGTGACTTCCGCTTCGATTTCCGTGGTGGTTCCCGGCAGTCACACGCCCACCGTCACCACGGCCGCCTGCCCGCCGCGGATCCTCGCCAGAACGGGCCGCGCTTTCGACGGCGTGACTTCCCCAACCCCGCGGTGAATAACGACATCGAGGCCTTCCGCCAACACTCCCGTCACCGACCACGGCTCAGCGCCGGGATCCGGGACGACAATCACGCGGCGCAAATCCCCCGACTCGGCCACTTGTGCGAGAGACAGTTCCGGCCAGCCGACGACGCCGACGTGTCCACCCTGTGCGCTAATATGACAAACAAGCTCGATGATAAGCGCAGGACACTCCCCGCAATACACCGCACTGCGCCGCGCGAGACCCCCACCAGGAAGCAGCCTGGCCAGGGAAGAAGGCACCTCCACCACTTCCTCATCTGGCTGCACTGCCGGGGTGATTCGAGGCGCTTCCAGCTTGTGCATCTGCGCCCGCAAAGCGGCAATCTGGTCCGCGCGACTCTGCCCCGCGGCCACCTCCGCCATGCGAACACTTGTTTGATTCATGCCTCCATTATGGCCCTTCCCCCACGCTCTTGCAATTGCAGTGATAGCGTTAACCGGCATGACTGCCCATGCCAGCGATATCCGCCACCTCGAGACCCCAATCCCCACCCCACACTGGGTACGATTGGGCGCTTCCCTCCTCATCGGCGCCGCCGTGGCTGTGTTGGTCAGCGATGTCCACTTCGGCATCGCCATCGGGGTTGGCCTGCTTTTTCTCATTGCGGCCTTCACCCTCGTTTTTCTGCACCCCTACCGCACGCAACTGCGGGCCTACGCGGACAAAAAGAACGTGACGATGCTGCCGAATATCAGCCAGCTCATCCCCCTGACGCTGCTATGGCTCACCGTCATGCTCGCCCCTCTTTTCGCACTTCCCGTCTGGGGCGTGGCCGTGACCTGGCTGCTGATTTCCGGCGCCGCCTTTTTCGTATTCCCCCACGTCGACGGCACCCGCAAACTAGCTTATGCCTAGCCAGCTTCGTTAAAGCTATCGAGCTCCGTCGGGTCCGGCCAGTATTTCCTGGTCAGGCTATGCTCAACCGGCACCTTCTTTGGCCCGTCGGGGGTAAAGCGCATGCCGACGTGGCCGTCGAAAAGCGTGATGCCATCGCCGCGGGTATCAAAAAGCATCGTGCCAACGGCCGTAACCTGCTCATCCTGGAGCGCTTCGTCCGCGTGGAAGAAACTATCGTCGACATCCTTCGGGAAAACACCGAAAGGCATGGTCAGCTGGATGCTGGCCGCCCGCTCGGCTTTATCCGACGGCGAGGTCAAGTCAAAGTCTGCCTCAGAAGGAAAAGGCGTTCCCTCCTCTGCCGCGCAAACCAGAGAAAAGTTCTCCCAGCGGCATACATAATCTGACTCGCGGGCAGGAATGCGGAAAGGCCTTTGATCTCGCACCAACTCATCGCGGTTTTCATCCCACGGCTTCACATTCACGTTGCCCAGCCCCACCGGGCGCCCGCCATCGCTGCCTGGCAATGCGCGCTCGAAATCCAGGTAGGCATCGTCGTAGCCGTCATAATCAGATTGCAGCTTCTCCAGGCCATCGCCCACGACCAGTTTGTCACCATCTAGGGAGTAAGAGACCTTCTGGCCCTCCGCGTAGGTCACCGTGGCCTCGGTGCCCTCGATGTCGACGTCCTCGACGCGCGGGGCAATCTTAATAACGGAGTCTTTAGCCAAATCCTCACCCGCGAAGAAGAGCACCGCCTCGCCTTGATCCTGGGAAGGCTCGGACTTGCCCTCGCTGTTGTAGCGGCCGACACGGTCGTCGATAGACACGACTGCGTAACTCATCGGCGCGCACGGGTCGAACTGGTTATCCACCAGCCCCAGATCATCTCCCATTCCGAGGGAATGCCCGCGCGGGCTATCCAGCCCCACCTTGCGCTGCATCAGGTAATAGCCAGCATAGGTATCGCCTAGGTCAAAGAAAGGATCCGCGCATCCTTCAGCACCTTCCACGGTGTCCTTATCGGCCTCGCCGCTCCACAAATCAACCATGTTGAACTCCGGTTCCTTGGAGTCAGACGCAGCGTTTGGATCAAAGAGCGGCTCATCTTTTGAACCCGCAGCAGAGCACGCAACAAGGCTAAGGGATAGGGTCACGCAAGCAATAGGGAGAGATAGACGCATGCAAAAACTTAATCCAGATCATGGCTAGCCGCCCAGCGAGTCAACTGATGACGATTCGACTGCTGCGTCTTGCGCAAGATATTCGACGCGTGCGTCTCCACCGTCTTCACCGAGATAAAGAGACGCTCGCCAATTTCGCGATACGTGTAACCGCGCGCGAGCAGCCGCAGCACCTCGAGCTCGCGCCGTGTTAGCGCGTCGACCGCCGGGTCCACGGATTCGTCCGGCGCACCGGGCTTCGACTCGGCAGGCGCACCCGATGCGAATGCATCGAGCACAAACCCCGCCAACCGCGGCGAGAAGTACGCATCCCCCTCATGCACCCGGCGCACGGCCGCGGCCAGCTCCGGGCCTGAAATATTCTTCGTCACGTAGCCCCGAGCGCCGGCACGGATGAGCGCGATGACGTCCTCCGCCGCGTCCGAGACACTCAGCGCCAGGTACACCGGGCCCGAGGCGCCACGCAGCACGGCCAACCCGCCGCCGTCCGGCATATGCACGTCAAGCAGCACCACGTCCGGGTGCGCCGACTCAATCCCTGCGACCGCTTCGGCGACGGTACCCGCGTCACCTACAACTTCGATATCGGCAGCCTGAGCGAGCTCCGCGCGCACGCCGGCGCGGAAGACGGAGTGATCATCGACGAGGAAAACGGAAACCATGGCTACAAAGCTACCGTGAGCTCCACCTCTGTGCCTTTCCCCAGCGTCGATGTCACCCGTGCGGTGCCCCCGGCGCGTTCCATGCGCCCGCGGATAGAGTCCCGGATTCCGTGCCGGTCCCCGGTCACCGCGTTCGGGTCAAAGCCCGCGCCACGGTCGCGCACAAAAATGGACAGCTCGCCGGCTAAGTTTTCTGCATACACGTCCACCGTATCGACGCCCGCGTGCTTACTGGCGTTGACCATCGCTTCCCGCGCCGCCTGCACCGCTAGCTTCGTGGGCTCGGTAAGCTCGATATCTTCGCCCACCGTCACCGGCGCAATCCGCACCTGGAACAGGTCTTCGACCTCGCCACACGCCGCGGCCAGCGCGCCAAAGACCGTCCCCGGCGCCGCCGAGGGGGCGTCAAATAGCCAGGCGCGCAGCTCGCGTTCCTGCGATCGCGCGAGCCGCGCGACCTCCGCCGGATCCTCCGCGCGTTTTTGAATGAGCGCCAGGGTCTGCAGCACCGAGTCATGCAGGCGCGCCGCCATGATCGCCTGGGCTTCCGATGCCGCCTTCTCCGCGCCCTCATCCGCCACCTGGCGCCACAGCTTGAGCACGAGCGGCACCACGAGGGCGCCGAGGCCGACAACGGTCAGCGCGACCGCCGCCAACGCCGGAATAAAGTCCGCGCCGCCGTCCCACCGCGCGATGGTAATGACCACGCCGGACAAGACGAGCACACTACCCGCAGCAATACTCAGCTTGCTCGATACGTTCTCGAGCCCGCGGTCATAGGCTTGCCACGTCACGAGCGCGCCCGCGCCTACGATGACCAGCGGCAGCAGCATGTTGGCTCCGCTGGCCAGCGCGCTGACGACCGCCGCCACGGCAATGAAGACAAGCAACCAGTTAGCCCGGAAGTCGAAGCGGGAGGCGGGCGCGGGGGCATCGGCAGGCTTGGTCGCAACCCATACCCCGGCGTAGAGGAACGCGCCGAGGCCGCCCAAGGCGCACAACGCGGTCAAGGCCAGACGCACGAACAACACGTCAACGCCCAGGTGCGCCGCGACCCCCGCGCCCACGCCCGCCACGACGCGGCCGTCCTGGGGACGTGCCAAAGTCGGGAACGCGGGCTGAGTCGCGCGCGAAGCATAGGGAGAACTCATGCGCTTAATCTTCGCACGGCTGCACCCCGCGCGGATCGGGGTAAACCCTGAAGTTCAAAAATCAGGGCGTTCCCCGATGGTGGCGTACCTCGCGGTGCGTCACGATATAGGTATGAACACCGCGACTCTCAACCAGATGTGGGACACGCGCCCGCCCCGCATCCCGAGAAACCAGGGCGGCAATGCCATGATTGCCGGTGTCTGCGAAGGCATCAGCGTGCGCTACCAAATCGACCCGGTCCTCGTCCGCGTGGCTTTCGTTGTTACCGCGCTCGTCCTCGGCGGCGGCATCGCGCTCTACGCCCTGGCATGGATGTGCATGCCGCTCTACGGCAAGGCCACCGCACCCGTCCAGGACCTCTTTGGCAAGGCCGACGGCCCAAAGTCCGAATCCAGCCTCGCCATCGGGCTCATCATTCTCTTCGCCGCCACGGCCGGCTTCGGCCCGCTGTTCGGCGAGAAGCAAACCCTCTCCACCGTCGTCATCTTCATCCTCGCCGCCGTAGCCTGGTACGGACTGCACCAACGCCAACCCATCCCGCCCGCCGGCGTCCTCGCGTCGCCGATCCCCGATACCACCCCGGGCCCCGATATGTCCGCCTTCACCCCCGTCGAAGGCTACCCGTTTCCGCCGGGGCGCACGACCCCACCGTCCTGGGATCCCCTGGGCACGGTGCCCGAGGCCTGGCATCTGCCCGACCCAGCGCCCTACAAGCAGCCTGAGCCAAAGAAGAAGCACCGCGAAGGCGTCATTGCGGCCATCGCGATTTCCGCCGCCGTCATCGCCGGCCTCGGCTTCGTGCTCACCATGACCAGCGAGGACGAGACCTCCAGCGACGTACGGTTTACCCCGCACGATGGCGCGGAGCTGCAGGACCTCTACGACAATGGCATCGGCAAGCTCACGCTCGACCTGCGTGAGCTGGAGCTCGACTCCCCGCGCACCGTGACCGTCGACAACGGAATTGGTGCCACGGAAGTCTACCTGCCGGACAACCTGCCCATCGCGATCGAATGCGACGCCGGCATTGGTGAGAGCAACTGCGTTCCACGCACAGATCCAGGCGCTAAGCTGACATTAATTATCGATAACGGAATTGGCACTACTACTATTCACGAATAATGAAAAAGAAGACTATCGCTATCACGACCGCCGCCCTCGCCGTCCTCACTGTGGGCGGTGGCGGCGCCTACTACCTCACCTTCGGCCCCGACGGCGTGGTGCTCACCGCCGCCGATGTCACGACCGTCGCGGCGAAGGACATCACGCAGTCCGTGCCCGCCACGGGCTCGATCGCACCCGCCCGCGAGGTCTCGCTCGCCACGACGCAGACCGGGCCCATCGTCACGCTCGACGCGAAGGTCGGCCAGCGCGTCACGGCCAACCAGCGCCTCGCCTCCTTCGACACCTCTGCTACCGAACGCGAGCTCCAAAGTCAGCGTGCCGCTCAGGCCGCGGAAGAAGTCGGCGCGTTCAATCAGGTCGAGGACGCGCAGCTCCAGCTCAACCAGCTCCAGGACGCGTTGGATCAAGGCCTCAACGGCGAGGTCAATGCCGCCCGCGCCTCCGTGGACACCGCGCAGCACAGCTTCGACGACGCGCAGCAGGCCGTCGCCGAGTCCCGCGCCGCCGCAGATCCTTCCGTCGCCGAAGCCGCCGCCGCGGTAGACACGGCCCGCGCTGGGCTGCGCACCGCGAATAACGCATCGCTCCAGGCCGCGCTCGCCTCGCTCGGTGCTGCTGGCGAGGCCACCGCAGACAGCGCCACCATGGCCACGTCGCTGCTCGCCTCGACCGAGGCGGATGACGCGGTCAGCGACGCCCAGAACCAGGTTGACCGCGCCGAGGAGTCCTACGCCCGCGCGCTCGAGGCCGTGGACCGCGAGGTCGGTGCCAAACAGCGCGCCGCCAACGCTGCCTACGCCCAGCTTTCCGATGCCCAGCTCGCCCAGCGCGCCGCCGAGCTCAGCGCCCAACAGCAAATCGACGCGCAGTCCCAGGCCGTCAACCACGCCCTCAAGTCCGCCGCGGGCGCACGCGTCGCCGCCGAGGAAGCCAATGCGAAACTCGAGTTCGACATCTCTGGTTCTCAGCTATTTTCTCCGCTTAACGGAGTGATCACGTCCGTCACCGCGCAGCAAGGCCGCCCCGCCGAGGGGCCACTGCTCGCGATCGCGGATGACTCGTCCCTCCTCGTCAAGGCAACGGTCAAGGAAGCCGACATCGCGGATATCGAGGTCGGCGACCGCGTCACGTTCACCTCCCCCAGCCAGCCGCATAAGGAATACACGGGCACCGTGTCCTTCATCTCGCCCGTCTCCGCCGCCCCCGCCGCGCCCGCCGCGCCCGCCGAGGCCGCCGGCTCCGGGGCCTCCGCACCGGCGGCGAGCGGCACCGGCACGGGTTCGGGGAAGGCCGAGTTCCCCATCGAAGTCCGCGTGGACGGCAACCGCGAAGGCCTGCGTTTAGGTTCCACGGCAAAGGTCAAGGTCGTCACGCACGAGGACAAAGACGCGCTGACGGTTCCGCTCAGCGCGCTCATCGATGGCGACAAAGCCGTGCTCGTCGTTTCCGACTCCGGCACCATCGAGCGCCGCGACGTGAAATTGGGCACCCGCACCGATTTCGAAGCCGCCGTCACCTCTGGCCTCCACCGCGGCGACCGCGTACTCACCCAGGGCGCGGCCCACGAAGGCGACGTAGGCCAACAGGCATCCCTGCCCGACGCAGCGAGCGGAGAGAAATGAGCCTCATCGACATGCGAGGCATCGTCAAGCGCTTTAACGAAGGCACCGATGCCGAAATCACCGTCCTGCCCGGCTGCGACTTTCAGATGGAGCCCGGCGAGTTCGTCGCCGTCATTGGCCAGTCCGGCTCCGGCAAATCCACGCTCATGAACATCATTGGGCTGCTCGACCGCCCCACCGCAGGCGAGTACTTCCTCGGCGGTGAGGACGTCTCCACCTACGACGATGACGCGCTCGCCCGCCTGCGCGCCGACAAGCTTGGCTTCGTCTTCCAGAACTTCAACCTCATCGGCCGCATCACCGCACTCGCCAACGTGGAGATGCCCATGGTCTACGCCGGCGTGCCCCGCCGCGAACGCGCCCGCCGCGCCGCCGAGCTCCTCGACCTCGTAGGCATGTCCGAGCGCGCCAGCCACCTGCCCAACGAGCTCTCCGGCGGCCAGAAGCAACGCGTCGCCATCGCCCGCGCGCTCGCCAACAACCCGGAGGTCATCCTCGCCGACGAGCCCACCGGTGCCCTTGACTCCCAGACCGGCCGCCTCGTCATGGACCTCTTCCACGAGCTCAACCGCGAGCGCGGCACCTCCATCGTGTTTATTACCCACAACCCGGAGCTTGCCGCCGAGTGCTCGCGCACCGTAACCATGACGGACGGGGTGCTGAAATGAATCTCACCGAATCTTTGCGCATGGCGCTCACCTCGCTGCGCACCAATAAGATGCGCTCGCTACTCACGCTGCTGGGCGTCATCATCGGCATTGCCGCCGTCATCGCGATCCTCACCCTCGGCTCCGCGCTCAAGGGCCAGTTCACCTCTGACCTCGACAAGGTCGGCGCCAATAACTTCCAGGTCCAGGTCAAGGAACGCACCGACGAAGGCGAGACCGACTACCACGTCGAATCCTCCGTCGACGACCCCGATTCCCTCCTCACCCCCGAACAGCTCGAGCAGGTTCGCACGGCACTCGCGCCCGACGTCGAGAGCGTCATCATCGGCGAATCCGACACGTATCCGGGCGACCTGGAGTTGGAGGGGGCATCGGAAAGCTCAGCGGTGATGGTGAAACCAACCAACCCGGACTACGTGACGGCCTCGCAGTTCACCGTCCGCACCGGCCGCGCGCTCACGGACGACGACATCGCGGCCGACCGTGCCGTGACCATGCTCTCCGCCACGACCGCCACCGAGCTCTTCGGCGACGCCGACCCGGTGGGCCAGACACTGAATTTTGCCCCGCTCGACGGCACGGATCTGGAGCTCACCGTCATCGGCGTCTACGACACCCCCGACACCGGCGCGCTCATCGGTGGCGGCGAGGCCGAATACGCGCTCGTGCCCTATACTCTCGCTGCCCAGCTTTCCGATGCCCCTTTAGCCGGCGAGGCCTTTTCCTCCGTGTCCCTGCGCGCGGCGCCCGGCACGGACAAGGCCGCGCTCGGCGCGCGGCTCCAAGCGGCCTTCGACTCGATGTACGCCGACAACGAGGAATACCGCGTCGAGGTCACCGACTTCAGCAAGGACCTCGCGAGCCTCAACCAGCTGCTCACGGCGTTGTCCGCGGCAATTGCGGCAATCGGCGGGATCTCGCTGCTCGTCGGCGGCATCGGCGTTATGAACATCATGCTGATTACCGTCACGGAGCGCACGCGCGAGATTGGCGTGCGCAAGGCGCTCGGCGCGCGGCGGGGTGACATCCGCCTGCAGTTCGTGACGGAGGCCATCATCGTGTGTCTCATCGGCGGGCTCATCGGCGTGGTGCTCGGCTCTGTGGCGGGCATGATCGGCTCGTCGCTCATGGGCTACTTCGTGTTCCCGCCGCTCGGCGCGATTGTGGTCTCGCTGCTCTTCGCGCTCGCCATCGGGCTCTTCTTCGGCTACTACCCCGCCGGCAAAGCGGCAAAACTCGACCCGATTGAGGCGCTGCGCTACGAGTAGCCTGGCTGCATAATTCATTTCGGCAACGACTACAACGAAACCGCCCATCCCGCCGTCCTCTCCGTGCTCGCGCCCGCCGCAGCCGTGTACTTCATGGTGGGCGGCACGCAGGTCAACACCCCGGCCCAGGAGGCCGGGCTCTCGAGCAAGTACGTCTGCCAGTTCTTCGAGGAACACGACGGCCTACGCGCGGTGCGTTTCTGCACGTCCTGGTCCACGCGCGACGAGGACGTCGACGCGCTCTGCGCCTCCATCGCCCAACTCTAGGTCTACCCCTGTTCGAATACCCCTGTTCGACAAATACATTGGACAATCGGTTGCAGGCTTTCCGACGCCTCCTTAACCTCCGTGGCATGACCGTCTCCATCTTCGATGCCCTTGCTCTCGGCGTCGATTCTCTCAAGGAAGCCGCCGGCCTCACCGTGGCTGAACTCCGCGACCGCGGCCTGACGCTCGCCGACGCCACGTTCATCCACCCCTTGGCCGCCGTCTATTGGCGCACTAAGCCCAAAGGCATCGCCGAGGCCCGCAAAGCCGCCCGCGCTGCCGGCCACAGCCTGCGCGTGCTCGCCCGCATCGAGGTGCTCGCCGCGCGCTGCGACGACCCTAACGCCGCCCGCATCACCTTGTGTGGAACCGCGGAGACCAAGCTCGATGAGGTCGGCGCGAGTCTTGCCAAGCCGAAAACCCGCGTGGAGTCCGCCCGCCATACCTATGGCAAAGACGGCTGGCACCGTTTGGTGATTAACACCCAAGACCCGTGGCTGATGGACATGCTCAGCGCGCTGCCCGGCGACGACCTGCTCGACGGGTTCAAACAGTTCGTCGCCGACGGAGAACAAATTCAGGCCCCAGCCCGTGCTGCGCACGTAGTTATTCGTCTCGACGAGCATGAGGAGTACCTCGCCGAGGGCAAGCTCATTCGTGCCACGGATGGCACGGTGCGCCCGGCTCGTTTGCTTGTGCAGGAGAAGTTGGCGGAGGTCGGCTACGTTACGTTGGTGACTGATTGGGGTGAGCCGGTGGATTGCTTTAAGTCGACGCCGATCTTCAACGAGAAGCAAACACTCATGGCGTTCGCGCTGCATCCGCAGTGTATTCACCCGGGATGTGTGACCCCGGCTCTGTTGTGCGAGCGTGACCATTTCATCCCGCGGAACAAGGGCGGCGACACGAACGTCGCGAACCTTGTGCCGCTGTGCCGGTTCCATAACGGACGCAAGGCCGACGGGGATTCGTATACCCACGATGCCAAGGGCAATTACTGGTACGTCACGCCCTACGGCAAGCGCTACCTCTGCACCGTGGACTAACCCCCACAAACGACAACCCGCCCCGAAAGGCGGGTCATTCGACATGCCGTTTTAGTTTTTCGTGCCGCCGAAAACGTCGGACATGGCGGTGGCGTCGAGGGCCGCATCGATGTCAGTGACCTCGTTAGCGGTGAGCACGATGTCGGCGGCGGCGAGATTCTCACGCAAATGCTCGGGCTTGCGGCTGCCGGGATGGGCACCGCGCACTTCGCGATGAACTGCGCACCGAGCTCCTCGCCCACTCCCCGCTGCTGGCGTTTAGCACCCATGTGTCCAGGCTCCGCCCAAACCGCGTGTCCATCTCGCTTACCGATGCCCCCGGCCCGCACGCCGCGGCGCCCACGCGCGAACTCTACGAGGCGCTCGTTCGCGACTAGGCTGATTCGACGTGAAGCCACAACATACTCCTGCCGAACGCCGCGCTGCCGGCAAAGCAGCCCGCAAGCACACCCCGCGCCGTACCCTCGGCTCGTGGCAGCCTGCCGAGGACCGCGACCCTTTGGGTATCATCCACGCGCAGGCTCCGGCGCGCGTCGCGGAGCTGCTGCCGCTGCGCTACGCGCGGATGGGGGAGTCGGCGTTCGCGTTCTACCGCGGCGGAGCGGCGATTATGGCGGCGGACCTCGCGTCGTTGGCTACCTCGGGCATCACGGTCCAGGCCTGCGGAGACGCGCATATCTCGAACTTCGGGCTCTTCTCTGCGCCGGATCGGCGCACGGTCTTCGACCTCAACGATTTCGATGAGACGTTGCCCGGTCCCTGGGAATGGGACGTTGCGCGACTGGTGACCAGCGTGGAAATTTGCGCGCGCGAGCGAGGCTTTGATCCGGAGGAGCTTGTCGAGTCCACCGTTGCCGCCTACCACCGGGCAATGTCTCGTTTCGCGGACATGGGCAACCTCGACGTGTGGTACACACGCTTCGAGATGGAGGCGACACTCGATGAATTCGGTGGACGACTGGGCAAGAAGTCCGTCAAGAGCGTGCGCAAGCTCATCGCGAAGGCCCGTGCCAAGGACAGCCAGCGTGCGGTGGGCAAGCTCACAGAGGTCGTCGACGGGCAACGCCGCATTATCTCGGATCCGCCGGTGCTCGTGCCGCTGCGTGATCTCGTGGAAGGCCCCGAGCGCGAGCTTGCCGATGCCGTCGTGCGCGAAGCGCTGAGCTCCTATCTCGCCACGCTCGCACCAGAGCGAGCCAGCTTGCTGCGTCAGTACCGCTACCAGGATGCAGCGATGAAGGTCGTGGGCGTGGGCAGCGTGGGCTTGCGTGCGTGGATGGTGGTGTTCGAGGGCAACGGCGAGCACGACCCGCTTGTGCTGCAAATCAAGGAGGCGCGGCCGTCAGCACTCGCCCCCTATCTCCCGGCAAGCGAGTACGCTCATCATGGTCAGCGCGTCATCGAGGGCCAGCACGCCATCCAGGCGACGGCGGATATCCTGCTCGGCTGGACGCAGGTGGGCGACCACCACTTTTACGTGCGCCAACTTTGGAATGGCAAGGGTTCCATCGATCTCGATGACCTCAGCGCCGAGGAACTCAACGCGGTCGCCGTGCTCTCCGCCGTCACGCTCGCCCGCGCCCACGCCCGGACCGGTGACCGACTAGCCATCGCGGGTTATCTGGGTAAAGGTACCGCCTTCGAGCGCTCCGCCGCCCGGTTTGCGCGGGCCTATGCCGACCAGAACGAGGCCGACTGGCAGGCGTTTCGCGCCGAATTCCTCTAAAACGCGCACAGCGCCCCGCCGAGATCGGCGAGGCGCTGCGGGGCGGGCGGGATTATTCCCACTCGATGGTTCCTGGCGGCTTGGAGGTGCAATCCAAGACCACGCGGTTGACGTCCTTGACCTCGTTGGTGATACGGGTGGAGATCTTCTCCAACACGTCATAAGGCAGGCGGGTCCAGTCTGCGGTCATGGCATCCTCAGAAGACACCGGACGCAGCACGATTGGGTGGCCGTAGGTGCGGCCGTCGCCTTGAACGCCGACGGAGCGGACGTCGGCAAGCAGTACCACCGGGCACTGCCAGATCTCACCGTCTAGGCCAGCATTGGTCAACTCGGTACGTGCGATGAGGTCTGCCTCGCGCAAGGTCTCCAAACGCTCTTCAGTAACCTCGCCGATGATGCGGATGCCCAGGCCCGGGCCCGGGAACGGCTGGCGCGCCACGATTTCCTCGGGCAAGCCCAGCTCGCGGCCCACGGCACGCACCTCGTCCTTGAACAGCAGACGCAGCGGCTCGACGAGCTCAAACTCGACGTCGTCAGGCAGGCCGCCCACGTTGTGGTGGGACTTGATGTTCGCCGTACCGTCACCGCCGCCGGACTCCACGACGTCCGGGTACAGCGTGCCCTGGACGAGGAAGTCAACGGAGGAACCTGCGGGGGCGTCGTTAAGCACGCCTGCAACAGCACGCTCGAAGGAACGGATAAACTCCGCACCGATTGCCTTACGCTTGGCCTCCGGCTCGGTAACGCCGGCGAGCTTGGCAAGGAACGCCTCGCGTTCGTCTGCGGTGACGAGCTTTGCGCCTGTCGACGCCACGAAGTCCTTCTCCACCTGCTCACGCTCACCCGCGCGCAGCAGGCCATGGTCGACGAAGACACAGGTCAGACGGTCACCGATAGCGCGCTGCACCAACGCGGCAGCCACAGCGGAGTCCACTCCGCCGGACAGGCCGCAGATGGCGCGGCCTTCCGGACCAACCTGCTTCTGGATATCAGCGATGAGCTGCTCCGCAATGTTGTCTGCGGTCCAGTTCTGCTCGAGGCCTGCGACCTCGGTGAGGAAGCGGGTAAGCACTTCCTGGCCGTGCGGCGAGTGCAGTACCTCTGGGTGGTACTGCACGCCTGCCATGCGCTTTTCAAGGCACTCAAAAGCCGCCACCGGCGCACCCGCCGAGGAGGCAGTAACCTCGAAGCCTTCCGGAGCCTCGGAGACAGAGTCGCCGTGGGACATCCACACCTTGTGTGTGGCCTCGAGGCCCTGGTGCAGGACGCCGCCGGAAACGTTGACGTCGGTGCGGCCGTATTCACGAGAGCCAGTCGAGGCGACCTTGCCGCCGAGCGCTTGGGTCATAGCCTGGAAGCCGTAGCAGATGCCGAAGACCGGGATGCCCAGCTCAAGCAGCTCGGGCTTCAGAGAAGGAGCGCCGTCCGCATAAACAGAAGACGGGCCGCCGGAGAGAATCAGAGCGACCGGATTCTTGGCCTTGATTTCTTCCACGGTGGCAGAGTTGGGAACAACCTCGGAGTAGATGTTGGCCTCACGGACGCGACGTGCGATGAGCTGCGCGTACTGAGCGCCAAAGTCCACAACGAGGACTGGACGCGGAGTAGTGGTTGGGTTAGTCACGCGCTACAGTCTAGCCCATTGAACCGCCTTTAAATACGGGTACCCCAGTTCGTTGTGGGAAGCGGTGGCCGCTACACTTCGAGCTCTGGCGCGCGGGCGAGCGCGTGCTGCGTTGCCGTGGTTAAAGCGGCGCGGACGTTGCCGTCTGAAAACTCGTCACTCGGATAGTTCCGCGCACGAGTGAGGTCGAGGCGAGGACGCGGGACTCCGCTTCGTCGGAAAGCGCAAGCATTCGACCTGCATATTCTGCCAAAATCTCACCTTGCTCGGTAAGCCGGATACGCCGCCCGACGTCACGTTCGCAGTGCGCGAGTTGCTGCGAGATAGCGGAGTACGTGTACCGCAAAGCTTCCGCCACTGCGGTTACGGTTCCGAGGCGTTGCAGCTCGGTGCGGCGCTCGCAGTGCAGCTTTTCGACGACGGCGGCACCTGGGACCGCGAGCAGTGGCTCGCCGCAGCCGCGCTCGGACTCTCGCTGGGCATGATGAACGGCTTCTTCTACGCGGCCATCGCGCTGATTATCATGGCCTCGGTACTACAGACGATGGTGCTTGCGCGCGGCACAAAACCGAAACTGCGACGGGTGCCAAGGAAGGCACACCGCCGCAGTCGGGCAAAGGTCGGTTAGCGTACTGCCAGGCCAACCTTCTGGAAAGACTTCAGATCCGTGTAGCCGCACTTAGCCATCGCACGCTTGAGCCCACCGACCAGATTCAGCTGGCCGTGTGGCTCATTAGACGGGCCGTGCAAGATGACCTCGAGCGAAACCTGCTCCGGCTCCGATAACGGCGCGTATCCTGCCGCGATGAGGTCCATGTCCGCAGCCTCGATGACGCCGCGTGGGAAACGCGGGTGGCCAGCCGTCGACGGCCAGTAGTAGCCCTTTCCGCCTGCCTCTGCAGCGCGGGCCAAAACCGGGCCCAAGACCACAGAATCAGCGCCGCAGGCAATCGCCTTGGCGATGTCAGCGGAGGTGTAGATGTCGCCGTCGGCAAGCACGTGCACGTAGCGGCCGCCGGTCTCGTCGAGGTAGTCGCGGCGAGCGGCAGCGACGTCGGCAATGGTGGTTGCCATCGGCACATCGATGCCCACGGTCTCGGCGTTGGTATTAACGCCAGAGCCCACGATGATGCCGGCAGCGCCAGCACGCATCAGGTGCAATGCGGTGGTGTAATCAGCCACGCCGCCAGCGATAACTGGCGTATCGATGGAACCGATGAACTCCTTCAAGTTCAGCGGCTCCCCGCCCTGCTGGACGTGCTCCGCGGAAATCAACGTGCCCTGGATGAACAGGATCTCAGCACCCGCCTTGATGACCACCGGTGCCAATTCCCGCGCGCGCTGCGGCGAAACACGCACCGCCACGGTCACGCCGGAGTCACGCACCTGTGCGATGCGCTCTGACAACAGCTCCTCATTCAGCGGCGCTGCATGCAGCTCCTGCAGCGTGGAAAGGTCAAAAGGATTCTCGGTGACCTTCGCCAAGGCTGCCTCTAGGTCCGCGTGACGGCCCCACAGGCCCTCCGCGTTGATGACGCCCAAGCCGCCCTGCTTGCCCATCTCGATGACGAACTCGGGCGTAGCCAACGCGTCGGTTGGGTGGGAAACCAGCGGGGTATCGAAGGTATAGGCGTCGATGTTCCAAGTGGTGTCGACGTCTTTAGAAGAACGGGTACGGCGGGTAGGGACCAAGGAGATCTGATCAAGATCGTAAGTACGGCGTGCCTCACGGCCGATACCGATTTCAACGTAATCGCGCATGTTCTCTTTCCTCGAAAGATTCGTTTAGCGGTAGTTCGGAGCTTCGATGATCTGCTGCAGGTGGTGCGGGTGAGATTCCTTCAGGCCCGCCGCGGTGATCTGGACGAAGCGCTTGGTCTTCAGCTCCTCGATGGTGGCCGAACCGGTGTAGCCCATGGAAGCGCGCAGGCCGCCGATGAGCTGGTGCACAATGGCATCGATGTCACCGCGGAAAGGAACGCGACCCTCGACGCCCTCCGGAACCAGCTTGTCCTCGCTCTTAACGTCGGCCTGGAAGTAGCGGTCCTTGGAGTAGGAGCGCTTCTCGCCGGTAAGGCCGCGGCCCTGCATAGCGCCCATGGAGCCCATGCCGCGGTAGCGCTTGTATTGCTTGCCCTGGACCACGACGATATCGCCAGGCGCCTCGGTGGTGCCTGCAAACATGGAGCCCAGCATGACGGTATCTGCACCGGCAGCCAATGCCTTGGCGACGTCGCCGGAGTACTGCATGCCGCCATCGCCAATGACCGGCACGCCAGCTGGACCAGCCACCGCCGCAGCTTCCATGATGGCCGTAATCTGCGGAGCACCAACACCCGCGACGACGCGGGTGGTGCAGATGGAGCCTGGGCCGATGCCGACCTTGATAGCGTCCGCGCCGGCCTCAATCATGGCCTTCGCCGCCTCGCGGGTAGCGAGGTTGCCGCCTACGACGTCGACCTTGGAGCCGAAGTCCTTCTGTACACGGGAAACCATCTCCAGCACGCGGTTGTTGTGCGCGTGAGCGGAGTCGACGACGAGGACGTCAACGCCGGCGTCGACAAGCGCGCCTGCACGAGCATAGGATTCCTCACCCGTGCCGATACCCGCTGCCACCAGCAGTCGTCCGGAGGAATCCTTGGAGGAGTTCGGGAACTGCTCGGTCTTTACGAAGTCCTTGACCGTGATCAGACCAACCAGCTTGTTGTCATCATCGACGATAGGAAGCTTCTCAACCTTGTTGGAAGAAAGCAGCGCCAGCGCCTCCTCCTTGGCCACGCCCTCCTTGGCCACAACCAGCGGCATAGGGGTCATGATCTCGGAGACTTTGCGGCCGAAGTCCGGCTCGAAACGCATATCGCGGTTGGTGCAAATGCCCAGCAAGGTGCCTTTGTCATCGACGACCGGCAGGCCAGAAATGCGGAAGCGTGCGCACAGCTCGTCGACTTCCTGGATGGTCATATCCGGGCTAGCGGTAACAGGGTCCGTCACCATGCCTGACTCAGAGCGCTTGACGATTTCCACCTGGGTTGCCTGATCCTCAGTGGACAGGTTGCGGTGCAGGACGCCGATACCGCCCTGGCGTGCCATGGCGATTGCCATGCGCGCCTCGGTAACGGTATCCATGGCGGCAGAAGCCAGCGGAACGCCGAGACGAATGTTGCGGGTGAACTGCGCCGAGGTATCCACCTCGGACGGAACGATGTTGGATTCTGCCGGCAGCAGCAGAACGTCATCAAAAGTCAAGCCGTACAGGGCTACCTTGTTTGGGTCATCGCCGCCGGTGAGAATGTGATTATCGCTCATGGGTTAAGGACACTCCTTAAATAAGGCCAAGATGGTTTCGCGGTAACCACAACTGTAGTGCTTAAAGCACCCCGAATGGTAGCCGGGCCGCCCCGTAAGAAAGGTATGCAAGCCCCTATGAGGAATTGCCTAAAGGGGGTAGAAGTTTATAGGCTCGCAAAGGTGAACTTCTTCGCCAATATGCCACGCGACCCATTCGCAGACGATCCCAATGATCCCGCTTCCTTCCTGGAGGAAGACGAGCAGGTCATACCTTTGTCCGAGGAAGAACGCTTGGCTATCATCCACGACCTCGCCTTGGTGCAGGAATTCGCACGCGTGCTGGGCCCGCGCGGAATCGACGGCATCTTCTTTCTGTGCGAGGATTGCGAAGAAAACCACTTCTACGAGTGGGACATCATGGCTGCAAACATGCGCGCCACTTTGGACGGCGAACTCGCCCCGGTACACGAGCCAGGCGCGCAGCCGGACCCCACGCGCTATGTTCCGTGGGATTATGCGCTCGGCTACATGGACGGCCTAGACGCCCGTTAAAAAGAAATTCCCTACCTCGCTGTGAGGCAGGGAATTTTTTAATACTGCTGGTTTACTGCTGCTGGTTTTCGCCGAGGTAACCATCAGGGCCTTGGCCCTCAGCGGTGTCCGTGGCGACTGAAGTTGGTTCGGTCTGCTCGCCAGTTTCCTGCGAGGGCGTATCCGGAGCCACAACCGTAGAGGTGATGGTCTGGTATTCCGTTACGGTTACCGGCGCTGGCTCTGGGCTAGATGCTGGGACTTCCTTTTCCAGGGTCTCCGTCGCAGTTACCGTAGAACGCGCTGCGGGGAATGGCTTGGTAGCCGGCGTGGCCGAGGGCTTTTCCGCGGAGGTAGGCTCCGGCTGCGAGTTGCGTGATTCGTCGATGATACGGCGCGCTTCATTAAGCAATTCGCGAGTGCCGGCCATGTCGCCATTTGCGGAACGACGGTCCATTTCCTCGAGCGTGCCTGCAAGCTCCACGGAGGAAGCATCCGAGCTGCCAAACATGGACTTGTGCACGTCGTAGAGCGGAGAACCAGGGCCTGCGTTGTAGACGGCAGTACCAGTACCGGCAATGACCAAGGTCGCCGCCGCTGCACCAATTAGGCCGTTGACGAAAGGCCGCGAACGACGCCTCTTGGAGGCCGCGGCCAGAGAGATAACCTCAGCTTCCTCGTCGGCGCCTTCGATAACCGGAGCTGGCGGCATTTGCTTTTCGACGTCGTCACGCAGCTCGAGAAGCAAGCCCGCCAACTCGTCTTCCCCAGCAGAAGGGTCCTGGCCCTGAGAAAGGCTAGTCAGGAATGCGTCATCGTCGACCAAAGGCTGCAGTTGCTCAGAGATATTGAGCTGTGGCTCATCCTTCTTCGCCATGATGGCCTCCCTTCCTTGAATGAGATATGGACATATGAGATTTGAGAAGATACGCGCTTGCGCTATTGACCAGAGGCGCCGATAGCCTTGCGCAGTTGTGCCAATGCTCGATGCTGCGCCACGCGTACCGCACCCGGTGTAGATTCCACGATTTCCGCAGTCTCCTCGGCTGTAAGGCCCACGAACACGCGCAAGATGACTATGTCTCGAGCTTTGTCACTTAATGTATCGAGCAACTCCCGCACTCTGTTACTACCATCCGTGACCAGCGCAGATTCCTCTGGATTTGCGTCTTTGGCCGCGCTTTCCGGGACTTCCTCGGCGGGGTTGGAGTGGTCTCGACCCATGGCGCGGTGCGCATCGGTGACCTTGTTGAAGGCAATGCCATAGACGTAGGCCATGAACGGGCGGCCTTTGTCCTCGTAAGAGTCGATGGATGTGGCAACAGCGAGGCAGATTTCCTGCGTGACATCTTCTGGCGTGGGTTGGCGCCCGCCGCCGATGCGTGCGCGGCAGTAGCGCAGCACCTGCGGGTGGATAATCCGCATGATCTTCTGGAGTGCGCGACGGCTGCCGTCAGCAGCTAGCGGCACGAGGTCCGCTAGCTCTTTATCGGTATCGCTCACTGTTTTTCCTTGGGGCTTTCCTTGGGGTTTACTGTTTTAGTTTTCGCCTTGGTTCTTACACCCTAGCCCGTTCGGGTGGATTTATATCCTTTTACTCCCGGCGCGCCAAAAGTTCATACACCGTTTACCTTTGCTGTTCGTGCAGTTCAGACCCGCTAAAAATGCCCTCCGCGTAAAGAATCCATATAGGGGAAACAATCCGGTAACCATTCGTTTACCACGTGCGTCGAAACTTCTATATCGTCTTATTCCTCCATTGTGCGAATTCATGCGCGCAGGGTATTTACTAAAGGAGTTTTGAACATGTCTCAGCCCCATTCACTTCCCGGCCCTAACGCTGACTTTTGGGATTGGCAGCTGCAGGGTGCATGCCGAGGAGAGAATTCGGACGTGTTTTATCACCCAGACGGCGAGCGTGGCCGCGCTCGCGCCCAACGTGAGAACCGCGCTAAGGCAATTTGTCAGTCCTGCCCGGTCCTCGAGCTATGCCGCGAGCATGCGCTAAGTTCCGCGGAACCGTACGGCGTGTGGGGCGGCATGAGCGAATCCGAGCGCGTGGCTGCTTTGCGCACCCGCGCTACGGTCACCGTTTAGGCCACATATTCAGCGAGGTAACGCCCAGTCACAGAGGAGGCGTTGCCGGCGAGTTCGCGAGGGCTGCATGCGGCAACCAACCCGCCACCTGCGGAGCCTGCCCCGGGGCCTAAATCAATGATGTGGTCCGCGTGTGCGACCACAGCTAGGTGGTGTTCCACGCACACCACGGTGTTGCCTTCCTCGACCAGGTGGTCGAGGAATTCGAGCAGCTTATCGACGTCCGCCAAGTGCAAGCCCGTCGATGGCTCATCCAACACCAAAACATCAGCCTGCGCCTTCTTGTCCGCCATGTGGACGGCCAATTTCAGGCGCTGACGCTCACCGCCGGAAAGAGTGTTGAGTGGTTGGCCCAAGGTGATATATCCCAGCCCCACGGCGACCAGGATCTCACAGACCTTCTTCGCAGCGGCAACTTTATTTTCCGCGAAGTAAGCCGCAGCCTCAGCAGCTGGCGTTTCCAATACGTCGGCGATGTTTTTGCCGCCTAGCTCGTAACGCAGCACGTCTTCGGAAAAGCGCCTGCCTTCACAGACCTCACACGGCACGTCAGCGCCGTCCATGAATCCGAATTCCACGTAGATGACTCCCGCACCATTGCAATTTGGGCACGCGCCTTCGGAGTTCGCAGAAAACAGGGCAGGCTTGACGACGTCGCTTTCAAAACTGTTCGCCTTCGCAAACGCCTTGCGGATGGAGTCCAACGCGCCGGTATACGTCGCGGGGTTGGAGCGACGCGAGCCTTTGATCGGGGTTTGGTCGACGAAGAAGATGCGTTCTTGGACTTCTTCTGGCAGGCACGCCAAAAGCGAGGACTTACCGGAACCGGCCACGCCGGTAATCGCGCTGAGCACCCCGAGCGGGATGTCTACGTCGATGCCGCGTAGGTTGTTGCGCTGGGCGTTATGGATTTCGATGGCGCCCGAAGGAGTGCGAGTTTCTTCCTTGAACTGGGCGCGGTCCGCTAGGTGGCGGCCGGTTAAGGTATCCGCCTCGCGCAGTTTATCGACGGAACCGGTAAAGACCACTTCCCCACCCTGGCTGCCAGCGCGGGGCCCTAAGTCGACGACGTAATCGGCAATAGCGATGGTCTCCGGTTTATGCTCCACCACGAGAACGGTGTTTCCCTTATCGCGCAGCTGCAGCAGGAGTTTATTCATCCGGGCGATATCATGCGGGTGCAGGCCGGCGGTGGGCTCGTCGAAGACATAGGTGGCGTCGGTAAGCGCGGAGCCCAAGTGACGGACCATTCGGGTGCGCTGCGCCTCGCCGCCTGAGAGCATGCCCGTGGCACGACTCAAGGTAAGGTAGCCCAAGCCGATTTCCACCGCATTAGCCACCGAGCGCCTAATCGAGGCCAGCAGCGGCGCGGCGGACGGGGCGTCGATGGCAGAAAGCCACTCGTCGAGCTCTGCAAGCTCCATGTCGGAGACGTCGGCGATGGACTTGCCCGCAATAAAAGATTCGCGGGCATGCTGCGCCAGACGTGTGCCGCCGCAGTCGGGACAATCCGCAAAGACCACTGCGCGTTCCACGAAGGCCTTCATATGTTTTTGGAGGCTATCTTTGTCCTTCGACAGCACGGAGGCCTGCAAGCGCACAACAAGACCTTGGTAGCTCATGTTGATGCCGTTGATTTTGGTCTTGACGTCGCTCAGGTAATACAGCGCGTGCTTTTGCTCCTCGGTGAAATCCTTGACCGGCTTATCTGCCGGGTACAAGCCCGACTCTGCGTAGGCCTTCCACAGCCAAGATCCGACTTTCATGCCGGGATACAAGATGGCGCCGTCGTTGAGGCTCAAGGACTCGTCCACGACTTCTTTCAGGTCGATTTGCGAGGCACGGCCCGTGCCCTCGCAGGTCGGGCACATTCCGCCCGTGCGCTCGAAGCGGCGAACCTCTTTCACGCCGTTGACCTCGATGGCACCCTGCCCGCTTGCGGAAGGAACGTTGAAGGAATACGCCGCCGGGCCGCCCACGCGCGGAGAGGCAATGCGCGAGAAAAGCACGCGCAGAGCGCCGGTGATATCCGTTGCGGTACCGAAAGTGGAACGCGAGTTGGCTGCCATCCGCTCCTGCCCCACCACAATGGCGGCGGTAAGGCCGCTGAGCTCGTCGACGTCGGGATGGGCCTGGGATTGCATAAAGCCCTGCACGAAACCCGGGTAGGTCTCGTTGATAAGCCGCTGAGATTCTGCAGCGATGGTTCCGAATACGAGAGAGGACTTGCCAGAACCAGAGACACCGGTGAACACGGTGAGTTTCCGCTTAGGGATATCGACGCTTATCTCTTTGAGATTATTATCGCGCGCGCCGACAACGCGGATGAATTCTTGATTGTGCACCTAGCCATCCTAAGACGAAACCCCGGGCCTCCACGTGGGAGACCCGGGGTGATTCGCGGCTAAAAATTAGTGGTGATGGCCATGAGAAGCAGCGGGAGCTTCTTCCTCAGCTGGCTTTTCCACTACGGATGCCTCGGTGGTCAGAACCATGCGAGCAACGGAGGTGGCGTTAACCACTGCGGAGTGGGTGACCTTAACTGGGTCGATGATGCCCTGCTCCAGCAGGTTGCCGTACTCCAGGGTGGCGGCGTTGAAGCCGTGGCCGTTCTCGAGTGCGGAAACGTGGTCAACGATGACGGAACCGTCCAGGCCAGCGTTCTGCGCAATCCAGTAAGCCGGACGGGTCAGCGCGCGGGATACGGAGAGCACGCCGGTCTTGGCCTCGCCCTCGAACTCCTCGGCAAACTTTTCCAGTTCCTTGGAGATCTGCACGAGTGCGGAACCGCCGCCTGCGATGACGCCCTCATCGACGGCCGCGCGGGCAGCGTTGATGGCGTCCTCGACGCGCAGCTTGCGCTCGTTGACCTCGGTCTCGGTAGCAGCGCCGACGCGGATGACGGCAACGCCGCCGGACAGCTTCGCCAGACGCTCCTCGAGCTTCTCGCGATCCCAGGTGGAATCGGTGCGCTCGATTTCGCGGCGCAGCTGCTCGCGACGCTCCTCCACAGCGCTAGCTTCGCCAGCGCCGTCAACGATGACGGTGTCTTCCTTGGAAACCGTCACGCGGCGGGCAGAGCCCAGCACCTCGAGGCCAACCTCGTTCAAGTTGATGCCTACCTCAGGGTCCACAACGGTGGCGCCGGTGACAACAGCCAGGTCATCCATGAAGCCTTTGCGGCGCTCGCCGAAGTACGGGGCCTTCACGGCGGCAACCTTGAGCACCTTGCGGATGGAGTTAACAACGAGTGCCTGCAACGGCTCGCCTTCCACATCTTCCGCGATGATCAAGGTAGGACGCGACGACTCAGCAATCTTCTCCAGCAGCGGCAGGAAGTCCGGCAGAGAGGAGATCTTGTTGCGGACGAGGAGGATGGCTGCGTCGTCAAGCACTGCGTTGTAGGTCTCTTCTTCCGTAGCGAAGTACGGAGAAAGGTAGCCCTTGTCGAAGGAAATGCCCTCGGTTACGTCCACGGAGGACTCGATGGACTGGGACTCCTCGACGGTTACAACGCCGTCTTTGCCCACCTTGTCCATGGCGCCGGCGACCATCTCGCCGACCTCTGGGTCGCGGGAGGAAACGGTTGCCACCTGCGCGATTTCCGACGCCGAGTTCACCGGCGTTGCGCGCTTCATCAGCTCTTCGACGGTCTTTTCCGCCGCCGCAGCGATACCGCGGTTCAGCTCAACTGGGTTGGCACCAGCGGCAACGTTGCGCAGGCCTTCAAAGATGAGCGCCTGCGCGAGCAAGGTTGCGGTGGTGGTGCCGTCACCGGCGATGTCGTTGGTCTTCACGGCCACGGACTTCACCAGCTGTGCACCGAGGTTCTCAAAAGGCTCCTCGATGTCGATGTCACGGGCGATGGTCACGCCGTCGTTGGTGACGGTGGGGCCGCCGAAGGCCTTGGACAGCACAACGTTGCGGCCGCGGGGGCCGAGGGTGACCTTGACTGCGTCGGCAAGCGTGTCAACGCCGCGCTGGATGCCCTCGCGAGCTTCCTGGTCAAATGCAATCAGCTTTGGCATGAAGGCCTACTTCTCGATGACTGCGAGCAGGTCACGTGCGGACAGCAGGAGGTACTCCTGGCCGTCGTACTTCAGCTCGGTGCCGCCGTACTTGGAGAAGATTACGGTGTCGCCCTCGTTGACGCCGACCGGAACGACCTCGCCCTTGTCATTGGTGCGGCCTGGGCCGACGGCGATGACGGTAGCCTCCTGCGGCTTTTCCTTAGCGGAGTCTGGGATAACCAGGCCGGAAGCGGTGGTGGTTTCTGCTTCTACGATCTGGACGAGAACCTTGTCCTCAAGTGGCTTGATGTTTGCCATGGTGATTCCTCCGAAATTTGAATCAGTTAGTTGTATGTGCCGGTTGTGGATGTCCAGCACAGCCGTCGTCGCGGGTGAACAACTGTGGGTCAAACAACCTTCCTAGCACTCTACCCTTGCGACTGCTAACCCTCAACAAACTCCGGAGGCGCGGCGAAGCCTATAAAACTTAGACGGACTTTTCAGAATTGATGACCGCCGCGCGCCAGAGGCCATACTCTTCTGGGTAGTCTTCGCGGTAATTGCTAACGGCACGGATACCGTGCTCGACTGCCTCGATGACCTCGTCGAAGTTCTCAGACTCACCGTCTGCTTCGACGAAGATGACCGGACCACTAATAGCGCGGATTGGGTCCTGCAGGAATGCCGAGTTACCGGTATCGGCAGCATTGCGCGCCAGGGAGGCAACCGGATTCGGCTCCGCGCCCTCCGCCTTGGCATTGGGGTTAAAAAGCGCGGCATAGGTGGAACCGTCGTCTTGGAACACGACGGCGACGCGGTCTTCGGTGGTGCCGCCCAGGAACTGGTTGGCGTGCTCAAGATCGAATTCGATCTTGCGGCGGGTCAAATCTGGATTAACGAGAAAACCGGTGGTCATGATGGGGTAAGGCTCCTTCAATAGCCAGTAGGGCAATATCGCTTCCGCACATTACCGTCGCTTTAACTACCCCGCATCCGGAGGAAGGCAAACTTTTGGTGAACGTTAGTCTGCGCTAACGAGCGGGACTTCAACCTCAAGCTGGGTATCGGTGCCGCACGCCAGGCCGGAAGGCTCCGCCCCTTCATGAATAAGCTGCGCCGCTACGGCCGCAATCATCACGCCGTTGTCGGTGCACAGCTTAAAACGCGGCACCCGCAGCTCGATGCCCGCCGATTCACAACGCTTGGCCGCCAGTTGCCGCAGGCGCGAATTCGCAGCCACGCCACCGCCCAGCAACAGCACCTTGGCGCCGGTGTCCTGGCAGGCCCGCACGGCCTTCGCGGTCAGCACATCCGCCACGGCCTCCTGGAAGGAAGCGCAAATATCCTCGATGGATACGACGCGTCCTTCCTTCTCCGCCTTTTCCACGTACCGCGCCACGGCGGTCTTCAAGCCGGAGAAAGAAAAGTCATGGCGATGCACGCCGCGCAGATCCTCCGCACGCGAAAGGCCCCGCGGAAAGTCGATGTTGGCCTCGCCTTGCGCAGCCAGCTTGTCGATGACCGGTCCTCCCGGATAGCCCAGCCCCAAAAGGCGGGAGACTTTGTCGTAGGCTTCGCCGGCGGCGTCGTCAAGCGTGCTGCCCAATTCCTTCATGGGCTTTCCCACCGCCTCAACCTCAAGCAGCTGGGTGTGGCCGCCGGAGACCAAAAGCGCCACTGCGTGCGGCAGCTGTTCACCTTCGAGGTTGGCCACTGCTACGTGCCCGCCCAAGTGATTGACGCCGTAGAAAGGCACGCCCCAGGCGGCCGCATAGGCCTTCGCCGCGGAAGCGCCCACCAGCAAGGCACCCGCCAGGCCCGGCCCCACCGTCGCGGCAACGGCATCCGGCTTGGAAATCCCCGCCTCCTCCAGTGCTGCGCGCATCACCTGCGGCATAGCCTCCAGGTGGGCACGCGAGGCGATCTCCGGAACCACGCCGCCGAAGCGAGCGTGCTGCTGCATCGACGAGGCAACGCTGTCAGCCAGGATTTCCATATGGCCATCCGCGTCCAGCTCGATGATTCCTACACCGGTTTCGTCGCAGGAAGACTCGATTCCGAGGATTTTCACTTCGCGGTCCTTTCGCTTTTACGCGGGCGGAACATAGTGTGCGCGTCCGCGCCTGAAGGTTGATAGTAATTGCGGCGGATGCCGGTCTTAATAAAACCGTAGGCTTCGTACATGGAAATGGCGGGATCGTTGCCCACACGAACCTCGAGAAAAACCGGGGCATCTTTCAGGTCAGCGATATAGACGATGTTATCCATCATCATCCTGCCCACCCCACGGCGCTGCATCGCGGGATCGACGCCGATGGTATGAATTTCGAATTCCGGGTCGGTAACAGGTCCCATCATGCCGATGCCGGCATAACCAACCAATACGTCCTCGTCTTCCACGCCTAGATAAAAGGTGTGGCCGTGTGCGATTTCCTGCACGAAAGCCTCCGCCGGCCACGGCCCCTCCCCTGCAAAAAGCACTTTCTCCAGCTCCGCGCAGCGCTGCGCATCGACGGCGGTTAGTTCGCGCAGCTTCACAGACTTAGCCCGGAAATGTCGGGAAGGGCGGCTGAGCGCGGCTTTGGCTTCGGCGGCACGGCGTCTGGACGACGCAGGTACAGCGGGGTCAACGGAGCTGGCGTCGCGGAAAGGTCGGCGACGGCAACCAAACCGGCCGGGCGCGGATTCGCCGCCACGTGCGGCAGCGCCTGCAGGGCCTCGGGCAGCTTTTCAACCAGGTTACCTGGGATAACTACCGCTTCCACCTCCACGGCTATCTCGCCCGGCTTGACGAGGCCCGGGCCTTCCACCCGCACGCCTTCTGCATAGGTCGCCCAGTAGATTTCCTTACGCCGTGCATCGGTTGCCACGAGGATGCGCCTATCCGCGCCGTGTTCGGCAGCGATGGCGTCGTGGGAGCAGACGCCGTGGACCGGGATACCGAGGGCGTCGCCAAGCGCGGATGCGGTGGCCATGCCTACGCGCAAACCCGTAAACGGGCCCGGGCCACACCCCACGACGATTGCGTCCAAATCGGCAAAGCCCATTCCCTTTTCCTCCAGCAGGCGCTGGATAGTGGGAATCAACTGCTCGTTATGCGCGCGGGTATCGGTGATAATCCGCTCGCTGACCGCACCGGATTCGGTATCTACTACACCGGTAACCAGGTCAGTCGTTGCGGTATCAATGCTTAAAACCAGCATTAGGCGCCCAGCTTCCAGGTATCGCCTTCCTTGATAAATGGCAGCAGAGACTGGGTGGCAGCAGGCTGCAACGGCTGGCCCGTCGGGCACAGGTCGATCTTTTCGCGGTTGAGCTTCTCTGCGTAGAACTCATTGTTGCCGCCGATGGCAACGAAGTAGTTGGTGTCCGCGTCGACGTCTTCATCAATGCCCAAGGCTTGCGGGTCGATGCCGTACATCTTCTTGATCTCATCCAACTTGGTGCCAGCGCAGATGGTGGTCATGCCCTGCCAGTTACGGCCCAGAACCTCGCTCGGAGCGACGGCGCTGACAGTCAAGTTGGTCTTATCGAGGGAGTCGACAGCGCTTTCTAGGGTGCGCTCCACGGGTGGCTGCTCACGCATGCTCGACAGCGCAATCATCGCGCCCAGGGCGATGATGAACAATCCGATGAGGAATGTGGTGATGAATTGACCGACCTTGGTCATATTGAAAGCGCTCCTTGCACGTCATGTGGGGGTTAGTTGACCCCGCTTATCCTACAAGAAGGCAGTTAACCTACCCAGTTCCAGGTAAACACGCGAGTATCGTCTGCGGCCTCACGGTTGATGTTGATCAGCAAAAAGGCCTCCGCGAGCTGGTCCATGAAGCCGCCGCCCCACTCGGCGACGACGACGGCGTCGTCAAGCTCGGTGTCCAAATCCAGCGCGTCGAGCTCGCCTAGGGGATCGTCGGAGTGGTCCAGCAGGCGGTAAGCATCGACGTGGACGAGCGACGGGCCGCCGACGGTCGAGCGATGCTCGCGGGCGATGACGAAAGTCGGCGAGGTGACGCGGCCTTTGACCTGCATGCCTTCGGCAATGCCTTGGGTGAAGGTGGTCTTGCCTGCGCCCAGCGGGCCGTCGAGGATGACGAGGTCGCCAGCCTCAAGCGCCGCCCCCAGTTCCTTTCCCAGCTCGCGGGCGGCTTCGGCAGTAGCTACCTGCTTTTGGCCCTGCTGCGGAAACTGGCTACGCATGCCCGATTCCTCCCTCAAAGTGGCGGGCGGTGCGGCCAGTGGGACGGCAGATGATTTCGTAATTGATGGTTCCGGTGGCCTCCGCCAGATCCGTCGCGCTCAGGCCGCCTTCGCCGAAGATAATGGCTTCGTCGCCTTGCTCGACGCCGTACTCGTTCTCACCCAAGTCCACGACAATCTGGTCCATGCACACGCGGCCCACCTGTGGGTAAAGCTTGCCGCCGATGCCGACCTTAAGCCTGCCCTGAAAGTTGCGCGGCAAACCGTCGGCGTATCCGCACGGAATCGTGGCCAAAAATCCCGGCTTCTCGGCCTTCCACGTGAGGTTGTAGCAGGTGCCCTCGCCTGGCTGAATCGGCTTGACGTTGACGACGCTCGCCGCCCAAGTCATCGCCGGCTTCAAGCCGTGCTCGAGGCCGGGGATCGGCTCCAGGCCATAACAAGCCAAGCCCGGACGGACCATCTCGAAATGGGAGGAAGGTCGGTCCAAAACAGCCGGGGAATTGGCCAAGTGATTTACTGGGCATTCCAGGCCTGCAGCCCGGGCCAGCTCCAGCGCACGGCGAAAATTAGCTTCCTGCTCGTCGTTGAAGGGATTATCTGGCTCATCCGCGCACGCAAAATGCGACATGAGGCCTAGAACCTCGACCTGCGGGGCGTCGCGAAGCAATGCGAAAGTAGCATCCCAGTTCGCTTCCTCCACGCCGGAGCGATGCAGACCGGTTTCAACCTTGATATAAACCTGCGCCGGAATCTCCGATTCCACCAAGCGGCGCGCGTGTACCAAGGAGGGCACTGCAATGTGGATGCGGCATGCCAAAGCCTCCGCGATTTCCTGCGTGGAGTCCCAAATCCACGCCGCAATCGGCTGATCGATTCCGCTGCGCCGCAGCTCAATGGCCTCTTCGAAAGTCGCCACACCGAAAGCATCCGCACCCGCACGCGCCATCACTGGCGCGACTTCTTTGACGCCGTGGCCATAGGCATCCGCCTTCACCACGCACATGAGCTGCGCGGGAGCCACCTTTTTCTTTAACAAAGAAACATTGTGGGCGATGGCGTCAAGGTCGATTCTGGTACGAAGCATGGGTCTATTGTGCCACTGCACTGGTGTGCAGGACTAACGCAGCAGCACGCGGCGCGGATTTCTCGTGCGGTTAAAACGCAAAATCCGGAAGCACCCACCATAAGGCGAGGGGTACTTCCGGATTTAAAGCGAGCTTTTACTCGACGGTGACGGACTTAGCCAAGTTACGCGGCTGGTCGACGTCGTAGCCCTTTGCGGTGGCAACGCCACAGGCGAAGATCTGCAGCGGAACCGTGGCCAACAGCGGCTGCATCAGCGTCGGGGACTGTGGAATGCGGATGACGTGGTTAGCATATGCCTCCACAGCATCGTCGCCTTCTTCAGCAATAACGATGGTGATTGCGCCACGGGCACGGATTTCCTGGATGTTGGATACGACCTTGGAGTGCAGGGAATCGCGGCCACGCGGGGAAGGAACGATGACGAAGACCGGCTGGCCCTCCTCAATGAGCGCGATTGGGCCGTGCTTGAGCTCGCCGGCAGCGAAGCCCTCGGCGTGCAGATATGCGATCTCCTTCAGCTTCAGCGCGCCCTCAAGCGCAACTGGGAAGCCAACGTGGCGGCCCAAGAAGAGAACGGACTCGGCGTTTTGCATGGAGTTAGCAAGATCGGTGACCTGCTTCTCGTTGTCGATGACTGCTTGGACCTTCTCCGGCATATCGCGCAGCTCCTGCAGAACCGCGTTTACTTCGTCGGCGAACATGTTGCCGCGCAGCTGCGCCAGGTACAGGCCGAGGAGGTAGGTCGCGGTGATCTGCGCCAAGAAGGCCTTGGTGGAAGCAACGGCGATCTCCGGGCCGGCGTGGGTGTACAGCGCAGCGTCGGCCTCGCGAGGGATGGAAGAGCCCTGGGTGTTGCAGATAGCGATCACCTTGGCACCCTGCTGACGGGCGTGGCGCACCGCCATCAAGGTATCCATGGTCTCGCCGGACTGGGACAAAGCGACGACCAAGGTCTTCTCGTTGACGATCGGATCGCGGTAGCGGAACTCGTGCGCCAGCTCGACCTCGGTTGGGATACGGCACCAGTGCTCGATTGCGTAACGCGCAACGTGACCTGCATAAGCAGCGGTACCGCAGGCGATGACGATGATCTTATCGATGGACTTCAAAACCGTCTCATCGATGTGAACCTCGTCCAGGGTCAGCTTGCCTTGGCCGTCAAAGCGGCCGAGCAGGGTGTCACGTACAGCAGCTGGCTGGTCGTGGATCTCCTTTTCCATGAAGGAGTTGAAGCCACCCTTTTCTGCGGCAGCTGCGTCCCACATGATTTCGAATGGCTTGCCCTGTGCAGCGTTGCCTTCGTAGTCAGTGATGGAAACTTCGTCAGCAGTGATGGTAACGACCTGGTCATTTTCCATCTCGACGGCGGACTTGGTGTAGTCGATGAAGCCGGAGACGTCGGAGCCCAGGAAGTTCTCGCCCTCACCCAGGCCAATGACCAGCGGGGAATCGCGGCGGGCGGCAACAATGCGGTCAGCCTGCTCGGAGTGGATTGCCAGAAGGGTAAAAGCACCTTCCAGGCGCTTGCCGGTCAGCTGCATCGCCTTGGTGAGGTCACCTGCAGCTTCATTGTGGAAAATATCGCCCAGCAGGGTGGCAGCAACTTCGGTGTCGGTCTCGGAAACGAAGTTATAACCCTTGGAGGTCAGCTCGGCCTTCAGCTCAGCAAAGTTCTCGATGATGCCGTTGTGAACAACTGCCAGCTTGCCGCCGTCAACTACATGCGGGTGGGCGTTCAGGTCGGTCGGGCCGCCGTGGGTTGCCCAACGGGTATGTCCGATGCCCAGGACAGAGTCCTGCAAAGGGCGGGAAGCAATTTCTGCTTCGAGGGCAGCAACTTTGCCGGCCTTTTTGCGCCAGCTAATTTCGCCATCGACGTACATTGCGACGCCAGCAGAGTCATAGCCTCGGTACTCAAGACGGCGAAGGCCTTCCAGCACAACGTCCAGGGCATAGTATTCACGGCCACTGGATGCGTGACCTACGTATCCAACAATTCCACACATAAGCCTCGATCCTACCTCATAGGAATTGGAACCTCTTCACTGCAAAGTTAAAGCTTTTCTCTCACCGCTAACCGCGAAAGAAAACCCGCATTCTGAACCATCAATATGGCTTATCCCCCGCCGCCGTGCTTTCTTCCTCTATTCTGGAATACGTGTCTGCGAATCTAAAGAAGCATCTAGGAACTCTATCCAAGCGTGGCCCCCACCGCGTCCTCGTCGGCGATCTTTCTTATGCCGGCATCAACGGCAAGGTTTATACCCCAGCTGAGGGCAAGGGCCTGCCAGCTGTGGCCTTCGCCCACGATTGGACGAAGAAGGTTAAGAATTACCACGCTACCCTGCGCCATTTGGCTAGCTGGGGCATCGTGGTGGTTGCCCCTGATACGGAGACGGGTATTAACCCGAGCCACCGCAATCTCGCTGCGGACGTCGAATCTGCACTGCAAATTGCAGCTGGCGTCAAGCTGGGCACGGGCAACATCGCGGTATCGCCTTCCAAGCTCGGCATCGTCGGCCACGGCATGGGCGGCGGCATCGCCGCGCTGGCAGCGGTTGATAACCCAAAGGTTCGCGCCGTAGCGGCGCTGTACCCGGCAGATACTGCGCCTTCGTCTTATGCAGCGGCTAAGTCCATCACGGCTCCGGGCCTGATTATCGGTTCCGAGCGCGAGGATCTTTTCCGCGCTGGCAACCCTGCGCAGTTGGCTGACAACTGGGGCGGCGAGGTGGCTTACCGCGAGCTGGCCAAGGGCACCCAGGCTGGTTTCACTGAGGATCGCCTCTTCAAACTGGCCGTCGGTTCCGGTGCGTTCCAGTCAGGCCCGACTGAAACCGCACGCGCTTTGGTCACCGGCTTCCTGCTGTCGACGCTTGCAGGTGAGTCCAAGTACGACGGTTTCGCCGAAGCTGATGCAAGCGCTAAGGGCGTGAAGAGTATTTTTGGTGAAGAACTGCGCAAGAAGGCCGGTATTCACCGCTAATATTCGCAGTCACTGCACCGCCTAGCCAGTCCGCACAACGCGGGCTGGCTTTTTATTTACCGCTATTGGTTGCGCCGCAGCACAGATTTGATTTGCCCGCTTCCGCGGCGCTTGCCGTGGGTTAGGAAGGCGGAGTGCTGGCGCGACTCGCTTGCCGACGCCGCCTGCCGCGTGTTCATCTTCGCCCTCGCCGTTGCTTTTTCAGCGGACTTTTCGAGTTGGTCTTGGGCTTGAGCCATTGCCTTTTCGAATTCGAGGAGGCGGGCGGCAGTCCGCTCCCTAAAGCCACGCGCAAATTCCGCGAATTCATCATTTACTGCTGCCATTACCACTGCCCTGCCTTCCGTGCGTGAACTGTTTTATCTTCTGGTACTGGTGCTGGCTCCGGAGCCGGTGGTGCTGGTGCTTGCGTAGCCTCAGGCGCCGGACCTGACTCAGGTGCTGGAGCCGGCTCTGACGGTGGCGGCGGCGCTGGTGCGCCCGCTGCCTGCATGTGCGCAACCTTCTCCGGCGGCGGTGTAGGCTCTTCTACTTCCGCAAGCTCTGGCGGAGGTGGAATGACGCCATCCTGCGGCGGCTCAGGCGCCGGTGGTTCTGGCGCTGGCGGCGGACATGGTTCCGGCGCTGGCGGTTCAGGTGCCGGCGGTTCAGGCGCTGGCGGCGGTTCCGGGCATGGTTCTTCAGGAATCGGCATATTCTCAAGGCACTCAGCTGCAGCGGCAGCCAGCAATCCCACGCCGATGATGGCAATGCCGACGCCCAATGCGCCGAGGCAACCACAGCACGACTGCTCCGGTGGACATTGTTGGGCTACCCGTGTGGTTTCCTGCTCACACTCGACTATCTCTTGCTCACACTCAGCTGTCTCCTGCTTAGTTTCGGCGTCATGCTGTACTTCGGTGTCCTGCTGGACTGTAACCTGCCGCGGCTGTTCCTCCGGACACGGCGTCTGTGCAGGTTGGATTGGCTCGAGCGCCACCGGCGCCTGCGCTGGCTGCGTACAAGGCTGCTCAACAGGAGCTGCAGGAGGCGGGCAAACCGGCAACTGCGGCGGCAGTGTCGCAACCGGTGGCGCTACAGATGGAACTGTAGGCGGCGCAGTAGGCGGCACGGGAGACGGTGCAGGATTCGGTGCAGGATTCGGTGGAGCTGGTGGTGCACCAGCGGGAGTGGTGCAGGTAGGCGGTGTCTTCGAAGGTGGTACTGGAGCATTGCACACTTCGGCCGGCGGTGTTTGGGCAGGCTGCGTAGTATCGGCAGGCGGCTGGCCGGTGACGGTGGGCGGGGCGGATGGACACGGGGCGTCGGCAAGCGGGGGTGTACAACCTCTCGCAGGCTCAGGCGGAGTCTCAGGAAGCTCCCGTTCACATACCTTGGAGCAGCACTCCTCGAACTTGTCGTAGCATTGCTCGATTGCGGAATCGCGGTCGCGGCAGGTGGTCATCACCATGTCATTGGTTTGCTCGATGAGGTTGGCGCCGATAGACGAAATAATCGGGACGATGAACCGACCGAGCGGATGTTTGGAAGCGATCATCGTCAAAATGTTGAGCAAAGGAACCACCGCGGAAAATAGCTCCGTCAAAGAAGTATCCGAAACGCCGACGATGTCCTCGATGGCATTGGAACACTGCTGCGCCTTACCGGTTAGCTCATCGGCCTCGTCGCGCTCTTGCTCAAAGTCCTTCTGTACTCCGCCGAGGTGATCCATCAGGGCATTTCCCGCGATGCTCAGCACCGTTCCCACTAGGAAGCCTTTCAGCCCACCGCCACCGCGGGCAGGCCGGCGTCCGCCCATCGCGGCGGAAGTACCGCGCACCAGTTCCTGTGGCTTGATTCCATCGACGGAACCAATCATGCTGCCCAGCAAATCTAGTGGCGTGCTGGGGCCTGCATAGCTGCCCTGGCTGGCGGCCTGAAACTGGGAGACGGCCTGCGAATAATCCCCTAACAAAGACTTCGTGGTGCTCATCGGACCCCACCGCCAAAGGATGGCTCCACGTGGGTAAGGCTTGCCGCGTTGGCCTCGTCCAAGGCAGAGAATTCCTTAATCTGGGCGCGGGCAGCCTCCGCGGTGGCGGTGATGTTATCCAAGCGCCAGACACCGCGCGAGTGCAGCCTTTCCAACATGGCCTGGATGCGCGCGCCTTGCCCGGCAAAGTCGCGGCCTGCCGCCGCCGGGGAAAAGGCGGGAACATCCGCCATGTGGGCGCTGCGCTGGGCTTGGTTTTCCTCAATCACGCGGTTTAAGCGCTGGGATACATCTTGCTCGTCGAAAAATACGTCAGTCACTGTGGGCACTCCTTGGCCTGCCAAGATTCATTCTTGCCCTTATTGGACTGTCCACAACCGCCTTCGGTTCCCCACTAATTGCAAAAGCCAGCCCACCACGGAAAATTCACCGCACAGGCTGGCTTTTAAATTATGCGCAAAGGCTGCTTATACAGCAGCAACGACAGCTGCAAGACGTCCTGCTACCTTGCGTGCCTGCTCTTCTTCAGCTGCCTCAACCATCACACGGAAAAGCTCCTCCGTGCCAGAAGGACGCAGCAAAACGCGGCCGGTGCTGCCGAGCTCAGACTCGGCCTCAGCGATTGCGTCCTGGACTTCCTGGGAAGCCATGATGCTGGACTTATCGGAAACCGGGACGTTGATAAGCACCTGCGGCAACACGGTCATCACGGAAGCCAGCTCCTGTAGCGACTTACCGGACTTAGCCATGCGAGCCATGATGGAAAGGCCGGTCAGCGTGCCGTCGCCAGTGGTGCAGTCATCCGGCAGCACCAAGTGACCAGACTGCTCACCACCGAGCGAATAATCGCCGCGGTTGAGCTCTTCCAAGACATAGCGGTCACCGACGGCGGTCTCCTTGACCTCAATTCCCTGCTCCTGCATGGCAAGCTTCAGTCCGAGATTGGACATCACCGTTGCAACGAGGGTGTTGAAACGCAGGTCATTTTCTTCCTTCATGCCCACTGCCAGAAGGGCCATGATTTGGTCACCGTCGACGACGTTTCCCTCGGCGTCGACAGCCAGGCAGCGGTCAGCGTCGCCGTCGTGTGCCAGGCCGAGGTCAGCGCCGTGCTCGACGACGGCCGCCTGGGCCTTCTCGATGTGGGTAGAACCGCAATCCTCGTTGATGTTGAAGGCGTTCGGCTTATTGTGGATGGCAATGACCTCAGCACCCGCGTCCGCGTACGCCTTCGGTGCGACCTTGGAGGCGGCGCCGTTTGCTGCATCCACAACGACCTTGATGCCGCTGAGGTCGGTAGTAACGACCTCCGCTAGGTGCTTCAGGTAGCGCTCGCGGCCGTCTGGTGCCTCGGAGATGATGCGGCCCAGCTTGGTGCCCGTTGGACCATGTTCGGTCAGCGTCTCCATGGCGGCCTGGATCTGATCCTCGACGTCGTCAGGCAGCTTCTTGCCGCCTGCGGAGAAGAACTTAATTCCATTGTCCGGCATCGGGTTATGGGATGCGGAAATCATCACGCCCAGGTCTGCCCCATAATCATCGGTCAGGAAGGCAATAGCTGGGGTGGGCAAAACGCCCACCCGCACGACGTCGACGCTACGGGAGGCCAGACCGGAAGCAATAGCAGCATCCAGCATCTCGCCAGAGACGCGGGGATCGCGGCCGATGATGGCCAGGGGCCGCCGCTCGTAGGACTCGCGGTTGGCGGTAAGCACTTCCGCCGCTGCTTGTCCCAGCTGCAGAGCCAAGATTGGGGTGAGCTTCGAGTTCGCAAGACCGCGAACACCGTCGGTTCCAAAAAGTCGAGTCATGGATCCAATTATGCACGTTGGCCCCACCACCACGCAGCATGAGGTAAGCCTTGCGGGGTGCGAAAACGGCAAAAGCCGCTGCCTCCAAAAGGAAGCAACGGCTTGAGCTGTACGTAAGCGAAGGATTAACGCTTGGAGTACTGCGGGGCACGACGTGCCTTGTGCAGACCAGCCTTCTTACGCTCGACGGCACGTGCGTCACGGGTGAGCAGGCCAGCCTTCTTGAGGGCAGCGCGGTCAGCCGGGTTGTAGACGTTGAGTGCACGAGCGATAGCCAGACGCAGAGCGCCTGCCTGGCCGGTCGGGCCGCCACCTGCAACGGTGACCTTGATGTCGAACTGGCCTTCGCGCTCAAGCAGGGTCAGCGGCAGGAGGATGTCCTGCTGGTGCAGCTTGTTCGGGAAGTAGTTCTCGAAGGAACGACCGTTAACGGTGATTTCGCCGGAACCAGCAACGAGGCGAACACGAGCGACGGCGCGCTTACGGCGACCGACGGTCTGGATCGGGCCCTCGTGGATCGGAGCAGCGGCCTCAGCCTCTGCCTCGGTGGAAGTAGCGATGGAATCACCGATGGTGTTGGTGAACTCCTCGGTCGCAGTGGTTGCTGCAGCGATGTCGGCAGCGTCGGCTACGTTGTTGTCAGCGTTTGCGATGTTCTGCTCGGTCATTACTGTGCCACCTGCTTAAACTCGAAGGTCTCCGGCTTTTGACCGGCGTAAGGGTGCTCCTCACCAACGAAGACGTGCAGCTTCTTGATGGAGGCGTCGGAAAGCTTGTTGTGCGGCATCATGCCCTTAACAGCTTCTTCGATAACGCGAACCGGGTTGGTGTCCAGGGACTGACCAAGAGTCATGGACTTCAGGCCGCCCGGGTAACCGGAGTGACGGTAGCGCATCTCGCGCTCGCGCTTGTTAGAGGAAACGTGGATCTTGTCCGCGTTCAGGATGATGATGTGGTCGCCGCAATCAACGTTCGGTGCGAACTGTGGCTTGTGCTTACCGCGCAGCATGTCTGCAACGGTGGAAGCAAGCTTGCCCAGTACCACATCGGTAGCGTCGATGACGTACCACTTGCGGGTGATGTCACCGCTCTTCGGGTGGAAAGTAGACAAAATGACTCCTTGAAAGTCTGTCTGAGGACTGCCGGCCAACGCTATGAATGCCCAAACGCTTTGCTACAGCGGCCGGTGGGGACCTGCAGAAAACGCGCGCTATAAAACAGCGCGAACACATAGGGCTATAACTCTACTCGGGCGCAGCTTAAAACCCAAAACGCCGCTAAAACGCCAAAAGTCCCCTGCCCCACTAAAGGCTGTTGCCAAAAGTAGTGCAAGGAACTTTTCTAAAACACGCAGCTGGTTGCGTTCGCCTCCTGAAACCCCTGCTCTAACGGTGAAATTCTGGGCCCGGCTGCGCGCTTGTGCGCGTGAAAGCTTTTACCCCCAGCTTGCAGCTGCGCGGCGGTTGACGTCGCTCATTGCGTCGTTGCCCTGCGAGACGGTCTTCGAGATGGTGGCCAGCACGGTGTTGAGCTCCGCCGCTGCCTTATCCCACTTAGCCTGTGCTTCGTTATATGCAGCAGCCGACTCGCCTTCCCACGTAGCAACCATCGGCTGCAGGGTGGATTTCAGGTCACCGAGCAGACCGTTGATGCGGCCGGAGGTGGAGTTGATATCAGCGGCAGCGCCGGCGATGGCACCAAATTCGTACTTGATGGCAGACATGCTTTCTTCCTTTTCTTCTTGTCCAGTATTTGCCAATGATGTGTGTTTAAAGCGCGAGGCCCGCGCCGCCGACGTTGCTGAATGCCTGTGCGTTGGTGGCCTCGACGTCATCGAAGTGACGTGCGTTGTCACGGATATTGTCAGAAATCGAGGTCAGTGCCTCGCGCAGCTGCTGCGCCGAGGTGTTGTAGCGCTGCATCAGGTTGTCGAAGGAGACCTGTGCACGGCCGTCCCAGTTAGCTCGTACAGAATCCACTACGCCCTGGAGACGAGTCAGTTCCCCCTGCACTTCATCGTTGGTGGTGTCCACGCGGCCAGCGGTGGCCACCATTACATCGGCTTCAGTCTTGAACAGCTGAGTCATTTCTTGCCCCTCCCTTTGGGCTCAAGTGGTGTGTATTTCCCCCGAAAAAGCCGAGTGCGGCTTTCTCATCTTTATTGGACTGTCCTTTTCCGCAAGCGGTTCCCACAGCGCCAGATTTTTTAGATCTTTTTGACCAGCGATTCCACGGCCATGCGGCAGGCAGCCTTTTGCACCACGTTGGCCTCGTACCTTGTATGACAACCCACGGATAGCTGATGGTCCTTGTCAGCCCACGTCATCCACGCGATCTTGGAACCATCTCCGGGGTCTTCTGTGTAAGAAAGCCGGCCTGCTTCTTCGTGAGCCTCGCCTAGGGCGGGATCGGCCTCGATTTCGGCATGGAGTTCCTTCAAGAGCATGTCGGCTGGCACTGCATAGAGTGGATCGGCTGCAAGCAGAATTCGCAGGTTGGGGTCTTCGCCAGTTGCCGTGACGAGCCCGTCTTTGACCTCCGTTTGAAATCCAAGGGGCAAGACCACGTGCATGCCCTCAACATCGAGTTCTTTTTGGCCCGGCGCGAGTTCCGGCTGTGCCTCATCTTCCGTGTTAGCGCTCATGCTTTCTTTTGCAGAAGCGCTTGGCGATGCCTCCTCTTCCGAAGGCACCGCCTTCGCCGCTGGTGCAGTCTCGGTACTTCGCCCCACTGCCCACCATGAAAGGACAGCGACAATGAGCACGATTGCCGCTATGGAGGCGTAGAAGGGATCGAACCAGCCCGGCAGCGCCACCTTGCTTACAATGCCGTCCTTTTTAACGCGTAGTTTTTCTGGCTTAAGGCTGGTGTTATCACCGGATTCTTCGCCGTTATTTGTTCGCAACATTTGTGCCGGTTGTCCGGCTGAAAATTCAGCGTTTTCTACCGCTTCATTTTCTAGTGGCCCACTCTCTGGTGGGCCGGGTTGCGAGGCAGGCCTCGCAAAGTCTTCTTCCTCACTGGGAGCTACGGATACTCCGGTTACAGCGAGCTGGCGACGCAGAATTTCTGCCGCTTCGAAAGATACGGCGGTACCGGAAATATCAACGATCACCTCGGCGTTAACCTGCGGCCATTGCGGACCGCAGATTTTCACGCATTGTTCCACGACGGCGTTTAACGCCCAGCCTTCGACGATGCCCGTGCCTGGCAGGTCATAACGGTAGACGGTTTCAGGGCCTTCAAAGATGGTGGCAGCATCCAAAATGGTAACGACGAGAGTTTCGGTTTCTGTCCAACCAGTAGCGGGATTGTCGCCGGTCAAGATGGAATTCATGAGTCATTCTCCTGGTTTGGTTCGGTGTAGAGAGATTGGGCAATGCCGATAAGCGCCCCGCGGACGGACCATTGGCCCCGGCCAGCTGGTTGGACCGCTGGCTTAAGTCCGAAAATGGTGCCCTCCTCGCGATCGGAATCAAGAAGGAATACCGCCGGCTGCAGGTCACGTACTGCAGAGAGGAATTGGCTAAACAAGGCGCGCGAGATTCCGCCAGACTTGCGGCTGATGATGAGGTGGAGGCCAATGTCCCGGGCATGCGGAAGCAGCTCAAGGAGCGGCGCCAAAGTGATCTCGCTTATGAGATCAAGGTCCTCAATGACTAGATAGATCTCCGGCCCCTCCCACCACGAGCGGGCCGCCAACTCGGACGGGGTCACTTCCGCGCCGGGCATTCGGGCTTCCAGGGTGCGTACGGTATCGCTGATGACTTGTTGGCAGGCGGCGGTGTTTGCCGCGTAAGCAGCGACCATCTCAGGGTTGAACTCCCCCAGGTGGGCGCGGCGCTGATCCAAAACAACCAAGCGGGCTTCCTCACGCGGGAATGCCTCGATTCCACGAACCAGGGTGCGCAGGAAGGTAGATTTTCCGGAGCCTTGAGAGCCCACGCAAACAACATGCGCAGTCGTGTCTGGGTTCCAATAAAGCGGCTCGAGATCCGGTCCACCAATTCCCCATGGGATACCAGCTTCTGCATCTTGAGCGGGTACCTCATCAAGCCTATCCGGCAGCATTTTCAGAGCCGGGGCAGGAAGTGAGTCCGCATGCAGACGCCCGACGTGAGCGATGTCCTGATTGGCAGTTACCGCAATGAGCATGTTCTCGCCTTCCCCAGTAAGGCCCCGCCCCGGCGCGCTCGGCAGTTTTTGCTGGGCCTTTCGGTCGATGAGCGAATCCATCGCCTCGCCGAGGCGCAGCTCCAATCGTTGAGAAATAAGGTCACGCACGTTTGGCCGCAGGCTGGTCCAACGGTTCGTGCTTACCGCCACATGGATATTGGCTGAGGCACCATCGGCAACGATGCCGGTGATAGCTTCAGATAAATCCTCGTATTCCGCACCAGCCGTACCAATGTGGTGCCAGCCATCGATTACCAGAAAAGTATGGGTCTCACTTGGACACCGAATATACCCTACTACTTCATCCACGATGCGGCGGACCTTTTCGGGTTCTGCTCGTCCAGCCACACCGGCGACATGCGGGAGACGCTCCAATGGAGCTAAGTCCCCGCCGCCTAAATCGATGACGTAGAAGCGCACCTGTGTAGGCAGGTTCAGCACCGCCAAGGTGCTCACTAGACTGCGCAACGCCATGGATTTACCCGATTGCGGCCCGCCGCAAATGGCTAGATGGCCGCCTTTTTCTGCGAGGTTTACGAGGAGGCGATCCTGGCGCTGGTGATATGGCCTATCGATGATGCCGAGCGCCGCTTCCAGGTTCGGCGGCCCTGCTTGTTCTGCCAATTGCTCGCGGGTATTACCCACCACCTTGGAAAGCTCCACTACATCAGGCAGCGGCGGCAACCAGATACGATGTGCTTTCTGCTGACGGCGTTGTGCCTCACTTGCGGCGGCGGAGACCACGGCGTCGAGAAGCGTTTGTGTATCGTCCACCACCGTCTGCGTATCTGGTTGTGAAGGCTTTGCATCCTCATCCGTATTTTCGGACCAGCCATTGAAAAGGCTGACTCGCCCGCGCGCGACATGCGCAGCTACCTCGCCTTCCTCGGAGGAACCGACAGCCACGGGAATTTGGCGTTCAACCGGACCCGATACATACGTGGCCTGGAAGCTTACTGGGGCATCGGCATCCGTCTTGAGATAGCCCGCGCCCGGCTGGGCTGGCAGATGATAAGCATCCGTGACACCAAGTACCTGACGGGATTCGGCTGCGGAAAACGTTTTCAAACCGATGCGATAAGAAAGGTGCGAATCCAGCCCGCGCAATCGGCCTTCTTCCAGGCGCTGCGATGCCAAAAGCAGGTGCACATGCAAAGACCTGCCCAACCTGCCCACCGCGACGAAAAGCTCTGCGAAATCAGGATGCTGCCCCAATAACTCCGAGAACTCGTCGACCACGATGACTAGCGCCGGCAACGGACCGAATTTTCCAACCGCAGACGCCGAAGCATTGAAGGCATCGACGTTGGCGAAGTTACCCGCCGCACGCAGCAGCTCCTGGCGGCGATTCATCTCGCCGGAGATAGCATCGTGCATGCGCTCTACTAGCGTGGATTCATCCTCCAGGTTGGTAATCACCGCCGAGGTGTGCGGTAGCGAATCACAGCCCAAAAAGGTGGCGCCGCCCTTGAAATCCACGAGCACCAGGTTCAACTCGGCCGGCGTATGTGTGGCCGCCAAAGACGTCACGAGTGTTCGAAGGAGCTCGCTCTTGCCACTGCCGGTGGCGCCGATACATAGCCCGTGTGGGCCCATTCCGCCCTGGGCGGATTCTTTCAAATCGAGAAAGACCGGCTGCCCAACCTCGTCCAAGCCAATCGGCACTTTCAGCCGCTGTTCCCCGGCGCGGCCATGCCACATCCCGCTGGCAGCAAGCTCATCCACATCACGCACCCCGACCAGATCCAGAAGGTCATTTTTGTGCTTGCGAGTCTTAATCCCGCGATAAGAATCTGGCCTGCGAAAGCGCGCTAAGTTTCGGGCAAGCAATAAAGCATCGGGCGCTGAAACCATGTCCGGCACACCGAGAACTTCCTCCCCGGCGGCGGTTACTACCTGTAGCTTGTCATCGGCCACCAAGAAGATGCCGTCTTCTTCGGCCCTTTGACCAAGCGGCGTAAAGCGTTGCACTCCTACACAGATATAGGCCGTTATTTCCTCTTCTGCCCAAAGGTCCTCATGCGGTGGGATTGCTGTGGCGTCGACAAGCACGATGCGAAAGCGCGCCTTTTTCGGGGCGCGTGCATGGGGCAACCACTTCACCCATTCCCACGGCCCACTGGCCTGCGGATAAACCTCAATTCCCAGCGTTTCCGGGCCATGCGCCACTGCCAAATGCGCCACCATAGCGCGCGCTACACCAGCGGCATTTTCTCCGCTAAGCCCCAGATAATTGAAAGCCTGAATCTGTATGACCACCGGCATCTGCGCCAACGTGCGCAAAGCATTGACCGTATGGCGCACACTGACCGCACAGACTGGGTCAAGGTCTTCCGTAGCTCCTGAGTCCGGCACGTTGATAGGCACACACAGCGACATCGGGCCAGTTCCCACCCGCACCTCCAATGCATCCGGGGCATCGGCATTGCGCTCCCACATCCGGTAGCTTCCCACCAACGCCGCGACCTGAGCCGGCGCCGGGTTGCGATGTTCCTCATGCGCGCGCTGCGCGGCAGAGACCTCAAGAACCTTCTCCCGCAGCGCTTTCAAATGCCGCAAGTAAGTCCGCCGCGTCTCATCCGGATCCTGGGAGCCACCCTGCGGATTTATCATCATGAACACAGAGGCCAACATCATGAGCGGGAACATCAAGCTCATCGGGCTAATACGGCGGCCAGGCCCTGCTCCCAACACCATGAGCGCGACCATGCCCAACATCGCAGCCACCATGACAATCGGCATGAGCAGCCTAATCAGCGGCACGGGCTGCGGGCGTACGGCCTCCGGAACTGGCTCTGCATCAATGCCTGCCTGCGGAAGCGGCGGAGCCGGCTCGCGAAGTGCGCTGTCTAAAGGTTCGACAATTTTCTCGCGCGAAAGCCCAAGAATGGACATCATTCCCCCCAATAAAATCCCTCCGATTTTTGTGCCGCGCCCACACGCTTTTCCTGCTTATCTAAACCACGAGGCAGCACCCCAGCTACCTTCGTGGCCAAACACGCAGACACCAAAATGTTGACTGCGGTGGACACGTTGCCACTAGTAAGCCACAATGTGTGCCTATAGGCAAGGGGGAGAAGGCAAAAGCCAATAATTTTGGCGCCTTCAGGATTCTCGGGGGAGGATTTTTGCACATGAGGCATGCGCCAAGCATCGCGCCCACACAATCTGTGCGGCTTACGGTTCGATTCAACATCGGTGAATTCCGCAAAGAGGCTGACGTTTGTTTGCCCTTAAACGTCAGTATCGGGGAGGCATTGGGCGAGCTTTTGCTGCTTGTCGACGCCCCTATCTTCACCGTCCCGCTCCAAGCCAGCACCGCTGGTGGAAAGGCCATTGCGCTGAGCACGGCTCTGGAGCGCACGCCACTGCACGATGGCAGTCTGCTTCTCATCGAGCAAGTCACTGACAAGCCTGCGCCCATCGTGCGCGATGCGGCAGAAGCACTTGCACACGATGCCGCCGATGCTAAACCCGCGCGCACTGCCACGCTGTGGGCAAGTTGTGGTTTGCTCGGCGCCAGCTGCATCATCGCGGCGCTCGCGGGTCTCGCAGCGGCGGCAGCGGCGTGTGCCCTTGGCGCATTCGCCCTCGCGCTATGGACGCGTTCGACGCTTATAACGAGCCTTTTCATCCTTGCTGCTAGCGCAGCGGGCTGGCTGTTTGTTGCGCCCGCGCAAGATGAAATGCCGTGGGGAATATGGGCCGCCTGCGCCGGCGCACTTCTTGCTTTATGTGCCTGCCATATGGCGCGACTCGGCGGAACCCGACTGGCCATGTTGACCATCTCCGCCGCGATACTTTTCGCAGTTGGCGCGGCCGGCAGCTATCTACCCGGCGCGCAGTCCGCCGGACTCGCTGGTCCCACAGCCCCCGAGGTTGTACCTGCTGCCGGTGCTGCCTGTTTGTTGCTGGCCATGGTCTTTGTCTTGGCGAACGCCGCCTCACTGTCTACTCACCTAGCCGGGCTCAAGGTCCCGCAACTTCCCACCGCTGGGCAAAGCCTCAACGTCTCCGACTCGGTACAAAGCGACGTCGATGCGCGGGCACAGCGCGCCGGGCTTGCATATGAGGGCATCTGCATCGGCGCAGCCATCGCCGGCATTCCCAGCCTCATGGTTGTAGCAGGAATGCCGTTGAGCCGTTCGGACGCCGTAGCCGCATTATTCGCACAGCTTTTATGCCTGGCCTTAGCCGGTGCCACGGTATTGCATTCCGTGCGGCACGCCCGGGTGGTCTCCAGTTGGGCGCTTTCCACGTGTGCGCTGGCGGCCGGTACCGCCGCTGTGGTGCTTGTGGGACGGGGTTGGCAAGAGCTTGCTCATCCAGCCCCGTGGAGCCTGTGGGTGATGAGCGTGCTTGGGTTCATCATTGTGGCGGCGATGGCCTCTACCCCGCTGTGGTCGCACAAGATTGCAGCGGCTGAGCCCACCACGATTGCCTGGTACGAACGCGCCGAAACCATCGCGGTGGCCGCGTGCTTGCCGCTCGCCGCGCATGTGGCAGGCCTGTTCTTCCTCATCCGCGGACTGGGATAGGCCCAACATGGTGAACTCAAAAGTCGTCCAGAAAAAGCTCGCCGCACTACTGCTAGCGGGATTTCCCTCGGCAGCAGCAATTTCTGCATTTACCGCGCCGACCCTAGCGTCGGCGCGTGAACCCGACGTCGCCTGTGCACAGCCGATTGCCGCAGCGCAGTCACCGCATACCTCAGCGGAGCAAAGCGCATATCGGGCGCGGTTGCATTCCTTTGCCACGGGCGAGGGAATCAAAGTTGCCATCATCGACACTGGTATCAGCCCACACCCGCAGCTGCGTGCTTTGCGCGGCGTGGATGACTTTGTCACGCCCGAAGAACCAGATCCTTTGCGGGACTGCGATGTACATGGCACCGCGGTTGCGGGCGTCATCGCAGGCTATGACATCGGCATTGCGCCGCGGGCGGAGATTTTATCCATCCGGCAAACCAGCGCGCACTATCGGCACCGCGCTGCCGACTCAGAAAGTACCTCCGGCACGCTGGAGACTTTGGCCGCCGCATTAAACCGCGCCTTGGATGAACAGGCCAAGGTCATTAACATCTCGGTGGTTTCCTGCGTTCCAAGCGACGCCGCCGACCGCGTCGACACCCACGATCTCAACGCCGCGCTCCAACGCGCAGAGCACGAAGGAACGGTCATCGTTGCGGCATCGGGCAATGCTTCTTCCGATGGATGCACCAAAGAAGACACCGTCTATCCAGCACATGCGGATACCGTTCTCGCAGTGGGCGCGCTTTCTACCGCGCACGAGGTCGCGGACTATTCCATCCCTGCCCGCAATGGAGCACCAGAGCTAAGCGCCGAAGGCCACGTCCCGCTCGCCCTTGCACCGGGTAATCAGTGGGCAGAAGCCAAAAGCACCGATGGCAAGCAGACTGCCGCGTTCCACGGCACTTCTTTTGCAGCGCCAGTGGTCACGGGAACCGTGGCACTACTCGCCCAACGCTATCCGCACGATTCAGCGGCGCAGCTGCGCGAGCGTATCTATGCCGCCGCCGAGCCAGGCCACGGCTTCATCGATCCGCTGCAAGCCCTCACCATTCACCGGTCACAAGACGATGACAAAAACGCTGAGGCAGAAGACGAAGAAAAGACAGTCACCGTCTACCCAGCTGCCGTGCATCGCAGCCAGGCACCAACCCGGCTTATGACTTTGCTTGGCCTGCTCGGCCTTGCTGGCGTTATCGCCGCAACGCTGCGGCGCGCCAAGCAGCACTAGAAATTAGAAGCTGGCGCTCTACTCGGTTCCCTCATCGCCGCCCTGGCTCGCCAAGGCGTTTTCGCGGTCTAGAGGCGAGCCCTCCGGCAGCAACCGCAAGATTTCCCACGGGACTTTTGCCTGCGTGGTCGTGCCCAGTGCTTCGACCAGTGCACCTTGTGCCACGGAGTGCCTGATACCCGTCGCCGAAACCACATGGAAACCGTGGCCGCTGTCTATGCCTACACCGCCAGCTTCCAAGCCAGCGAACCGATCAGCAGTGGCCTTGCCGACAATAGACACAGTAGCCTCAACCGCGGGGCTAAAGACCGTTCCGCCCCGCTCATCCGCGCAGAGCCAACCACGACCTGGAGACAGGAAATCATATGAATTGGCGGGCAGGTTGAAGGGTAACGCGGCGTCGGAAAGCGCGGCGACTTCGGCGCCATCGACCGATTCGCGCGAGGCGCCCATGCCTGCCAGCATCTCTGCCTGCGTAGGAGTAATCGAGGCCACGCTCTGCTCATCGCCTGCGCCTACGCGCACCCACAGATCATCGCCGGTGTCTAAAATCTGCGGGGTTTGCTCAGGAAAGCGCAGCGGCGGAAGCTCCGCGTAGGCATTCAGCAGATCCTCCGGGATCTGCCACACATAGGAATCATCGCGCACGCCAATGCCGCGGCGTAGCACGCGGCCCTGCGTCGAGGCAGCAGAAGGCAGCTCTACGCGCCCTGCCGAAGTCAATAGCCATTCCTTGCCACCTGTGGAAACCAACGCCGCCTCCGCACTGCGGAGGTGCTCAACCTTGGCGTTGGCCAGTACCACAGTCTCCCCGGGCCGGCTGCCTTCCCCATCAATCGTGGTGGGATTTTCTTTGTCCTCGTCAGCTGCGGCCGCATAACAGGCCGCCCAGCCTTGTGCCGGGGTTGCAGGATCGGCCAAGTAATCTGGGGCATCGGCAATTCCTAGCGGAGTGCCAAGCCGCGCATTGCTCAAGAACTCATTGCCCATGGCCTGGGGCGCCGCCGGCTCTCCCGCGATAAGGCGCGCGGAGGCCAAATTGCTCACCGGATGATAGGACTCATTAACCAGAACGAAAAGCTGGCCTTCCTGCGAGCGCACGATGGGTGCATCGCCCGGATTGGGATTGGGCTGGAGCCACGCGAGCATTCCCGAGCCGATAGCCAGAAACGACACTGCGATGATCCCAAAGATGAGGGCGCGGCGCCGGCTCGCTAAAGGATCATGAATCATGCGAATATCGCCAAGTACCAGGCCATGCTCCACGCGGCGCTGCAAAAATTTATGCCCGGATACCTGTGCTTTCGTCGTCGGCATTGGACGTGACATGCAGAATTTCCCCCCTCAAACAAGGCAGCACCCCTACTGCCCTAGTTTTGTCATTCCACGCGTTAGCTTAACCCAGCGAAAGCTCATCCGCAGTGCGACGGTCACGGGTCTGCGCAGCACGCGCCGCCAAATCAGCATCTGCCGGATAGTCCACCTGGACCAGGCTAAGCCCCTTTGCCGGCGCTAGCGGAATGTGGGAAGAACGGGAGTTCAAAGCGAGCATCTCCGCGGCAAAGTCGATTCCCCGGGAGCCCTCGCCTACCCGCAAGCAGCAACCCACGAGTGAGCGAACCATCGACCAGCAAAAGGCGTCGGCGCCCACGCGGGCTTCATAAAGCTGCGGCTCGCTCGGGGTAGATACATCGACCCACTCAAAAGACAAAAGGTCGCGAATTGTCGTGGCATGCGGCTTTGCCTTACAAAAGGCGGCGAAGTCATGCAAGCCAACTAACTGCTCCGCGGCTTGCTGCATTGCCTCGATGTCCACCGCCTTCGGCCAGACCGCAGTGTCGCGGGCGCGCGTCGGCAATGCCCCGCGCGGATGCGTCGTGATGCGGTAAACGTAGTGGCGCTCAAGGGCCGAAAAGCGCGCGTCAAAGCCCTCTGGTGCTTGCTGGCAGTCATGTACGCGAACGTCTTCCGGAAGGAGCTTCGCTAGGCGACGCACGAGCTTTACCGGGTCCCCATCAATCGATCGCTGCTCGAGTGCACTAGCTGGAATGTCGAAGTGCGCGACCTGGCCTGCCGCATGCACACCGGCATCCGTGCGCCCTGCCACGGTCAGTTCGACCTCATGGCGCAGGATCATCGAAAGATTGTCTTCGAGAACCTGCTGCACCGTACGCAGCTCGCCCTTCTGCCGGGCCCAGCCATGAAAATCCGTGCCGTCATAGGACAGATCGATACGCAGACGCATGCTTAATTAACTCCCTTGTCCAGGGCCATCACTGTTGAGATCCCAGTCTTGTTTATTGCGCGTCATGCGCAAGCGCATCGGCGGGCGCAGCTTGCTCATCGCGACGTAGCTAGCCCGATCTAAGTGCAGGGTCCGCTTTGCCTTTCGCGCACCCGCTTTGACCATGCGCGCAGATAGGCGAATTCGCGGGTCGATGGGCTGATCTGCGCCTCTGTATTCGAAAACCGGCAGCCCCTTGCCGTAATACATCGACGCGATGCGCGCCAAGAAGGCAACGACAACGGTGATGATCGCGGCGTTGTGCTCACCAACATCAACGTGAAGCAGGCCCATGTAGACGCAGACCGCGAGCAGCGAAATCGAGGCGTAGAACTCGCCAGAAAATACGAGCGGGACGCGGTCCGAAAGCAGGTCACGCAGGATGCCGCCAAAGACACCGGTGATTACTGCCGCTGTTGCTGCAATCAAGAAACCATGGCCCAAATGCAAAGCCTTCTGGGCGCCGAGCACGCTGAATACAGCAAGGCCTAGGGCGTCGAGAAGCAAGAAAAGGTGCCTAAAGTAGTGCATCAAAAATGACATGGACACCGTGACAATCGATGCGGCGAGCACCACTAGGAGATACATCGGCTCGCCCACCCAGGTCAAGGGATAAGCACCCAAGACAATGTCACGCACCGTTCCGCCGCCTAGAGCAGTAATCGACGCTATGAGCATCACGCCAAACAGATCTAGCTTCTGCCGGCCCGCAGAAAGGGCGGCGGTCATCGACTCAGCGGTAATGCCGATGACGTACAGAACGGAAAACAGTGGAGTCATTTCGAGAGATTTGGGACCTTTCTGCAGTATTAGGAGTATTAGGGTTGTTGCATTTTAGCGACTGCCCAGTTTAACAAAGCCGAATACGGCAAAAGCCGCACCCCTTGCCAGTCTCCCCCAACTCTAACGGGCTGGAAAAGATGGCGCGGCGGTGCGGCCTTTTAAGGATTAGGCAGAACTACTCTGCGGACTCCTCGGAGGAAGCCTCGGTGTTTTCTGCCTGTGCTTCCTCAGCCTTAGCTTCTTCAGCCTCAGCCTGCTTGGAAGCGGCTGCGCGGGTAGCGCGGGTTGCCTCGGAGGTCACGGTCTCCTCGAGAACGAGGGAGATCTGGGACATCGGGGCGTTGTCGCCGGTACGGTTCTCCAGCTTGATGGTGCGGGTGTAGCCGCCCTCACGGCCTTCGAACTTCGGGCCCAGCTCGTCGAACAGGTGCGCAACAACATCCTTGTGCGGGATGAGCTTCAGCACTGCGCGGCGGTCAGCAAGGGTGCCGGACTTAGCCTTGGTGATGATCTTCTCAGCGTAAGGACGAAGCATCTTCGCCTTAGCATCGGTGGTCTTGATTGCGCCGTGCTCGAACAGGCTAGCAGCCAGGTTGCTCAGCAGGTGAGCCTGCTGGGTAGCGGAGCCGCCGAGACGGGCACCCTTCTTAGGGGTTGGCATTATGTACTCCTCGTGTGCGGATAAAGTGAGCGCGCGGCGAGCATAAGCTCGGGCCGCAGGTCAGTGTGGTGCTTTACTCGGAATCGTCCGCAGACGGATCCTTGAAGTCACCGGTTTCTGCGTCGTAACCCTCAAGCTGGGTTGGGTCGAAGTCCTCAGGGGTGTCCTTGAGAGCCAGGCCCAGGTTAGCCAGCTTGATCTTTACCTCGTTAATCGACTTCTGGCCGAAGTTGCGGATATCCAGCAGGTCCGACTCGGTGCACTCTGCGAGCTCACCAACGGTGTGGATCTCCTGACGCTTCAGGCAGTTGTAGGAACGAACGGAGAAGTTCAGGTCCTCGATAGGCATGCTGTAGGCCGCGATGTACTCCGTCTCCTGCGGGGACGGGCCAATCTCGATGCCCTCAGCAGCATTGTTCAGCTCGCGAGCCAGGCCGAAGAGTTCGACCAGGGTGCCGCCGGCGGAAGCCAGGGCGTCGCGGGCAGAAATCGAGTTCTTGGTTTCGACGTCGATGATCAGCTTGTCAAAGTCGGTGCGCTGCTCAACACGAGTTGCCTCGACCTTGTAAGAGACCTGCAGAACCGGGGAGTAAATCTGGTCAACCGGAATGCGTCCGATTTCACCAGAGGTCGGTGCTGCTGGAACGTAGCCGCGGCCACGCTCGACGACGAGCTCCATGTCCAGCTTGGCGGTGTCGTTCAGGGATGCGATGTGCAGATCCGGGTTGTGGATCTCCACGCCAGCCGGCGGCTGGATATCGCCCGCGGTAACAACACCTGGGCCTTCCTTGCTCAGGTACATAACAACCGGCTCGTCAGAGTCGGAGGACAGAACCAAGCCCTTGATGTTGAGGATGATCTCAGAGACGTCTTCCTTCACACCGTTGATGGTGGTGAACTCGTGGAGAACACCATCGATCTTGATGGAAGTTACTGCTGCACCCGGGATGGAGGACAGCAGGGTACGACGAAGGGAGTTACCGAGGGTGTAACCAAAGCCCGGCTCGAGCGGTTCGATGACGAACTTGGAACGAGACGGCTCGATGAATTCCTCGGTGAGCTGAGGACGCTGGGAAATGAGCATTGAATATCTCCTTGTCGACGCCCGCTATTTGACGTCGGTAGAAGGGGTAAAGATTGAGGTTTCGAAGATTCACTCTTCTCCGAATGCCACAAACGGGGCACTCGGTTACTAAGTTTACTTCGAGTAAAGCTCGACGATGAGCTGCTCCTGCAGCGGAACGTCGATCTGAGCGCGCTCGGGCAGCTGGTGCACGAGGATGCGCAGGGTCTCAGGAACAACCTGCAGCCATGCCGGTACGTTGGCATCGACCAGGCGGTCCTGAGCGTCTTCGAACCATTCCATCTTCTGGGAACGCTCACGAACATCGATGATGTCGTACTGCGAAACCTGGAAGGAAGGAACGTTGATCTTCTTGCCGTTCACGGTGAAGTGACCGTGGGAGACAAGCTGGCGAGCCTGGCGACGGGTGTTTGCCAGGCCAGCGCGGTAGACGACGTTGTCGAGGCGGGACTCGAGCAGAACGACCAGGTTGTCACCGGTCTTGCCCGGGCGGCGGTTAGCCTCGGCGTAGTAACGACGGAACTGACGCTCAAGAACACCGTAGGTGTACTTAGCCTTCTGCTTCTCCTGCAGCTGCAGCAAGTACTCGGATTCCTTGATGCGGTTGCGGCCAGCTTGTCCCGGTGGGTACGGGCGGCGCTCGAATGCCATGTCGCCGCCGACCAAGTCGACGCGCAGACGGCGGGATACGCGGGTAGCGGGGCCAGTGTAACGAGCCATTTTCTTACCTCTTCCTTTCCCTTAAACCTTGCGGCGCTTGGTTGGACGGCAGCCGTTGTGCGGCTGTGGGGTTGCATCCGTGATCGAGGAAACCTCGAGGCCTGCAGCCTGCAGGGAACGGATGGCGGTCTCGCGGCCGGAGCCCGGACCCTTAACAAATACGTCGACCTTCTTCATGCCGTGCTCCATTGCCTTACGAGCAGCGTTCTCAGCAGCCATTTGTGCAGCGAACGGAGTGGACTTACGGGAACCCTTGAAGCCAACGTGGCCGGAGGATGCCCAAGAGATAACAGCACCGGACGGGTCAGTGATAGACACGATGGTGTTGTTGAAGGTGGACTTGATGTAAGCGTGGCCTGCGGCCACATTCTTCTTTACGACGCGACGGCCAGTACGACGCGCGCCGGAGCGAGTCTTTGGAGGCATGAATTACTTCTTCTTTCCTGCGATCGTCTTCTTCGGGCCCTTGCGGGTACGAGCGTTGGTCTTGGTGCGCTGACCACGAACCGGCAGGCCACGACGGTGGCGAATGCCCTGGTAGCAACCAATTTCAATCTTGCGACGGATGTCAGCCTGAACCTGGCGGCGGAGGTCACCCTCGACCTTCCAGGTAGCTTCGATTACGTCACGCAGCGCCGACAGCTGATCATCGTCGAGGTTGTCGGTGCGCAGGTCAGGAGAAATGCCAGTCTTTTCCAGCAATTCCTTGGCACGGGTTGGACCGATGCCGTAGATGTAGGTGAGAGCGACCTCCATACGCTTGTTGCGTGGAAGGTCAACACCAGCTAGACGTGCCATGTGGCGTGTCCTTTCGGGTTGTTACGATGGTTTTCTCCCTATCCGCCCCGCTCCATGCAGCACTTCGCCCGGGCCGATGCCGGATCTGTGGGCTACTTACCAGTGCGGGCTCAGGCCATCGCAGCCTGAGGTGGGCTAGACATAGCGCCGCTATGTCAGAGGGTAAGGAGGCTTACAGTGTTTACTTGTAGCGGTAGACGATGCGTCCGCGGGTTAGGTCATAAGGGGACAGCTCTACAACCACGCGATCCTCTGGGAGGATGCGAATGTAGTGCTGACGCATCTTGCCAGAAATGTGTGCAAGAACTTTGTGTCCGTTGTCGAGCTCGACGCGGAACATTGCGTTTGGCAAAGGCTCGATAATACGACCCTCGACCTCGATTGCGCCTTCCTTAGCCATAACCTCTACTTTTCTAGGTGACTTCAAGTGAGTGTCACCTGCATGTTTGGTGTCTACTGCTTGGCGACGTCGCGGTAAATAAGACCGCAAACATACACCAGCGCTTTAGCATACGCTGCGTGCGAGCAATAAACAAACTCCTCTACCTGCGCACTCTTAGAGACACGCGCCAAAGCGGCAATAAAGCAAAAATTCTCCCCGGGGAATTATCTTCCACGGGGAGAATTCTCTTTGAAAGAGATTAAAAGCGTCTGCGCTTTGGATGCTTAGTAGATGAAAACCTTGGAGCCGACTGGCACATCGTTCCAGAAGCGAACAGCATCCTGATGCGACAGGTGGATGCAGCCGTTGGACTCGTAAGCCGGGGAACCCTCGTGGAAGGCGTGGCCGGAGTTGGTGAAGTACATGGAGTAAGGCATCGGCGCGTTACCGAACTCGCGGGAGATCTCGTCTTTGATCTTGCGGTTGATGTAGAAAGTGCCGCGCGGGGTTTCCTGACCTGCCATGCCAGCAGACATCGCAGATGCTACGTAAGAAACGTTGCCGTTGTCCTGCAGCCAGGTGCGCTTGCCGTTCAGGTCAACGCAGACGCGTGCATCCGCCGGGCAAGGGCCGCGGTCAAACTCGTTGCGCTTGCGCTGTGCTTCGGCCTCACGTGCAGCCGCCTCAGCCGCAGCATGTTCGCGTGCAACCTGCTCTGCGTGCGCACGCTCCTGCGCCTCACGTGCCGCACGTGCTTCCGCGTTCTTTTGGTCAATCAGGCCTGGGAAGATAGCGTTGACTGCAGCGTCAACAGCCGGCTGAATAGCATCTGCCGCAGCAGGGTTTAAAACCTTGACCTGATCGAGAATCTGATTACGCGTGTTCCAAGCCTGCTCGCGGGACTGACCGACGAAGTTATCGATCTGTGCGCGGGCGTCCGCGGTCAGGGCATCAATCTGTGCCTGCGCATCGGAGCTCATGGACTCGATGGAAGGAACGGTCTGTGCGGAAGCAGCTGGGGCGCCTGCCAAGACGGAGACGGTCATGACGCCGGCGGTCATAGGGGCAACTAGGGCACGACGTGCCTTAGAGGACACGTTGCGGGGGCGAAGTTTAGACATGGCAACGAGTATAGACCCTCACGTGGAATCCGCATACTCGACGCGACCCCAGTCCTCCCCCGTGATTTTCAGCTAATAGCGACGAGTAAGGATTCGCGGGCCGTTAGCAGTCGCGGCTACGGTGTGTTCCCAGTGAGCGGCGAGGCTGCCGTCAAGGGTGACCACAGTCCAATCGTCGTCAAGCACGGCGTTATCTTCCGTACCCAGGGTAAGCATCGGCTCAATCGCGAGAACGGAACCTTCTTGAATGAGCGGACCGCGGCCCGGCTTTCCTTCGTTCGCGAGATAAGGTTCTTCGTGCATGGTGTGGCCAATGCCGTGGCCGCCGTAGCCATCCACAATGAAAAGATCAACGCCGAACTTATCTTCAGCGCGGTAGGTTGCTTGCTCAAGAGCGTGCGAAACATCCGTCAAGCGGTTGCCCGGGACCATCGCCTTGAGCCCTTCAGCCAAAACCCATGCCGTGGCGTCGTTAAGCGCGGTTGCTTCGGGGGCCAGCTTGCCCACGCCGAAGGTCCACGCGCTGTCTCCTACCCAACCGTCGAGCGTTGCGCCGCAGTCGATGGAGACCAAGTCACCTTCCGCCAACACGATGTCTTTGCCCGGAATGCCGTGCACGATGACATCGTTGACGGAGGCACATATGGAACCCGGGAAGCCCTCGTATCCCTTGAAGGTAGGGGTAGCGCCCAAGTCCCTGATTGTTTGCTCGGCTACTTCATCGAGCTCGAGCGTAGATACGCCAGACGCCGCAGCGGCGCGCACGGCTTGCAATGCTTTGCCGACGATTTCTCCGGCGGCCTGCATCGCGTCCAGTTCACCTGGGGTGCGTGCGGGAATGGTTTTGCTGCGGCGTCTAAATCCCATGGCGTATTACTTGCCCATAGCCTTCAGGGTACGCTCGTTGATTTCCTCAACGGTGCCCTCAGCCTTGACGTTGATGATTTCATCGCCGTAGTGCTGGATGAGCGGGAAAGTCTCGTCGCGGTAGACGCCGAGTCGGGTGCGGATGGTCTCCTCGTTGTCATCAGCGCGGCCACGGGCCAGCATGCGCTCGACGACGACGTCCTCGGAAACCTCGAAGTTGATAACTCCGTCGAGCTTGACGCCCTTCTTCTCGAGCAGCTCGGCCAGAATGCCAGCCTGCTCCACGGTGCGTGGGAAGCCGTCCAGCAGGAAGCCGTTTGCAGCGTCGTCCTGGTTAAGGCGATCTTCAACCATGCTCGCGGTGACGTCGGTCGGAACGAGCTTGCCGGCATCAATGTAGGACTTTGCCTCAACGCCCAGCGGGGTGCCCTCACCAATGTTGGCGCGGAACAGGTCACCGGTGGAGATGTGCGGAACAGACAGCTTCTCGCTCAGGATTGCTGCTTGGGTGCCTTTGCCGGCACCGGGAGGGCCGAGGAGTACGTAACGCATTACTTGAGAAGTCCTTCGTAGTTGGATTGTAGGAGCTGGGACTCAATCTGCTTGACGGTAGTCAGAGCAACCGAGACCATAATCAGAATAGCGGTACCGCCGAAAGCGGAGGTGCCGTTTGCGGAAGAATGGCCAACGCCGAGATCCAGCAGGATATTCGGCAGAATAGCGATCAACGCAAGGTATAGGGAGCCTACGAACAGCAGACGGTTCATTACGAAGCCGAGGTACTGTGCGGTTGGGCGGCCCGGACGAATACCCGGGATGAAACCACCATACTTCTTCATGTTGTCTGCCTGCTCGGCAGGGTCATACTGCACCGAGACATAGAAGTAAGAGAAGAAGATGGTCAGCACGAAGTACAAGACGATGTACTGCCAGGAGCTCGGGGACTGCAGGTGCGCAATCACGTTACGCTGCCACCAGTTATCCGGCACGTTACCGGAACCAGAGTTAACGATCTGGGTGATAAGCACCGGCATATAGATTAGCGAGGACGCAAAGATAACCGGGATAACGCCGGCCTGGTTGACCTTCAGCGGCAGGTAGGTGGAGGAGCCACCGTACTGGCGGCGACCAACCATGCGCTTTGCGTACTGTACTGGGATGCGGCGCTGGCCCTGCTCGATAAAGGTAATGCCAACGACCAACACGATAAGACCCGCGGCGACCATGGCGAAGACCAGACCGCCGTTGTTCTGCATGATGCCCACGCCGTCGGTTGGCAAGCGCGTTGCAATGCCGGCGAAGATCATCAGGGACATGCCGTTGCCGATGCCCTTTTCAGTAATGAGCTCGCCCATCCACATAACGAGGATGGCGCCCGCGGTCATGGTGATGACCAGAACGATAAGGGTAAAGAAGTTACGGTCTTCAGCCAGAACCGGAACGCCCTGGCCCAGCAGCTGCTCGCGGTCCGCCAGGGCCACGATGCCGGAAGACTGCAGCAACGCCAGCGCGAGCGTGAGGTAACGCGTGTACTGCGTCATCTTGGCCTGACCGGACTGGCCTTCCTTCTTCAGCTGCTCAAAGTGCGGGATGACAACGGTCAGCAGCTGGACGATGATCGAAGCCGTAATATACGGCATGATGCCGATGGCGAAGATAGACAACTGCAAAAGCGCGCCACCTGAAAACAGGTTAATCACGGAATACAGATTGCCGGACTCCTCCGTCAGAGAACGCAAACGACCGGAGATCGAAGCGTAATCAACGCCCGGGGATGGAATCTGGGCGCCAATGCGGTAAGCAATAATCATCAAGATAGTGAAGATGATCTTCTTACGCAGGTCGGCGTCCTTAAAAGCCTGCAAAATGGCGGACACTACAAAATCCTCCTGGCCTTCCGGCGCTATCAACATTTAAGGGAAAATAGGTGACAACGCTCGGAGGTGGAACTCATCTGTCCCCTAACATGGGGAAGGTTGAACACTTATGACCATGCAAGCCTACCAGCCACGCGCTATTTAGCCACATTTAAGGTAAGGATTGCCAGCCAACTAATAAGGAAAGCGCCCGCCTCCCGATCACTCGGGAAAGCGGGCGCTTTAATGCTTTAAGTAACGCAGTTGATTACTTGGTTGCGGTGGCGGTGCCGCCAGCAGCCTCAATCTTCTCAACAGCGGACTTAGAGAACTTGTCAGCGGTGACATTCAGCTTGACGTTGATGAAGCCGTTGCCCAGAACCTTGACCGGCTGGTTCTTACGAACCAGGCCTGCGGAGACGAGATCTGCAACGGTGACGTCGCCACCGTTAGCGAATGCCTCTGCGAGGTCTGCAACGTTGACTACTTGGTACTCAACGTGGTTCGGGTTCTTGAAGCCCTTCAGCTTCGGCAGACGCATGTGGATCGGCATCTGGCCACCCTCGAAAGCAGCGGAAACCTGCTTACGAGCCTTGGTGCCCTTGGTACCGCGACCAGCGGTCTTACCCTTGGAAGCCTCACCGCGGCCGACGCGGGTCTTAGGCTTGTTTGCTCCTGCGGATGGGCGCAGGTCGTGCAGCTTGATGATATCAGCCATGGTTTACTCCCCTGCCACTTCTTCGACGGTGACCAAGTGGCGTACCTTCTGAACCATGCCGCGGATGATCGGGGTGTCCTGCTTTACAACAGACTGGCCGATCTTCTTGAGGCCGAGAGCCTCAATGTTCTTGCGGTGATTCGGCTTGGTACCCACCAGGCCCTTTACCTGAGTAATCTTCAGAGCCATTGCTTATGCCTCCTGACCTGCGCGCTTACGCAGCATCTGGGCCGGAGCAACCTCTTCGAGGGACTTGCCACGACGTGCGGCAACCTCTTCAGGGCGAACCAGCTGCTTGAGGCCGTCCACGGTAGCGCGGACGACGTTGAGGGCGTTGTCGGAGCCGAGGGACTTCGACAGAATGTCCTGCACACCAGCGCACTCGAGCACCGGACGTGCAGCACCACCGGCAATAACACCGGTACCAGGTGCGGCAGGCTTCATCATGACGATGCCAGCTGCGTCGCGACCCTCGACCGGGTGGGTGATGGTGCCGGCGATCATCGGGACGCGGAAGAAGTTCTTGCGAGCCTCTTCTGCACCCTTCTGAATTGCGGCAGGGACTTCCTTAGCCTTGCCGTAGCCAACGCCAACCATGCCCTGGCCATCGCCTACGACGACGAGAGCGGTAAAGGACATGTTGCGGCCACCCTTAACGGTCTTGGAGACGCGATTGATGGTGACTACGCGCTCGATGTACTTATCGCGCTCGTTGTCCTGCTGATTACGACGATCGTTGCGACGACCGCCATTGTTGCGGTCGTTATTACGACCGTTCTCGGCGGAGCGTCCGCCGTCACGCTTTTCACGGTCCGACATTAGGCGTTCCTTCCGTTGATGTTTCCGTTTGCCATGATCATTAGAACTTCAGACCACCTTCACGAGCTGCCTCTGCGAGAGCGGCAACGCGACCGTGGTACTTGTAGCCAGCACGGTCGAAGACAACTGCCTCGATGCCAGCAGCCTTGGCGCGCTCAGCGATCAAGGCGCCAACCTTTGCGGCCTTTGCCTTCTTGTCGCCCTCGAGCGCACGAACGTCAGCTTCCATGGAGGAAGCTGCGACCAAGGTGTGGCCAGCCAGGTCGTCGATGACCTGGACGTGCATGTGGCGGGAAGAGCGGTGAACGACCAGACGCGGTGCCTCAGGGGTGCCGCGCAGGGTCTTACGGATGCGGAAGTGACGGCGTGCGCGTGCTTCGCGACGGCGGGAGGAGATGTCCTTGCCGATTGGGGTGCGCTTTGCGTTTTCAGTGTTAGCCATTGCTTACTTACCCGTCTTTCCGACCTTGCGGCGGACCTGCTCGCCTTCGTAACGAATGCCCTTGCCCTTGTAAGGATCGTCCTTACGCAGGCGGCGAATGTTAGCGGCGACCTGTCCGACCTTTTGCTTGTCAATACCAGATACGGAGAGCTTGGTTGCGCCATCCACAGCGAAGGTGATGCCCTCCGGAGCCTTGATGAGGATCGGGTGGGAGTAACCCAGAGAAAACTCGAGGTCGCTACCCTTCTGCTGAACACGGTAGCCGACACCGAAGATTTCCATCTTGATGGTGTAGCCCTCGGTCACGCCAATAACTGCGTTGTTGACGAGAGAGCGAGACAGGCCGTGCAGAGCGCGGTTCTTGCGGTCATCATCTGGACGGGAAACCGTGATTACGGAATCCTCGACTGCGATGGTGATTGGCTCTGGCAGAACGACGGTCTGGGTACCCTTGGAACCCTTAACCTCGACCTCCTGGCCGTTTACCTTGATTTCAACGCCGGATGGTACGGCGATTGGTGCTAGACCGATACGAGACATGTGTCAATCCTCCCTTACCAGACGTAGGCGAGAACTTCTCCGCCTACGCCCTTCTCCTGAGCCTGACGGTCGGTCAGCAGACCCTGAGACGTGGAGATGATAGCCACGCCCAGGCCGCCAAGGACCTTCGGCAGATTGGTGGACTTTGCGTACACACGCAGACCCGGCTTAGACACGCGACGCAGACCAGAGATGGAGCGCTCACGGTTGTTGTACTTGAGGGTGAGCTCGAGCTCGCGGCCCTCAACGGAGTAGTCAGCGATGTAGCCTTCCTGCTTCAAGATGTCGGCGATGTTTGCCTTGATCTTGGAGGTCGGCATCGACACGGTGTCGTGGTGCGCATGGCTTGCGTTGCGCACGCGCGACAGCATGTCGGCGATAGGATCAGTCATGGTCATGTGAGTGACCGTTACCTTTCTCGTTGCGGTTCCCGTACCCACCAAAGCGTTTTCCGTGTGATTTCGGGCTACTCACGCTCCTCACGGTCAATACCGTAAGGCGCTCGCCACCCTTTGATACATACAACGGGCCGCCGAAAACGGCGGGGGGCCTACAACAAAGTTGATGATGTTCAGTTCTTGATTCAGGCTCTACGTTTCTGCAGCTTGTAGGGCTAGATTTCATTTGCCATCTGGGCACACTACAGCCTCGACGTGAGTCCGAACTGCAACACTACCCGCTAACCTGCAGTTTTCCAAATCTTTTTTAGCGTCGAAGCTGCATGTCACTCTCGAGGACTAGAGTGGCCGTCATGACTGCAGAAAATGACCCTATCCACTCCGCCCACCAGTGGTTGGAGGAAGCGGCAGAACTAATCGGCGTCGACAAGCAAGATGCCACTGCCTTGACCCGTGAGCTGCTCGACCTTACCCGCGACGTCGCACACAGCACCTCGCGCCCGGCCGCTCCCCTGACGGCATATTTGGTTGGGTTGGCCTCGCGGGACTCGGACGAGGCGCGCGCGAACATCGCCAAACTGCGGACGGAGCTGAACTAGTGGCGGGCCGGGCAACAAAGTCCTTTGCTGTTACCAAGGTTCACTTGGATGGCACGGAGGTAACCCAGGTGGATACCCGCGCCGACATCGTCACTGGCGAGGAGCCGCTGGAGATTCGTGTCGGCGGGCAGACCCTGACCACCACCATGCGCACTCCGGGCCATGATATTGAGCTAGCTCATGGCTTTTTGCATTCTGAGGGCCATATCGCCACGCTTGCCGACGTCTCCGAAGCCCGCTACTGCGCTGGTTCCACCGTGGACGGTATGAACACCTATAACCTGCTGGATATCGATCTGGCCCAGAAGAATGTCATTGGGCTAAAAGATCTGCGGCTTACGCTCACCAACTCCGCGTGCGGCGTATGCGGCACCAGCTCCATCGAGGATTTAAACAAGAAATCGCGCTACGCGCTCCCCAACATCCAGATTGACCCAGCCGTGGTTGCGCAGCTGCCCGAAAAGCTGCGCGCCGAGCAAAAGCTCTTCCGCAAGACCGGTGGTATCCACGCCGCCGGCGCATTCACCTTAGACGGCAAGCCCATCGTTGTGCGAGAGGACGTCGGCAGGCACAACGCAGCAGACAAGGTCATCGGGCACCTGCTCCTTGAAGATCGCCTGCCCGCAGACGACCTTATTTTGGTTATGAGCTCCCGCGCCAGCTTCGAGCTTGTACAAAAGGCAGCAATGGCCGGGTTCGGTATGCTCGTTGCTGTTAGCGCGGCTTCCTCGCTCGCTGTGGAGACTGCCCGGGAGACTGGCATGGCTTTGGTAGGGTTTGCCCGCGGCGATCGTTTCAACATCTACGCAGGTGAACTCAAGCCAGGAGAACTCAAGCGATGAGCAACCACTCTTCAAAAAAGATCCGCAGTACTGGGGAACTCATCGAGTTCCTTGCTGACGCCAGCATCAGCCCCGAGGTCGCGGCCTTACGTCCCGACTACCGCGCGCTGCTCATCGCCGTCGATGGCATCACGCCTGCGCCTTCCGACGCCCACTCGGAGCAGCTCTTGCGCAACGCCGAAGACGTTGCCCGCGCACGCTTGGGCAAGTGCGCCGTCACGGACTTCCCGCACATCGCAGCATGGCGCAAGGCTTATCAAGGATTCGGCGCGAAGCCATCGCGAACCCGCAACAGCACGGAGGCGCTCATACGCCGCGCGGAAAAGGGGCTGCCTCGCATCAACCGCCTCACGGACATCTATAACTCGCTGTCCGTGACTTACGAGATCCCCTTCGGCGGCGAAGACCTGAACGCCTATGTATCCGCTCCACAGCTGGTGCGAGCTACTGGTGCTGAGAACTTCGCCACTATGGACAAAGGCGAGCCTGTAACCGAGCATCCTGAACCGGGCGAGGTGGTCTGGCTCGATGCGAACGGGGTCACATGCCGCCGCTGGAATTGGCGCCAGTGCACCCGCACGGCGCTGCACGACGACACCACTGCGGCGCTGTTCATCCTCGATGCACTGGAACCTGTCGACGACGTCGAGCTGCGCGCTGTGGGTGAAAACCTAATCGACGAGCTCCGGGAGTATTCCTCGGAACTCGTCGTTGCAATGCGCATCCTGCGCGCAGAAGATAATGATTAGTCGCGGTAAGCCTCAGGGCCCTTGTTGAGCCAAGCGTAAACGCCACCAATGAGGAAGCCGCCGCCGATGACGTTGCCCACCCAAACCAGCGACCAGTTGGTGAGAACAGCGCCCAGGGTAAAGCCATCCGGCAGTGGGTTAGAGCAGAAGAAGGTCAGCGTCATCAAGCAGAAGTTTGCGATGACGTGCTCGAGGCTAAGGCCCACGAAGCAGGCGATGATCGGCACGATGACGAAGAACTTCGAGACGATGTCCTTGGCAAAGACAGCACCGACGATGGCCATGTTGACCACGAAGTTTGCGAGGATGCCCTCAACCAGCAGGCCGCCTGGGCCCTTTTCTAGTTTGCCCATGGACAGCGTTGCGATGAGGTGCGATGGGTCAATGTGCCCCAGCTTCGCGGAAACACCCATGGCAGCGGCGAAGAGTACGGCACCAACAAAGTTGAAGAATGTGGTGACGATGAGCAGCCAAAAGCCCTTGCCCCAGCCCACCTGTTTATTGATGGCACCGTAGACGACGTACATCATGCTGCCGGTAGCAAGCTCCGCGCCGAGGATGACGATGGCGAAAAGTCCAAGGCCGAAAAGCATGGCGAAGACTGGTGCACCCAGGCCCTTTGCGTGCTTGTCGACGGCCTGACCTACGACGGCCGCGAAACCGGTACCGATGGCGAGATAGACGCCGGCCAGGATTGCACGTACCGCGAAGCGGGCGAAGGACTCGTCGAGCAGAGTCACTTTCTTCTTAATTGCTGCTGCAGCAGATTCGTTGAGAGACACGAAGCTTCCTTTACCTAGAGTTATAACTGCGATAACACTACAGCGAAGTTCCAGGCTGCGCCAACAACTTTATGCCCACCACACGTGGGTATTTTCCGCGGTTATTGTTGCTAACGCCTGCCAAGGATTAAAGTTAGTTAGAAAATTCACTTACTTTTAGAACCCACCTCCCTCACCCCCTGGAGCCGCCGCCCATGCCCCCGCGTTATCCTCACGATCTGCCAGATCACAGCGCAGATCACACGCGCCCCCGGGCAGCCAGGACCAGCAGCACCAGCGCCAGTACACAGCGCCGCCCCATCAATAGCAGACCCATCGATACCCGCCGCGCCGGCAACGGCAACCCCGACGGCGAGCGCACCTACGTGCGGCGCACTCCCCCAACGCCAACGACGCCGAGGCCACCAACATCAGCAGCGGCAGCGCCGAAGCCACTACCTAACCGCCAAAAGCGCAGCCCCCAGCCAAAGTCGCAAAGCACGGGTGGCCGCCACCGCGCGCCAGAAACGACCACGCCGGCGCTCCATACTCGCGCGCTGGAATTGTGGTCCAGCTCGGGCAAGTTCCGTATTACGGTTGGTGTCCTTGCAAGTGCGGTCCTTGCAAGTGTGGCTCTTGCCGCCACGATGCATCACGTGGTCGATCCTCCTGAAGGACTAGAAAGCAACCAAGTCCCTGTGGCAGCTGCTCCAGTCATTGAGCCCTCCGCCGCAGTTGAGATGTTCATCCCTGCAATCGAGGTCCATGCCGAATTTGAAGATGGCTCCTGCCGCGTCAAAGACGGCGCGATTAACCCGGATACGATGACGGAGGCCTGCACTTATACCGCTGCGGACCGTCCGTATTCGCTGCCAGGCACTAATGCGCCAGACATCACCGTCATCGCCGGACACACCGGCGCCGGCGTTCCCGGTGTCTTCAACAACCTCTACGACGGCGGCGCAAACAAGCACAAGGTCGCCCTCGGCGACAAGCTCTACCTGCGCACTGCAAACTCCGGCGACAACTGGCTGGTCTACAGCGCCACCGACATGCACGACCCAGTAAAAGAAGGCCTCGCCGAAGACACCACAATCTGGGGCGAAGGCCCCATGCCAGGCCGCCTTCTCACCATCAGCTGCATTCAGCCGCTCAACCTCCTTGAAGCCTCCGTGCGCAATGCAGTGGTGGGCTGGCAATACGAAGGCGTCACGACCGTTACCCCACCGGCAGAGTAGGCATACAAAACGCCAAACGCCCTCACCAAAAGGTGAGGGTGAAAAGCTTAAGCCGCTTTACTTGAACGGGAAGCCGAGCTCCTTGAGGAGGCGGCGGCCTTCTTCGTCGTTGGTAGCGGTGGTGACAACGGTGATGTCCATACCACGTGGGCGGTCAACCTTGTCGATGTCGATCTCGTAGAACATGGTCTGCTCGGTGAGACCGAAGGTGTAGTTGCCGTGGCCGTCGAACTGCTGATCGGACAGACCGCGGAAGTCGCGAATACGCGGCAGCGCGATGGTCAGCAGGCGGTCCAGGAACTCCCACATGCGGTCGCCACGCAGGGTGACGCGGGCGCCGATTGGCATACCCTCACGCAGCTTGAAGTTCGCGATGGACTTCTTTGCGCGACGCAGCTGCGGCTTCTGGCCGGTGATCGCGGTGAGGTCCTCGAGAGCGCCGTTGATCAGCTTGGAGTCACGTGCAGCGTCGCCAACACCCATGTTGACAACAACCTTGGTGACACCTGGGATCTGCATGACGTTGTCGTAGTTGAACTCGTCGTTCAGGGTCTTCTTGATTTCCTCGCGGTAGCGGGTCTTCAGACGCGGAGTGTAGTTCTCGCTCATGATTAGATGTCCTTCCCGTTGCTACGTGCGATGCGGACCTTCTTGCCGTTTTCATCGAAACGGTAGCCCACGCGGGTCGGATTGCCCTCGGAGTCAACGATTGCAACGTTAGAAACGTGGATCGGAGCTTCCTGGGTAACGATTCCGCCGGACTCGGCGCCACGCTCGGTAGCGGAGTTAGCAACGTGCTTCTTCACGCGGTTGACGCCCTCAACGAGGACCTTGTCGCGCTTCGGGTATGCTTCGATGACCTTGCCCTTCGCGCCCTTGTCAGGACCCGAAATAACAATCACCATATCGCCCTTATGAATCTTCATAAGACTAGATCACCTCCGGTGCGAGAGAAACGATCTTCATGAACTTCTTGTCACGAAGCTCGCGAGCAACTGGGCCGAAGATACGGGTACCACGTGGCTCGTTGTCGCCCTTGAGAATGACTGCAGCATTCTCATCGAAGCGAATGTAAGAACCGTCCGGACGACGGGTCTCCTTCTTTGCACGGACGACGACAGCCTTAACGACGTCGCCTTCCTTAACGTTGCCGCCTGGGACAGCATCCTTGACAGTGGCGACGATTACGTCACCGATGCCAGCGAAGCGTCGAACGGAGCCACCGAGAACGCGGATGCACAGAATCTCACGTGCACCAGAGTTGTCGGCGACGCGCAGACGGGATTCTTGCTGAATCACTATGGGTCTCCTGACCTGGATTGATGTGCGGTAAGATTTCCGTCCTTACCGCACGCGGTCTACAAACTTGCGATGCTCAAGCCTTGACAACGGATTACACCGAAGGGTCTCGGACCGGCGGTTCGGAAACGCACCGCTACGGGCCGACCAGCTTTTGCAACCTATACATTCAACCACACGCCAGCGCCCTTACCAAAACGCTGCTCGACGGCTGTCGACGCCCCCTACCTCCACATTTATTTTCGCCAGTACACCCGCGTACCCCTTAGCCCTTTATTTCGATTGCACCGACACACAAACAGTCTCCAAAACTATCGGCACACTCTGCACATATAAACCTCACCTTAGCGTTCCTCAGTGCAAATCAGGTCGCACGAACATTCTAATAATCCAATTCTTCCACAGCTGTAACGCATGAAAATTACAGTTAACTTCTGATTTCCGCGTGACAACTGTGAATTATATGACTATTGTTGTTTGCGTCGCGAAAGACATTTTTGCGCTTTCCCATATTTCCCGAAGGAGAAACACATGAAGCGTTTGCCACAGACCCTGACCGCTGCTGTACTGACCGGCGCGCTCGCCTTTGGTGGCGCAGCTGTTGCTCAGGCTTAGGACAACAACGAATCGAATCAGTTCACTGAGCACGGTGATGGATCTACTCTCACAACTCGTACTGACAACTATGTACCAGGTGCTGAGAACTACAATCCGTCCAATGAAGAGGGCGAGGAAAGCACTGAAGAGCCGAACACCAACGAAGAAAGCGCCGGTGAAGTCGAACGCCACGACGTCGCTGCTGATCCGATTACCGTCGATGGTGTCGAGTACTTCAAGCAGGAAGACGGTTCTTGGCTGTCCAAGCCGGTCGCAGGCGATCCTGTTCGCTTGACTCCTGAGCAGGCAGAAAAGTTCGTGAAGGAGCAGCAGGACACCTCCGCAATTCCTGCTCCTGCCACCAAGATGGACGCTGAGGGCAACACTTGGTACCAGAGCATGAAGGATCCGAGCGTTTACGTCAACGATCCGGCCCTGGTCAACGTGGAAGTTACCGCCGAGATGCGTGACGCTTACGCAAAGGCATTCCCTTCTGAAGCTGCGAAGCCTGAATTCGACAAGAAGAAGCTCGCATGGTTGGCTCTTCCGGCAGCCCTGGTGATTGGTGGCATCACCTGGTACCTGTCCCAGGACGGCAAGACCTACGTCAAGGACGAGGCACGCAAGAACCAGGAACCGACCGCCGAGGAAAAGGCTGCTTCCGAGCAGATGCTGAACGCTAACAAGGATGCGGTTATCGCCCAGGGCGGTAAGCTCGCTGAGGGCAACGCTGCCCCGGCAGCCGCACGTGGTATGTCCGCTGAGACCGGCTCCAACTCCGTTGCACAGGCTTTGGCCGCACTGGCTGTAGCTGCGATGGTTGCCGCAGGCGCTTTCGCTGCACGCCGCAAGTTCTTCGCTTAAGCAAGAGCCTTCCTACCAAGTAGGAAACTGAATTGAGACTGGCTGCGCCGGTCGGGCTTCGGTCCGGCTGGCGCAGCTTTTTGCTATAGGCACCCTGGTGCGTCACAGTTTGCTTGGACTCAAGGTGAGCCTTCGCCCCAGAGAGCGCCGCTATTGCTAAACCGTTAAAGGCCGAACTGGGAAGGAGTTTTCCTCAGTTCGGCCTTTGTTCTTTCAAGCTAACGGGTTGTGCCTGCAGGCTCGTCAGTGGATGCAGGAGTAGCTGCATGGCCAGTGGTTGGTGCGGATGCTGGAACGGGCTTGGGATCCACAGTAAAGATATCGGTACCGAAGCCAGTGAGTTCACCCGGGCGGAAAGCCGCGGTAGGAAGAACAGGGCCGGTCTTCTTCGAATTCGAGACGACCACCGGGGTAGTTACGGGAAGGCCGGCGGCCTTGATGGCGTCGATATCAAATTCGGCGAGGACATCGCCCCGCCCGACCTCATCGCCCTTGGTGACGTGGGAGGTGAAGTGCTTGCCTTTAAGGTTTACCGTATCGAAGCCAATATGCATGAGGATATCGATATTGCCCACCACTGGGTCCTTGGTGCGAATGGCGTAGGCATGGTGGGAAGGGAAGGTAACGGTGATTTTGCCGTCGGCAGGCGCAACCAGTTTGCCCACGGTCGGCTCGATAGCCACGCCCTGGCCTAGCTTGCCGCCGGCAAACATAGGATCGCTGACCTGAGACAGGGGCACGGCGGTGCCCTCCAATGGGGAGAAGATAGTGCAGGCATCCTCGGCTGCTACCGCAGCTGGGGTGGCAGCGGCGGCTTGAGCCTCGGCCGCCGGAGGATTCACCTCATCCGGATCAATGGAGCCGTTCTTGCGGGCTAGGTAGCGGCCATACAGGTAGGCGCCGATGAAGGAACCCGCGAGTGCGATTGCAGCACAGATAAAGAACTGACTGTAATCCTCCGGGCGCATCGAAACGAAACCGATGATGCCGGCCGCGCCGAGTGCCGTTGCCTTCACGTCGAAGATGGCAATGAGAGTCGAGGCCACTGCAGAGGCAGCCATGCCGATGTAGAAAGGCCAGCGCAAGCGCAGATTCACACCGAAGATGGCAGGCTCAGTGATACCGAATAGTGCCGAGGTACCGGAAGCACCAGCCAAGCCCTTGAGCTTTTCGCTACGCGCCAGGAAGTAGACCGCGAGGGCTGCGCCACCTTGGGCAATATTCGCCATCGCTGCCGTGGCGAAGATGAAAGATCCGCCTTGATCCCACAGCATGTATTCGATTGGTGGGAAGGATTGGTGCAGGCCGGTGATGACGATTGGCGAGTAAACCAAGCCAAAAAGGAAGCCGCCGACAGGGCCTGCAAAGTCATACAAATTGGCCAAGCCAACGCCCAACCACTCACCGGCAGTGCGCAGGAACGGGCCAATGGCAGCGAAAGTGATAAAGCCGGTGACCAGCAGGGTAATCAACGGCGTGAGCATGAAGTCCACCGTGCCCTTTAGGTGGCGGTGGAGGAACTTCTCAATCGTGGCCAGGATCCACGCAATAACCAGAATCGGCAGGATGGAACCCTGGTAACCGGCCTGTGCGACATCGAGGCCAAAGATGTTCCAATACTCCATGTCGCCGGCCTCGATGGTCTCAGCCACGTTGTAGCCGTTGACTAGGTCCGGCATAACCATTGCCATGGCCATACCCGCGCCCAAAAACTCATTGCCGCCAAAGCGCTTGGTGGCAGTAAAGCCCACCAAAATGGGCAGGAAGGCAAAGGGGGCAGAAGCCAGCAGGTTGATAAGTCCAGCGACATCTTTGAGTGCCGGCACCATTTCAATGGCCGCTTTCTCACCGAACAGCCCTTCAGCCGACAAGACGTTGTTCAGTGCCATGAGCAAACCGCCGCCGACCAGAATCGGGATGAGCGGCACGAAGATATCCGCGAGCACCTTGACGGCGCGGGAGAACCAGTTGCCGGAATTAGCGGCAATGTCTTTGAGCTCTTCGGTGGAAACGGCAACGTCCTTGTGGATCATGCCGTTCAATTCCCTATAAACAACGTTGACGTCACCTGGACCAACGATGACCTGGAACATTCCACCGGCTTCAAAGATTCCCTTGAGGTCAGGGTCAGCCTCTAAGGCCTTGGTATCGACCTTCTTCGTATCCTTCAGCACCATGCGCAGGCGCGTTGCGCAGTGCGCCAAGCCGATGATGTTTTTCTTCGCCGCCAAGTGCACGCAGGGTCCGTGCAGCAACTTCCTTGTGGTCCATAGGCAAAGCTCCCTTTCCTTTTCACGAGCTAATCAACCTAGAACCATTAGATACAGCTTCCAGACAAAAAGCCAAGAGCTCGGACATATTTGAGGGAAAATTCACCAAGTTTTACTGTTTGAACGGTCACTTAGTTCTTAACCCAGCCGCTCCATCGCGCTTCGCCTTCGCCAAATACGCTTGCCGACGCCGCGATTCGCCCACCGCCAGCAAAAATTTCCACGGCGCAGCCATCGGCAATGGCCATGACCTCGCCCTCTGGGCAGGCAATCACGCGCTCGTCATCGCCCACACTCACGCGCAGCAGCCCTTCGCCTGCGCTAAAGCGCAGGTGTTCCCTACCTTCAACATCAACCAGGCTATAGCTGCCGCCACGCGAAGAGCTCAGACTCACCGTGCTGCCGAAGCCCTCCCTACCAGCAGCATCGGGAATCGTCTCCCACACCGGCCATTGATAAAGCACGCCGTCTTCCAGCCATACCCGGCGCGGCAAGGTCAGGGTGTGCACCCAGCCCTCCTCCACGGTGGGCTTGTCATCTTGAGCAGGAAGGCCCATCCAGCCGAGCAGCAGCGCTTGGCCATCGCTCATGCCAACCAGCTGCGGGGCATAGAACTCGTGTCCATAGTCCAGCTCGCTGAAACCACGCTCGACGTGGAAGGTGGTGCCGTCCAGCTTGCCCACCAGGTAGCCGCACTGGTCGGAAGACGCGTAGTGCGTTTGCCCATCCACTTTGACGGGTTCAAGCCCCTGCGGGCAAAAGACCAGGACGTCCTTAGACTCACCGGTTGCCTTATCAGTCAAGGCCACAAGGTTTGGGCACTCCCACATATATCCGCCCGGTAGGAGATCGGGGCTAAGCCCCAGCGCGGCGTCGTCAAGCGCGAAATCCAGTGCTCCCTCAAAGTCCCAGTTCTTAAGGTCCTGCGAGCGGTAGAGCACCACCGCAGCGTTCTCGTCCTCACGTTGCGCACCGATGACCATGCGCCAGCCTTGCTCATCCCGGGAAATCTGCGGATCGCGGAAGTGCCCGGTAAAGCCTTCCTCACTATCGGGAATCAGCGGGTTCGCGGCGTCGCGGTAATAAATGCCACCCTCAGGGCCAGAAGGATCGAGAACGCGCACGCGGTTCTGGGAAGGAATGCGCTTGCCATCCACCTTGAGGTTGCCCGTATAAAACAGCCACACGTCGGTGCCATCGACCACGGCACCGCCGGAGTAACAGCCGTCCTTGTCATAGGGCAGGTCAGGCGAAAGCACGTCCGGATGATGCCGCCAGGGGCCTGCCACTGAGTACTTCGCCGAGGCATGCGCCCACCCCGTTCGCTTCGGCGCGTGCGGGAAGCAGGGGTCGTGTTGGTAATAGACGTGCATGGTGTCGCCATCTAGAAAGACACCATTTGGATCGTTGAGACGGCCATACGGGGGCGCGATGTGGAAGTTCGGACGGTAGTTCATAGCACCGATACTATGGAATCCATGAGAATCCATGTGTGTGGCGAAGGACTCGTCGACCTTGTCCCCGTCAGCCCAGGTAGCTTGCAAGACCTCACGCCGGCTTTGGGCGGCGGGCCTTTCAATGTGGCCATCGCGGCGGCGCGTCTGGGCGGCGAGGTCAGCTTCCAGTCGCGCCTTTCCACCGACGGTTTCGGTAACGCGCTGGTGGAAAGGCTGGAGCAGGAAGGCGTGGACACGTCTATGGTCCAGCGCGGTCCAGAGCCCACCACTTTGGCCGTGACCAGCATCGGTGATGATGGTTCGGCGTCCTATACCTTCTACACGGAGGGCACGGCAGATAGGTTGGTTGAGCCCACGCTTTCCGACGCCGAGATTGCCTGCTTCGGCACTGTTTCCCTCGCGTTGGAGCCAGGTGCTTCGCGCTATGGCGAACTGCTCAAGCAATTCGCAGCTAAGGGCAGCATCGTGGCGCTCGATCCGAATATCCGCCCGTTCTATACCAACGATGAGCACAAGGCCTTCCTCAACGAGCTACTTGCCCACGTCACCGTGCTGAAGCTTTCTGAGGAAGAAGTGGAATTCCTGGGCAAGCAGGCCCTCAAGCAGGTTCCCGTCGTGGTGGTTACCCGCAGCAGCGAGGGCCTCACGTTGCGCGCTGGCACGACCCGGTTCGATGTGCCTTCCGCCAAGGTCGACGTCGCCGACACCATCGGCGCGGGCGATACCATCATGGGCGCGCTGCTCACAGAGATCGCCCGCCGCAACCTCACGGCCGAAGAGCTCACTCACTTGAGCGAATACGACTGGAAAAAGATTTTGGAATTCGCCGCGGCAGCCGCTGCGATTACCGTCTCTCGCAAGGGCGCACAGCCACCGCACCGCGCAGAAGTGCTTGCCATGCAAGCAGATGTTCAGAAGAAAGAGGCCTAAATGTTTTCTTCCTACCAGGGCCGTAGCGCCATACTTCACACCGTGGCGTTCATCTTCGTGGCGTTGTCTTTCATCTTCCCGGTAGTCCTGGGCACTTCTGCCCTGCTGCCCACGTGGCTATCCGGCATCGTGAGTATCCTCGTTGCGCTCGCCATTCTTGTCGACGCCGCGCACAAAGCCTTCGCCCCACCTGAACGCCCCGCACGTGGCCTGCGCGCACTTTCCGCCCTCGCTGCGTTGACCGCGCTCATCGGCTGGATCTGCTGGCTTATCATCTTCAACAACTTCGACGCCGCCGGCACCACCATGTACAAGGTAGGTACCTTCACCCTGGGCACCAGCGCCGTGCTCAACATCTTCTGCGCCGCCATGGCCTTCCTGGATTGGCGGGCTGGCCGCGTTACTCCGGTCAAGCATTAATCGGCAAAACTGCCTTTGGCTCCCCGAAAGACATCAAGAACTCCTTGTAGTAGCTCTGCGCAGCCACAAGGAGTTCTTGTTATTCAGCAGCTTCGATTTCAAAGCTGGTGCCCAGACGAAGCGGGCCGTTCGGCAAAGAGGCATCATTTTGCCAACCAACTTTGTCAGCAGCGATCGACACTGTCACATGCTTGCCCACCCACGGCTCTGCCTTTTCGCGGCTTTCCTCGTGCGTGCTGTAGTGCGATGCAAGCAAGCCGCTATCGATCCAACGGGTTTCCTTGTAATTTGCCCTGTTCCCGGTGACCTCCCCCGGAGCATCAAATTCGAGGATCCAATAGTCGCCGTTGAGCTCGCTTTCAGGGAATCCGGATTCAGGCTGCGAGCCTAGGGTCTCACGACCTTTCTTCTTTACAACCTTGCCCGTCATCTTCAAGATGCCGTCTTCAATGACCACCGCTGGTTTCTTCGATTCTTCTGACGCCTTGGATTCTTGGGAATCCGCCTCTGCTGAACTTTGTGGCGCCATCGTATTGAACATCTTCTCTGTTTCTTTAGCGGAGTCGTTTTTTCCGGAATTACTGCAGCCAGAAAGCGCTAGGGCTGCAACACAGAGTAAGGAAACATAGCGGCGCATGATTGGACCTCAAAACACATAAGGAAATAGGAGACAGCGTTTTAGCTTAACGCCCTGGGGCGGTGAGGATTGTGGAAATCGGCGAATCTGCCGCGGCGGTCTCCCACACCGTCTACGAAGCGGCGAAGGTCTCCGGTGCCAAGGGGCACCAGACCTTCTTCCGGATCACGCTGCCTTTGCTTACACCGGGTATCGCAGCAGGCTGGATTCTGGCTTTCTTCGCAGGATTCCGTGAACTCGTGATTCTTCGCTGGTGCGCCGGAACAACATCAACCTGCTCGCGTCCTGGATCATGAACCAATTCGATCAAGGCCACCGCGCCGAGGCCATGGCAATGACCCTTATGGGGGTTGGAACTTCAATTATCGTCCTCGTACTCGTCACTTCCTGGCAACAAAAGGAACGCGCATGATCACCATGACTATAAATGGCCCGAAGGAATCATCGCGCACGGGACCGAACCGCACTTCTTCGAAATCGACGGTGTGCAGGCGTGGACCTGCGGCGTGGCCACCGACCCTGACCCACGAGAGATCGAAATCCCCAGCTTCAATGGCCTGGGACTGCTTCACACCTCTGTGCACGGTGAATTCAGCCGTAAGCCTTGCCTGCCGTGCAAGCTAGAGGATCTGCAAGAAAGCGGTGCGACGTGGGTGCTTGGGCACGTGCACAAGCCCATCACGCTAAGCGCAGAACCGTTCATTGGTTGGACGGGAATGCGTGCCGGCGTGCACTACGACCCGACGACTTCCGCGGTGAGCAGGTTTTCTTAAAGACTATTTCAAAGGTTGTCTTTGCGAGCAGAGACCGCTCGGGGGTCGTTAACTCGGATGCGGCGCGAGAGTTGCTGGGATGGTCTGAATTAAAAGCTCTTTGAGGCCGGCTTTCTTTGGAAAATCCCTGCGCTCGGACCAACCTGCGATGCATTCGATGAAGATGCCGATCAGACTGCGGGCACGGGTGCGGTCGATAATGCTGGTGCCCGTCTCAGCTAGGACGCAGTCCACCCACTGGTCCGAGTGCTGCCAGATATGGCCCAGCAACGAAGGATTTTCACGCAACAGAAGGACTCGATCTGCGAGCTGTCCTCCCCACGCATCGGCATCGCTGAAGAGTTCGCGGAGCGCTGCCTCCAAGTTCTTATAATCAGTCATCTGCGCGATGTCCACCAGAACCTTTGTTGCTTCGGGGCTGATGATGACACTGGTGATAACGGCTTCTTTCGTGCCAAAGTGGCGGTAGAAGGTCATCGCTGAGACATCAGCGGCTTCGGTAATTTCAGCCACGGTGACGTCGTCATATCCACGCTCTGCAAAAAGCTCGAGCGCCGCACTTCGGATCGCGCGCCGCGTCATAAGTTTCTTTCGGTCGCGACGATTAAGCCCAAGATTGTCCGAAGACGAAGATTCTAAAGGACGTGACACCATGCCTTAACTCTATAATTTCTGCTGCCTCGTGTGCATGAATAACAACGCAAATCCCGTTAAAACACAAGCAGCGCTACACAGGACAAAGACGCTATCCATCGCATGGATATAGGAGGCGTCGCTAGCCGGCTCGCCTGCCAAGTTAATTACGAGTGAGGCGATGAAAGCAACGCCTAGGAGCGAGCCAAGCTGCCGAATTGTATTAACCAACGAGGCACCACTTCCCCGGCGCTCCGGGTGAACCTGCGCCATCGCCTCCTGCAAAGCCAAGGATTGACCCGCCCCCACACCAAAGCCGGCAAGGCTTAACCCCGCGGCCAAATATCCATATCCGCTGGATGGACTCGTCAACGCACCAACCAGCAGCCCCCCGGCGACGAGGAAAATCGAGCTAGGCAGAAGCCACCGCCCAATCTTGCTTCGCCGCACCAACAGCCCGGCTGCCAAGGCGCCAACGATGGCAGTGCCGGCCAAAGGCATAAGCATCAAGCCACCCCGGGCAGGCGAGTTGCCCAAGATATTCTGCAGGTAGTGCGGAGTGACATAAAGCAGCCCGAAAAGCACCAAGTTGATAAAGAACAGGGTCACAGTATTCACGAGGAAGCGCGGATTGTTCAAAAGCCCCAAGTCCACGAGCGCTTGATCGCTCCTTCCGCCGAAGACCAGGGCCAGTGCCAAAGCAGCCAACCCAATCAGAATTGGTAACCAAACCGCACTAAATGAGACCTTGCCGCCGACGTTAATCATGCCAACCGTGAGAACAAGGAAACCAAAGGCAGAGAGCAAGATCTGTACCCAAGGCAGCACCGGATGGGAAGGAACAGCCCTTGCCTTCGGCAGTCGGCTACAGCCGAAAAAGACAAGGGCGATGACAACGACGTCAAGCCAGAAGATGCCACGCCAGCCTAAAGCATGAATAATCCAGCCACCCAGGAGCGGACCTAAAGGAGCGCCAACACCACCGGCGGCGGTCCACAAACTATTGGCCAGTGCCATGTCGGAAGGCTCTATCACCGTGGGCAAAAGGGCCAGCGACATCGGCGTAAACACCGAGGCCGCAAGTCCCATGCCCGCACGTCCGACAATGAGCCAGATGGCCGACGGAGCAAGCGCGCACACGAGCGCTGATACAAGAAAGACCATGCTTCCTAAGAGGAGTAGACGTTTATGTCCGAGCCTGTCGCCGAAGAGCCCGCACGGCAGCAATACCGCAAGGAAGGCGACATTGTATGCGGAGACAACCCATGCGGCTTCCGCGGGGCTCGCACCTAGTGAGTTCGTCAATGCTGGCAGGGCAACCGCAACCATGGTCGTATTCATATACAACGTCATAATTCCGGCACACAGTGTTAATAGATGCGACCAATGCGTTTTAGCGATAGTCTCTACCATGCGTTACAAACTACCACTTTTAAAGAGATTGGAGACTACGCTAATGGGCCACTACAAACCAGGACAGATTCCCGTCGGCGAAGCAAAAGAACTCTTCGAACTTCTAACTCGTTGCGACAAGGACTTCACTCCCCCGCTCTCGCAGCGCGCGGCCGTTGGACAGACCGACTGGGACAGCCAGGGAGCGAATACGGGAATCAAAGACTATTACGAGTCGTTGATCGAAAAGGCCACCATCATCACGGTCACCCGCAACAACAAGTTGGCAGGGTTCTGCGCTTATTACTATCCCTATCAATGGCAGGGCCAAAGCTACCTATACGTGAGCACCGCGGTCACCGCGCCCGAATGGCGCAAGCACGGACTCACTAACGCGTATGTGCGCCATATCTGCACCGCCGCAATGCGGTTGAAATGCCCCATCCTGGCCAAGACTTGGTCTACCAACAAGCAGAGTATGACGGCACTATCCCGCTATGCCGATAGAGCAGACACGCTTTGCGACGACCGCGGTGTCGGCATCGACACTGTCTACTGGGAGACCACGCTAGATACGTTGCTATACCGGGCAGCGCGACGAACGCTTAAAAAATACGCGCATATGAAAAGCCGGCCGAGCCTTCTTCCTAAAGGAGGAAAAGCTCGGCCGGCTTAAGTGTTGAAAAGCTAGGTTTTACTTAGCCTTCTCAACGACCTCGACGAGACGGAAGTGCTTGTCCTTAGACAGCGGGCGGGTCTCGGCGATCAGAACGCGGTCGCCGACGCCGGCGGTCTCGTTCTCGTCATGTGCCTTAACCTTCTTGTTAGAGCGCATGATCTTGCCGTAAAGCGCGTGCTGCTTGCGATCCTCGAGCTCGACGACGATGGTCTTATCCATCTTGTCGGAAACTACGATACCGATGCGGGTCTTGCGAGCACCGCGCTCCTTCTTTACTTCGTTCACGTTTGCCTCACTCATGATTAAGCCTCAGCTCCCGGAACTACGGACAGGCCCAGCTCGCGCTCGCGAAGAACGGTGTAGATGCGGGCAATGTCGCGCTTAACCGTGCCGATGCGGCGGTTGTTGGTCAGCTGGCCGGTAGCCTTCTGGAAACGAAGGTTGAACAGCTCTTCCTTCGCATCCTGCAGACGCTTTTCCAGCTCAGCGTTGTCGAGCTCACGGAACTCGTGGGCGGGGGTACCGGTTGCCATTAGAACTGGTCCTCCTTCTTGATGATGCGGACCTTGCAAGGAAGCTTCTGGCCTGCGCGGCGCAGTGCCTCAATTGCGGTGGCCTCGTTCGGGTAGGACATCTCGAAGAGGACGCGGCCCGGCTTAACGTTGGCGACCCACTTCTCAACCGGGCCCTTACCGGAACCCATACGAACGCCGAGCGGCTTCTGGGTCAACGGACGGTCCGGGAAGATGTTGATCCACACCTTGCCACCACGCTTGACGTGGCGGTTGATGGCAATACGTGCGGCCTCAATCTGACGGTTGGTGATGTAAGCCGGCTCGAGAGCCTGGATTGCGTAATCACCAAAGTTGATGCGGTTACCGCCCTTGGAAACACCGGTACGGGTAGGACGGTGCTGGCGGCGGTACTTAACGCGCTTAGGAATCAGCATGGATTAGCCCTCCTGCTTCTGCTGTGCGCGCTGACGACGCTGGCCACCACGGCGCGGACGACCGTTACGGTCACCGCGGCCACGGCCCTGCGCCGGAGCGTTCAGTTCGGATTCGCGTACGCCACCGACGACGTCACCCTTGTAGATCCACACCTTGATGCCAATGCGGCCGAAGGTGGTGTGAGCCTCTGCGGTGCCGTAGTCGATCTCGGCGCGAAGAGTGTGCAGCGGAACGCGACCCTCGTGGTAGCGCTCGGTACGGGACATCTCGGCGCCGCCCAGACGACCGTTCAAGAGGATCTTAATACCCTTGACCTGCGGCTGGCGCATAGCGGACTGGATAGCCTTGCGCATTGCACGACGGAATGCAACACGGTTAACCAGCTGCTCGGCGACGGACTGAGCAACGAGGGTTGCGTTTGCGTCGACCTGCTTGACCTCGAGAATGTTGAGGGCGACCATCTTGCCGGTGAGCTTCTCGAGCTCGCGGCGGATGCGGTCTGCCTCAGCACCGCGGCGGCCGATCACGATGCCTGGGCGGGCGGTGTGAATGTCGACGCGTACGCGGTCACGGGTGCGCTCGATAACGACGTCGGCAATGCCGGCGCGGTCGAGGCCCTTCTCGAGGTACTGACGGATCTTGATGTCTTCGGCTACGTAGTTCGCGTAGTCCTTATCGGCGAACCAGTGGGTCTTCCAGTCGGAAGTGATGCCCAAACGTAGGCCGTGAGGATGGATTTTCTGGCCCATTACTTGGCCCCTTCCTTCTGGCTCTCGACCACCACGGTGATGTGGCTGGTGCGCTTACGAATCATGAATGCACGGCCCTGTGCGCGTGGCTGGAAACGACGCATGGTCGGGCCCTCGTTGGCGTATGCCTCGGAGACGACCAGGGTGCGTGGGTCCAGACCGAAGTTGTTCTCAGCGTTAGCAGCTGCAGAAGCAACAACCTTAGCGACTGGCTTAGCAGCGCCCTGCGGAGCGTACTTCAGGATTGCAAGTGCCTCGGCTACGGACTTGCCGCGAACCAGATCGATGACACGGCGTGCCTTCATCGGAGTAACGCGGACGTAGCGGGCCGTTGCGGATGCGGAGGTGATGGTTTCACTCATCGCTTATCGACGTCCCTTCTTATCGTCCTTGATGTGACCCTTGAAGGTCTTGGTTGGTGCGAACTCACCGAGCTTGTGGCCGACCATGGAGTCCTCTACGAACACCGGCACGTGCTTACGGCCGTCATGGACGGCGAAGGTGTGACCGATGAAGTCAGGCAGAATGGTCGAGCGGCGAGACCAGGTCTTGATGACCTGCTTGGTGCCAGCCTCGTTCTGAGCATCCACCTTGTTGAGGAGGTGCTCATCGACGAACGGGCCTTTCTTAAGGCTGCGTGGCATTGTTTACCTCCTCTTAGCGCTTCTTGTTCGGGCGACGACGGCGCACGATCATGTTGTTCGAGTAACGGTTCGGGTTGCGGGTGCGACCCTCCTTCTTGCCCCATGGGGACACAGGGTGGCGACCACCGGAGGTCTTACCCTCACCACCACCGTGTGGGTGGTCAACCGGGTTCATGACGACACCACGGACGGTCGGGCGAACGCCCTTCCAGCGCATACGGCCGGCCTTACCCCAACGGATGTTCATCTGGTCAGCGTTGCCGACCTCACCCACGGTTGCGCGGCAACGGATGTCGACGCGGCGGATCTCGGAGGACGGCATACGCAGGATTGCGTACTTGCCTTCCTTACCCAGCAGCTGGATGGAAGCACCAGCGGAGCGAGCAAGCTTAGCGCCTGCGCCCGGCTTGAGCTCCACAGCGTGGATGGTGGTACCGGTTGGGATGTTGCGCAGCGGCAGGTTGTTACCAACCTTGATGTCGGCGTTAGCGCCGGCCTCAACGATGGTGCCCTGCTTCAGGCCCTTAGGGGCGATGATGTAGCGCTTCTCGCCATCTGCGTAGTGCAGAAGAGCGATGTTTGCGGTGCGGTTCGGGTCGTACTCGATGTGAGCAACCTTTGCCGGGATACCGTCCTTGTCCGTACGACGGAAGTCGATCAGACGGTAACGACGTTTATGGCCACCGCCGATGTGGCGGGTGGTGATGCGGCCGTAGTTGTTACGACCACCAGTCTTGGTCAGCGGGCGCAGCAGGGACTTCTCCGGAGTGGAACGAGTGATCTCCTCGAACTCGGACACGGAGGATGCGCGGCGACCCGGAGTTGTCGGCTTGTACTTACGAATAGCCATAATTCTTCCTTTTCCTTTCGGCTCTCCGGTGGCGCTTAAGCGCCGCCGCCGAAGATGTCGATGGAGTCGCTGCCTTCGCGAAGCGTCACATAAGCGCGCTTGGTGGACTTACGCTGACCGAAACCGGTGCGGGTGCGCTTACGCTTACCTGCACGGTTGACGGTGTTCACGGAGTCAACCTTTACGCCGAAGATCTGCTCGATGGCATCTTTGATCTGGGTCTTGTTGGAGTCCGTGGAGACGTAGAACGTGTAAACGTTCTGCTCCATCAGGCCGTAGGACTTCTCGGAAACAACCGGTGCGATGACAATGTCACGCGGGTTAGCGAGCTTAGCCATTACTTCTCCTCCTTAACTTCCTCGTTCGCACCCTGAGCGCGAGCGACGAAGGTGTGCAGAGCCTCAACGGAGAACACAACGTCGTCAGAGTAAAGGACGTCGTAGGTGTTCAGCTGGCCTGCGTCCAGGATCTGGACGTTAGGCAGGTTGTTGGCGCTGCGGCGAGCGTTGATGTCCTCGCGACCAACAACGAGCAGCACGTTCTTGCGCTCGGTCAGACGCTCGATGAAAGCCTTAGCCGCCTTGGTGGACGGGGTCTGGCCCGGGACGAGCTCTTCGATTACGTGGATACGCTCGTTACGAGCGCGGTCGGACAGTGCACCGAAGAGAGCAGCCTTGATCATCTTCTTAGGGGTGCGCTGTGCGTAGTCGCGCGGAACCGGGCCGTGGGAGATGCCGCCACCTGCGTAGTGCGGTGCGCGGATCGAGCCCTGGCGTGCACGACCGGTGCCCTTCTGGCGGAAAGGCTTACGGCCACCACCGGAAACCTCGCCACGGGTCTTTGCCTTGTGGGTGCCCTGGCGCGCAGCAGCAAGCTGAGCGTTGACAACCTGGTGCATCAAAGCGATGGATGCCTCGGTGTCAAAGATCTCTGCTGGCAGCTCGACAGAGCCGTTGGTCTTACCCTCAGCGGTCTGGACGTCTAGCTTGAGGTTGCTCATGCGTGTGCACCGCCCTTCACTGCGGTCTTAACGGTGACGAGGCCACCGCGTGCACCAGGGATAGCACCCTTGATGAGCAGCAGGTTGGACTCGGCATCGATCTTCTGAATCTTCAGGTTCTGGGTGGTCACACGGTCGTGGCCCATGCGGCCAGCCATGCGGGTGCCCTTGAAGACGCGAGCCGGGGTAGCGCAGGCGCCGATGCCGCCGACGCGGCGGTGAGCAGCCTGGTTACCGTGGGCAGCGCCCTGACCTGCGAAGCCGTGGCGCTTCATGGCGCCAGCGTAGCCGTGACCCTTGGTCGTGCCGGTGACGTCAACGAAGGTGATGCCCTCGAAGATGTCAGCGGTAACTTCCTGGCCAACCTCGTAAGCAGAGGTGTCATCCATGCGGATTTCGGCAACGTGGCGACGTGGGGTTACGCCAGCCTTCTTGAAGTGACCTGCGGCAGGCTTGTTTGCCTTGCGTGGGTCGATTTCGCCAAATGCGATCTGGATGGCGTTGTAGCCATCGGTTTCTGCGGTGCGAATCTGGGTAACAACGCACGGCCCAGCTTCAACGACGGTAACCGGTACTACGCGGTTTTCCTCGTCGAAGATCTGGGTCATGCCGAGCTTCTTGCCCAGAATGCCCTTGATCTCGTTTTCACTCATTGTTAGTTCTCCACCAAATATCTATTCGTCGATCGCTTTACACTACTGAATGTTTACGTCGACGCTGGCCGGAAGGTCGATGCGCATCAAAGCGTCAACGGTCTTCGGGGTCGGGTCGAGAATGTCGATGAGGCGCTTGTGAGTGCGCATCTCGAAGTGCTCGCGAGAGTCCTTGTACTTGTGCGGAGAACGAATAACGGCGTATACGTTCTTCTCGGTTGGGAGCGGCACTGGGCCAACAACACGAGCACCCGTACGGGTAACGGTCTCGACGATCTTCTTTGCAGAAGCGTCGATAGCCTCGTGATCATAGGCCTTCAGCCGAATGCGGATTTTTTGTCCCGCCACGCTTATCCTCTTCCTCGCTACCCCACATTCACATTCCCGGCGTATCCGGGGCGTGAAGCGGTGGGAATTGCTTCTCGATTTCTCTATAACGTTGTCCGGACTCTAGGGCCTGGGCGCAACGCCAGTTGTCTGACTGCCATGACGACCAAAAGTGCGACCTGGCAATAAACCTGGTTGCAGTGCTTTCGACGGGGTACAAGACCCGTAAGTCAAAGTTCTATAGAAAGAGGACGGTTCCTCACGCATTACACGTGGAGGCACAAATCCAATTCATATACTGCCGCTGTTTATTTGCCATGCCCCTTCTCCGGTCCATTCGCTCGGGATGTCTCTACTAAACGCGGACCTAGCCCGATTGAATGACCTTCTCGGCACACACTTAAAAAGTGCCCACCTGCGAAGGTGTCATGTTCGCTTTACCAGCAACTTTGTTGAATATCGGGGGTGTTTCACCCACGATTTCCAAACGCCGTTGTGTTAAAGCAACCCTTGTATTTAAGCATGTAATCGCGCGTTTTCCAAACTTTTTTCCAAACCGTGTGCAAAGTCACGTTTTCCAAAAGATTGCACCTCAGCACCCCACAATGTCCGCATTCAGATATAGGCTCGGAAAGGTAGCTTTCTTGTTAAGGCGAAACTTCCCGCAATCAAGTCCCTATAGATAAGGAATAAGCACAATGACCGCTAATACCCCAGCGAATACTGATCAGAACGCTGCCCAGAACACCGCACAGAACGCAGCAACTTCCACCGAGCAGGCAAACACCGCCGCTGCTGCCCCGGAGGTCAACAAGAACCTGGAAACCGAGTACGGCACCACCACTATCGACGACGCCGTGGTTTCCAAGATCGCTGGCATCGCCGCCCGCGAGGTTTCCGGCGTTGCCGCACTGGGCGGTGGCGGCGCACGCATGATGGGATCCATCCGTGAGTCCTTCGGCGCATCCGAGGATGTACGCCAGGGCGTAACGGTTCAGGTCAACAACGCTGTTGCCACCATCGAAGTTGCCATCATCGCCGAGTACGGTGTTGCTATCCACGAGCTGGCTGAGGCTATCCGCCGCAACATCATGAATGCTGTCGAGCGCATGACCGGCCTGGGCGTTGAGCGCGTTGACGTTGTGGTCCACGACGTCAAACTGCCAAAGGAAGACACTGCCAGCGAGCAGGCCTCCAACAACGCTTTGGCACAGGGCCAGGAATAGGCCTTTCAAAGACTAAGGCAGTTATTTAAATGATGGAGTCCACTCCGGAGCGCTTTGAACTAGATGCCGCTGCTGCACATCGCATCGTCGACTCAGTAGCAGGCATCCAGGGCGTCGCCAAGCTGCATCCCGGTTCTTTCGGCGAAGTTGCGTTGCTTTACCCCGGCAAGCGCATCGGCGGCATAAAGCGCCCGAGTCCGCGCGACGATAGCCATATCGAGGTACACCTTGTAATCGACGTCGCGAAGCGCATTCCGGTTGCCACAATCGCGGACGCCGCCCGCACCGCGGCGCTCGAGGCCTGCCCGGGACTGCAACGCGTTGATGTCGTCGTGGCTGATGCTTTAAGCAGCGCACTGGAAGATTAAGAAGGAAAATTATGAAGAACTACTCCACGCTGGGCATTGTTGCCGGTCTGGTTTTGGCCTTTTTCATCCACCTTGGCCTGTGGCCCACGGTGTTGGCCATCCTGCTTGCCGCCATCGGTGGTGTTGTAGGTGCGCACTTCGACGGCCGTATCGACCTCACCGCCGTGTGGTATGGAATTATCGGCAAGGATAAAGGGCAGGGATAATGCCATCTGCCACGCCACAACAGCGCACTGATGGCACCTTGCGGTTTACGCACAAGGCTCTCGAACACATTGTCACTAGCGCCATCGCTTCCGTCCCCGGGACCAAAGCCATCGACGCCAAGCTCGCCGGCTTAGCTGGGCGCGCATTTCCGCGCCTGCTTATCCAGAGCGATCCTGCTTCCGAGGTGCTAGCGGTGGATGCCTCGATCGCGGTGACCTGGCCGAGTCCTGTCACGGACGTAGCGAAGTCGACCCGCAAAGCCATCGAGGAATGGGTTGCGGCCTACACCGGCTACCGCACCACCCGCGTCAACGTCACCGTTGCCGCAGCAGTACCGGGCGAGCGCGTGTCAGGCCCTGCCGTCGACGCGCGACAAACGCCACGGGCAATCACTCCGCGGTCACTTCCGGAGCGCCAGCTTAAACCGATAACCACCAACCATACGGTGCCAATACGCAATATAGATGCGCCTGCCCCGCAAACGGTGCGCTCTATCGACGCTGACAGCGCTCCGCTTCAGGTCGCGTCCGTACGCGCCCCGGAGCCAACTAGGCTTTTGCAGGTAACGGCGCCCACGCCTAACCACGTCCGCCCTGTCACCGCTCCCAATCCCGTCGCCGTACGCAGCGTGGCCGCTCCTCGGCCGCTGCAGCCGCGTCCGGTAAGTGCTCCCCGCCCGGTTGCGCTGCGCACAGTCCGCGTACCCGAGCCAGCACCTGTCCGCCAGGCCTCACTGCAAGGTACCGCGCCGGTTCGGCATGTTGTAGCGCCCCGTCCACAGCCACTGCGCGAAATCACAATCAACCCTATGTACAGAGGGGGCCAGGATGTCTAAGAAAGATGCTCTCCCGCAGGGCTTTGGCCAAAGGCCGGCGGCATCCCCTGCAGCCCGTAAATGGGCCGTTGTCCTCGGAATCGTTTGCTTGGGCGCCGCAGCTTTTCTCGGAAGGGAAACGTGGGCTGTCAGCACTAAAGCCAATTCCTGGCTGCAGCCTTTCATCGACGTGATGTCACAGGACGCGGTCGAAACCTGGATGCTGATAGGCGGCGGCATCGCTATTGCCATTGGCCTTATCTTGCTCATTGCGGTGTTCAAACCACGCAAAAAGACACATACCAGGCTCTCCTCCGACACCGCCTCGATGTGGCTGCGCTCGGTAGACATCGCGCGCGTAGCCTCAGCCGCTGCGCGCCGCGTGCCCGGCGTCAGTGCTGCCCGTAGCCGCGCAGTAATCAGCAAGAAGAAGATCGGCGTCGATATCACCGTCAACGGCGACACTGAGGACAATCTGTTGGTCAGCCGCGTGGAAGAGGCTGTATCGCAAGCCCTTTCCTCGTTGGAGCGCGCCCCACAGCTAAAAGTAAAGGCAGAAAATCTCCCGGAGGTCGATAATCATGTCTAAGGGCTTGGCAGCATTCGACCGTTTCTTGTTATTCCTCATCGCCGTAGTCCTCATTGCGCTAGGGCTTTGGCCGATCCTCATCCATTTTGAGGTTCCCTTCGCCACTTCCCTGGCACGCTGGGTTGATCACGACGCTTGGGCAGCACTGCCTAGCGCTAATTGGTGGCCGGTAGCGCTGGGTGCAGCCACCATGCTCCTAGCGGTAGCCGGCATCTGGCTCATCGTGGCGAACTTGCGCCACCGGCGCTTCAACAACGTCGCATCCGATTCTTCGAATGATGAAGGCGCCATTTCCACCAATATGCAAGCTATTGCTGGTGCCGTGGCCAAAAGCTTTGATGCTCTCGACGGAGTCGAGAAGGTTCACCGGTTGGTGGCCTATGACCGTGCGCGGCCGACCTTGCAATACAAGATAGAAGCCAGCGCGGATATGCCACTAGATGAGCTAACCAAGGCTGTCGAAACCAGCGAGAAGGACTTCCGCTCAGCTTTTCCCGACGCCAATCTAGATACCGTGTACAAGCTGCACTTTAGCCAGGTTAAGGCACTGAAGGACTAGTCAATGTAGCCATCGGCGGCATCAGGGGCGGATTCAGCGAGGAGTACCTCGGTGACCGCCCCAAATTCATGCGTAACCCCACGTGACAGCGATACTTGCAAAGGCTTCCCGGGGCTACACTGCAGAATCTGCTTCCAGGAATAGTCAGCACGTTGCAGGCAGCGCCGTGCAATTTTAAATGCATGTAAGCCGTGGTCCAAAAGGATGGTTTCCAGCTCGGTGCGGATAAGCCACGCCCGCTCCCCTACGTTGCGCCTTTTCAACCCGCTGAGCTGGCGTGAATCTTGCTTTAGGCGGGTAATTGACTCCACTACGCCATAGCGATGTTCGATGGACTCCGAGTCCTTGATAACAAGAGGTCGACCAGGCCCCACTGGCCGAACAGCCGAGTACTGCCACGCCACCGGCTGCCGCGGACCATCATCGCTGGTACGGCGAATGACCACATTTGCCTCGTCAATAGTCACGCGCTCACGCTGGGTGACGAGTAGCCACAATCCTTCCTCCACGCGGCCGTCGCCAAGCGGCAGTGTCGGTGGATGCAACCGCGCCATTTGCTCCAACGCACGAACCATATCCGCGTCGTCAGCACCCCATCCGAGGCCTTGGTTGGCCAGCATTGCAAACAGCGTGCCCAAGGGCAGCTCCGGCTGACCTTCCCACGCAGCTTTCAGAGCCTGCAGGGTGCGGTCGATGCGTGTGGGATCAAGCATGGCTCATAGCTTAACTGGCGCGGGAGCAAGACACGCAAAAAGCCACCGCCTTCCCGGAAAGGGAAAGCGGTGGCTTTAAAGGGCGTTACTTTAAACGCTCAAGCAAATGCTCTTACTTGATGATCTTGGTAACGCGGCCAGCGCCGACGGTGCGGGAGCCCTCGCGGATAGCGAAGCGCAGGCCCTCGTCCATAGCGACCGGCTGGATCAGCTCGACGGACATCTCGACGTTGTCGCCAGGCATAACCATCTCGGTGCCCTCAGGCAGCTTGATGACGCCGGTAACGTCGGTGGTGCGGAAGTAGAACTGCGGACGGTAGTTGTCCATGAACGGGGTGTGGCGGCCGCCCTCTTCCTTCTTCAGGACGTAGACGGAACCCTCGAACTGGGTGTGAGGGGTGTAAGCGCCCGGCTTGATAACAACCTGGCCACGCTCAACCTCTTCACGCTTGGTACCACGCAGAAGCAGGCCACAGTTGTCGCCAGCCTCGGTGTAGTCCATCATCTTGCGGAACATCTCGATACCGGTAACGGTGGTGGAGATGGACTTCTCCTGGATACCGATGATCTCAACGTCCTCGTTGACGTTCAGGGAGCCACGCTCAACACGGCCGGTAACAACGGTACCGCGGCCGGTGATGGTGAAGATGTCCTCGATAGGCATCAGGAACGGCTTGTCCAGCTCGCGCTCCGGATCCGGGATGGAGTCATCGCAAGCCTGCATGAGGTCGACAACAGCCTGTACCCACTTCTCGTCGCCCTCAAGAGCCTTCAGAGCGGAGATGTGAACGATCGGAGCTTCCTCGTCGTAGTCCTGCTCAGCGAGCAGCTCGCGGATCTCCATCTCGACGAGCTCGATGATTTCCTCGTCGTCAACCATGTCGCACTTGTTCAGTGCAACGAGGATGTAAGGAACGCCAACCTGGCGAGCCAGAAGAACGTGCTCGCGGGTCTGCGGCATCGGGCCATCGGTTGCAGCAACAACCAGGATAGCGCCGTCCATCTGAGCAGCACCGGTAATCATGTTCTTGATGTAGTCGGCGTGGCCCGGAGCGTCAACGTGTGCGTAGTGGCGCTTCGGGGTGGAGTACTCAACGTGGGAGATGTTGATGGTAATACCGCGCTCCTTCTCCTCAGGAGCCTTATCGATCATGTCGAATGCGAAAGCGGTGTTCTCCTCAGGGTACTGGTCAGCCAGAACCTTGGTGATCGCTGCGGTGGTGGTGGTCTTGCCGTGGTCGACGTGTCCGATGGTGCCGATGTTAACATGCGGCTTCGTACGCTCGAACTTCTCCTTTGCCACTGTTTGTCCTCCTGGACTCTATGGCGGCTGCATAGGCAGCCACGTGGTTGGTTAATGTCATTGGCACTTGGAACGAAAACTCCGAAGCGCTAATGACGCTTTCTTTACGTGCCAGTTACACGATCCTAGATTTATGCCGCAGTTTTTTCAAACCGCCTAAATAGGAGGTAACCCCGCGCATGTTGTGCGGTCGTTGACCCTCGACAAGAATCTGATAACGGATCCTGGGAGGGTAACGGCCGGCTCAACCAACACTTTTTGCAAGTGCAAGTTCAGCCAACCGCTACCCAACCAGTTGCCTCACGCGGGAGAAAAGCTGCAAGCTCTTGCCCCGCCCCGCAACTGGAATCTACTGGCAAAGACTACCAGCCGTATGCGGGGCTGAAGCGTGAGGGGGTGGCGATTGCCTTAAGGCTAGTTAGGCCTTGTTGCCGGTGCGCTCTTCGATGATCTCGGTTGCAACGGAGGAAGGAACCTCAGCGTAGGAATCGAAGACCATGGTGAAGTTTGCGCGGCCAGCGGTGGAAGAACGCAGGTCGCCGATGTAACCGAACATCTCGGACAGCGGAACCTTTGCCTTGACAACCTTTGCGCCGGAGCGGTCTTCCATAGCGAAGACCTGGCCACGACGGGAGCTGATGTCACCGTTAACGGTGCCCATGTACTCCTCAGGGGTAACAACCTCAACGGCCATGACCGGCTCAAGAAGGACTGGCTTTGCCTTAGCAACAGCTTCCTTCAGAACCTGGGAGCCAGCGAGCTTGAAGGCCATCTCGGAGGAGTCGACGTCGTGGTAAGCGCCGTCCTCGAGGGTTGCCTTGATGTTAACCAGCGGGAAGCCAGCGAGGTAGCCGTACTGCATTGCGTCCTGGATACCAGCGTCGACGGAAGGGATGTACTCCTTCGGAACGCGGCCACCGGTGACGGCGTTCTCGAACTTGTAGGTTGCGGACTCGCCCTCCTCCAGCGTCTCTGGGTCCGGGTTGTAAGGCTCGATGGTGACGATGACCTTTGCGAACTGACCAGAACCACCGGTCTGCTTCTTGTGGGTGTAGTCCAGGGACTGAACCGTCTTGCGGATGGTCTCGCGGTAAGCAACCTGTGGGTTACCGATGTTTGCCTCGACCTTGAACTCGCGCTTCATACGGTCAACCAGAACGTCGAGGTGGAGCTCGCCCATGCCGCCGATAACGGTCTGGCCGGTCTCTTCGTCGAGCTCGACGGTGAAGGTTGGGTCCTCAGCAGCGAGCTTCTGGATAGCGGTACCCAGCTTCTCCTGGTCAGCCTTGGTCTTTGGCTCGATGGAAACCTTGATAACCGGCTCCGGGAAGTCCATGGACTCGAGGATGATTGGGTTGTCCTTGTCGCACAGGGTGTCGCCCGTGGTGGTTTCCTTCAGGCCGATAACTGCGTAGATGTTACCTGCGTCAGCCTGCTCAACAGGGTTTTCCTTGTTGGCGTGCATCTGGAACAGCTTACCGATGCGCTCCTTCTTACCCTTGGTGGAGTTGAGCACCTCGGTACCTGGGAAGACCTGGCCGGAGTAAACGCGAACGAAGTTCAGCTGGCCGAAGAACGGGTGTGCAGCAATCTTGAAGGACAGTGCGGAGAACGGGGAGGAAACAGCCGGCTTGCGGGTAACCTGCTCGTCCTCGTTACCAACAGCGTGGCCAATGACCTCACCGACGTCCAGCGGGCTCGGAAGGAAGTCAACGACTGCGTCGAGCAGCGGCTGAACGCCCTTGTTGCGGTAAGCGGTACCACACAGAACCGGGTAGATCTCGGAGTTGATGGTCATCTTGCGGATTGCTGCCTTGATCTCGTCAAGGGTCAGCTCCTCGCCGCCGAAGTACTTCTCCATAAGCTCTTCGTCAGACTCAGCAACAGCCTCGAGCAGCTTCTCGCGGTACTCTTCAGCCTTCTCCTGCAGGTCAGCAGGGATCTCCTCGATGGTCGGTTCAGCACCGGTCTCGACCTTGCCGCGCCAAGTGATGGCACGCATGTTCAGCAGGTCAACAACACCGTCGAAGTCGTCCTCAGCGCCGATTGGCAGCTGCAGAACCAGTGGCTTAGCGCCGAGGCGATCGATGATGGTCTGAACGGTGAAGTAGAAGTCAGCGCCCAGCTTGTCCATCTTGTTGACGAAGCAGATACGCGGAACGTCATACTTAGCAGCCTGACGCCACACCTGCTCGGACTGTGGCTCAACGCCTTCCTTGCCGTCGAAGACAGCAACAGCGCCATCCAGGACACGCAGGGAACGCTCGACCTCAACGGTGAAGTCAACGTGCCCCGGGGTGTCGATGATGTTGATCTGGTTGTTGTCCCAGAAACAGGTAACAGCAGCGGAGGTAATGGTGATACCGCGCTCCTTCTCCTGCTCCATCCAGTCAGTGGTGGATGCGCCATCGTGCGTCTCGCCGACCTTACGGTTAATACCGGTGTAGAAGAGAATACGCTCGGTGGTGGTGGTCTTACCAGCATCGATGTGAGCCATGATGCCGATGTTGCGGACCTTGTGAAGGTCCTTAAGCACTTCTTGTGCCACGGTTTTACCCCAACTTATTTATCGTGGACGCTTCGCGCCGGTTCCCCGCTTTCAAAGCGAGGTTCCAGCACCAATCCGTCCGCATGGATAGGTCTTTATTAATTTTGCCACGTCTCGGCCGTCTTAGCAGCCGCAGGGCTACTAAAACTTCCAGCGGTGCACCTTAATACACCTTTATGTAGCCCGCCTCCCCAAGCTAGCCGTCTGCCCACAAGGAGAAGACACCAGCTTAGAAAAATGGCCCGAGCAACGATATGAAGTTATGTTTGCAGTTTCAACCGCAGAAAGCGGGTGGAACTGTTCAGCAAAACTATTACGTTGCTCGGACCATAGGCATACGCTGGAAAATTACCAGCGGTAGTGTGCGAAGGCGCGGTTTGCCTCAGCCATCTTGTGGGTATCTTCACGACGCTTCACGGAAGCACCAAGACCGTTGGATGCATCCAGGATCTCGTTAGCGAGACGCTCGATCATGGTGTTCTCACGACGCTGGCGGGTGAAAGTCACCAACCAACGCAGAGCGAGGGTGTTAGCGCGAGCCGGCTTAACCTCAACTGGCACCTGGTAGGTAGCACCACCGACACGGCGGGAGCGAACCTCGAGGTCCGGGCGGATGTTGCCCAGAGCCTTCTCCAGGGTGCCGACTGGGTCGGTACCGGTCTTCTCACGGCAAGCCTCGAGTGCACCGTAGACGATGCGCTCTGCGGTGGACTTCTTGCCATCGAGGAGGATCTTGTTCACGAGCATGGTGACCTGCTCGGAGTTGTATACCGGGTCCTTAACTACAGGACGCTTCGGAGCAGCATTCTTACGCATTGTTGATTACTGTCCCTTCTTTGCACCGTAGCGGGAACGAGCCTGCTTGCGGTCCTTAACGCCCTGGGTATCCAGTGCGCCACGGATAATCTTGTAACGAACACCCGGGAGGTCCTTAACACGACCGCCGCGGACGAGCACCATGGAGTGCTCCTGCAGGTTGTGGCCCTCGCCTGGGATGTACGCGGAAACCTCGATACCGGAGGTCAGGCGAACACGAGCGACCTTACGCAGTGCAGAGTTCGGCTTCTTCGGGGTGGTGGTGTAAACGCGGGTGCAAACGCCACGACGCTGAGGGGAGCCCTTCAGCGCTGCGGTTGCGACCTTGGAGCGCTTATCATGGCGGCCCTTACGGACCAGCTGCTGAATAGTTGGCATAAATCTAGTCTTTCTGTATGACTTCGGCTGAACTGACCGATGCTGCCCAAACACGCAGAAATAGGGGCTCTTTTCCGGGGCCCTTCCGCATGTCCAGAACATCAATCAGCCATTCAAGCCGATTAATCGATCAGACTTTTCGCCCCACATGAAGGCGAAACCTCTTCGAACAATAGCAGCGACACGCAAAACATCCAAATTCCACCTACCTGGCGATTTATCCAATCGTCGCAGGCAGGAATAACGCAAGGCTTTACGACGCCACACCCCACCCGAGCCCGCCTGTGACAAATTCCCCGGAACTTTGATCCCCACCCAAAATCGGGCATTAGGCGAGGCCTATAGGGACAACAATCACATCCACTAAATAGGCACACGCCCCGTCGGCGTTTCAACATTCGAACCACTATATATAGAAACGATAAACCCATTAGTGCGAATATCTTGTGTTTTAGTTGCTCGCCCCGGCAGAAATTACAGCTATGTTATTTTGTGTCGCCCGGCGCTACGTGGTGGCTTTTTGGCATCCCGGCTTGCCGCAAGTCCTCCCACATGACTGCAGTTGCCACCTAATTCCCCCACATGCACGCCTGGGCGTGCCATCAGAGCTGGAAAGGCAGCGAGCTTTTCGCTGTACCAGCGCTCCATTTCCATAACGAAGGGAAGAACTACATGGGTTCACGGACCATTAACGTCGCAGATTCCATCGAAGAGTACTTGAGCCGGCGCGATTGGCGCATCAACGCCAATGCCAATCAGGATTTCTCGCTAGGAGGGTTGATTCTTAACAACGCTGGCAAAGTAACCGCCAATTACTGGCTAGATGAGGTCTTTACACCAGCCGCGGGAAATGCACACCGAGCCGGTGATATTCACATCCATGATCTAGACATGCTCAGCGGCTATTGCGCTGGCTGGTCACTGCGCCGAGTTCTAGAAGAGGGATTCGGTGGCGTTCCAGGCACTATCGCTTCAGCACCACCGAAGCACTTTTCCTCCGCGTGCGGACAGATCGTCAACTTCCTGGGCACTCTGCAAAACGAGTGGGCAGGCGCGCAGGCCTTCTCCAGCTTCGATACCTACATGGCGCCTTTCGTGCGGCTGGATAGCCTCAGCTACGGCCAGGTGCTCCAGCACATGCAGGAGTTCATCTTCAACTTGAACGTGCCTTCCCGCTGGGGCACGCAGACGCCATTTACAAACCTCACTTTCGATTGGCACTGCCCTGCCGACTTACGCGACCAGGTACCGCTCATCGGTGGCGAGCCCGTCGACTTCTGTTACGGCGACTTGGAGGCGGAGATGGTCATCATCAACCGTGCCTTCATCGAGGTGATGTCCGCCGGCGACGCGGACGGTAGGCCTTTCACCTTTCCTATCCCCACCTACAACATCACCCCGGACTTCGATTGGGACAGCGAGAACGCCGAGGCGTTGTTTAGTATGACCGCGAAGTACGGGCTGCCCTACTTCCAGAACTTCCTCAACTCTGATCTAGACCCAGGCATGATTCGTTCCATGTGCTGCCGGTTGCAGCTGGACCTGCGCGAGCTATTAAAGCGCGGCAATGGCTTGTTCGGCTCGGCCGAGTTGACCGGCTCCATCGGCGTGGTCACGCTCAACTGCGCACGCCTGGGCTACCTCTACCGCGGCGACGAGGAGGCGCTATTGGCGCGCGTCGCAGAGCTGGTAGATCTCGGCGTCGACACGCTCGAGCGCCGCCGCGCCTTTGTTAACGAGTGCTTGGACAAAGGTCTTTTCCCCTATACCAAGCGTTGGCTACCCAGCTTGGATAACCACTTCTCCACCATCGGGGTCAACGGCTGCAACGAGATGATCCGCAACTTCACTTCCAATGCCTACGATCTCACCGATACGCGCGGCCACGCACAGGTTCTGCGTCTGCTCGAGCGGGTTCGCGCACTGCTTGTCGACGCCCAGGAGAAGACCGGGCACCTTTATAACCTCGAGGCTTCACCCGCCGAGGGCGCTACGTACCGCTTCGCCCGCGAAGATCTGAAGCGTTATCCAGACATACTGCATGCCGGCACCGCAGAAGAACCGTATTACACCAATTCCTCGCAACTGCCCGTCGCGCACACTCCCGATCCTTTCACCGCACTTGCAGCCCAAGAGGACCTGCAGACCCAATACACCGGCGGAACGGTGCTGCATCTCTACATGGGTTCGGCGATGTCGACCGGCAAGGCTTGTGCGACCCTGGTGCGCCGCTCGCTGGAAAAGTTCCGCCTGCCCTATGTCACCATCACGCCGACTTTCTCCATTTGTAGCTCCCACGGATACATATCCGGCGAGCATCCGCACTGCCCCGACTGCGGCTCCACCACCGAGATGTGGACGCGCGTGATGGGCTATTTCCGGCCAGTCTCTAGCTTCAACACGGGCAAGAAGGGAGAGTTCCATGAGCGCCAGTACTTCGACGAGAGGCTTGCGGCCAGCGTCTAAGACTGCACCTTCGTTGCAAGAGCCGAAGCTAAGTTCCAGAACGCAGCTGCCGATTGGCGGGCTTATCCCCTTCTCGGCTTCGGATTGGCCGGACCACCTGACCATGACGTTATTCCTCAACGGCTGCCCGCTGCGCTGCAGCTACTGCCATAACCCGCAGCTGCAGGCCTTTGGGCCGGGAAACTATAGCTGGCAGGACGCGTTTTCCTTGCTATCCAAGCGCCGTGGGCTTCTCGACGGCGTAGTCTTTTCCGGCGGCGAGCCACTTTCCGCGCCCGGGCTGCCGCAAGCGATAGCCGAAGCCCACGCGGCTGGCTTTAAGGTTGGTCTCCACACGAGCGGATACCTGCCGAGCAGGTTGGAAAAGCTCGTGGATAACCCCCTGACGCGGCCAGAATGGATAGGCATCGATGTCAAGGCCTTGCCAGATGATCTGCCACAGGTCACCGGCTGCAGCCGCGCCCAAGCGCAGCGGATGTGGGAGTCCTTTTATCTGTTGGCAGAAAACGCCCGGGCAGGGCGGCTAAAACTACAGGCCCGCACCACATTGTGGCCAGGGTCGTGCATCGAGGCCCGGATTCCCGAGCTGGAAGAACGCGTTGCGCAACAGGGACTTAAGCTGGTGCGCCAGTGGGCGCACGACGTCGACAAGCACGGCGTCTACTGCGGGGCGGAAGCTACTGCCATTCCCACGTAAATTCGGCGTCGGTGGCGCGCTCGGAGAAGTAAACCTTCTCTTGTTCCTCCCAGGTCTCGAACCACTCTGCGTAGTCCGGATCTCTCTCGATGGCTCGCTCATAGCGCTTTTCGCGCGGGCCGTCGAGGCGCACCGTAATTACGGTGCCGCGCTCCTTAGCGGCGGCGATATTTTCTGGGGTAACCGCACCGACTCCCTCCACGATGAGGTCATCGCGCGCGTCCAAACTCGCCCACTCACCGGGCGCATTGGCTTCCCAATCCCAGCGCCAGTAGCCAGGATTGGCCCCGCGCAGCACCTGTTCGGCAACCATCTGGGAGCCCTGCTCAAGGCCGTGCCAACCGGGATAGAACTCGTCCAGGTGCACCACACGCCAGCCTGCTCTATCGGCGAGGGCGGCGCAGGCCCACGTCTTGCCAGCACCCGATGGCCCATCGATGAGCACCGTCACCGGCTTGAAGGGTTTCTTGCGCGTCGCGGCAGCCTTGATGACATCCTCGATGAGGCGGTCGAGCTGACTGTCGAAGTCCATGCTTCGTGGCCCTTTCGTCTTATAGACCGAAGAATCTCCAGGAATCTGTAACTACCGACGCTACCACCGGCACTGCTGCCAAAAGTGAACCGGCTAACATGATGAGCCAATCTTTCCTGCTCACACGCGACTCGCGCGCCCACGTGCGCGCCGGCGAATACAACGGCGTGCGCCCGAAACCACGGGCCTCCATCGCCGTGGCCAGCTTGCCGCCGCGACGTAGCGCCACTACCAAAAGGCCGAAGGACATCGTAAGCAAATGCTTAACCTTGCCGCGATCCCCCAATCCCCGCGCCCTCCGGGCACGAGCCATGGAATCCCAGTCGTCTCGAAACAGCGTCGCCATACGCACACCGGCGACCGCGCCAATAACAAAACGCGAAGGCAGGCGAAGGTTCTGCGCCAGGGCGTCGCCTAAGCGTGTGGGATCAATGTCGCGCGCGAGGACAATCATTGGCAGCGCTACCGCGAGCACACGCAGCATCATCGCGACCGAAAGGCGCACCGAGTTCTCCGAAACCACGATGAGCCAAAGCCGGAAGTAAACCTCCCCGCCCTCGGCGCCATACAGCAACATCGAAACGCCAGACAGTGCGGCGAGGATAAACAGGAACCATCCGCTCCTTATGAGCTTTCCCCAACTAACCCCACACAGCGGCGCAAATACGAAGGTGATGACCAAAGAAACCGCGGCGGAGACCCAATCCACCGAGAGAAACAACGGCAAGGTCAGCGCCAGCATAAGGTAAACCCGCGTCAATGGGTTTACGCCGGACAAGATATTAGGCACGCGGCACCTCCACGCGGTGGTCACCGAGAGCCGCAATGAAGAGGGGATCGTGGGTTACCGAGGCAATGGTCACTCCCTCATCGCTTAACTCGCGCAGCATCCACACCAGTTCCGCGAAGGTCTGCGGATCCTGGCCGAACGTCGGCTCATCAAGCAACAGAACCGCCGGCGCGCTCACCAATGCTGTCGCCACCGAAAGGCGCCGTTTCTCTCCGCCCGAAAGGGTGAAGGGGTTGGCGCCAAGCAGCTGCCCCAAACGCAGGCGCTCCACTAATTCCGAGATGCGCTTTTCTGGGACCTCCTCACCCATCACTCGGGGTCCCACGCGCAGTTCATCGGCAACGCTGCGCGCAACGAATTGATGTTCTGGGTTCTGAAACACGTACCCAATGCGATGCGCGAGCTCGCGCGACTTCCACGTTGCCGGGTCTCCTTTGAGGCCGCGACGCACGTGCTCGGCGACGCCCACCTCACCCGACGTATACGGCAACAGCCCGGCCATGGTTTCCAGCCAGGTGGTCTTTCCCGCCCCGTTGGGACCTGTCACAACGGTCGAAGCTGTCGAGGGAAGCTCAAAGGTACGCGGCGGGCCAAAGTGGGTAGCCAAATCCTTTGACCACATCGCTGGCTCAAGGCTGGATACGTCTTGTGGAACGCGAGCCTGCGGCAGCGTGGGCATCGCTTGGGCGCGTGCTTCCAGCACCTCGCCCACGGAAGCGTCAAGCGCAACCTGCCCATCCTCGATGAGTAGTCCGCGTTGCAGCAAGTGACGCCATCTATCTGGCTGGTGCTCAACCACGATGAGCGTGGCGCCGGTGCGCTCCACTAGCTGGGTCACCGCACGAACCACCGAATCGGCGCCCTCTGGGTCGAGGTTCGCCGTGGGCTCATCCAACAAGATGAGCCCGGCGCCCATCGCCATGACGCCAGCCAAAGCGAGTCGTTGCTTCTGGCCGCCGGAAAGCCGAGCGGTGGGATAGTCATGTGGAAGGTCAAGACCCACCAGCTCCAAGGCTTGGTCGACGCGGCGCCAAATCTCAGAGCGTTCGAGGCCAAGGTTCTCGCAGCCGAAAGCAACGTCGTCGCCCACTCGCGAGGAAATTACTTGGGAATCAGGATCCTGCAGGACCAGCCCCACTGGCATGCCTTCACCAGGCCACTCACCATTGCCCGCGGTATCAGCTCCGAAGAGCTGGATCTCTCCTACCTGCTCACCTTCCTCGTCGCCGCCGAGCACTCCGGCAAGAGCCGCCAAGAGCGTGGACTTGCCAGAACCGGAGTCACCGCACAGCAGAATTCGTTCGCCGGGCTCGACGTGGAAAGCAACATCCCGCAGCGCCGGCTCTGCACGCCCGGCATGAGTCCAGCCAAAACCTTTAACGCGGATGCCTGTTCCAGAAACCATTCTTGAAAGTACTTCTTAAGCCTCGCGGCCTGCAGCAAAGCGGTCGAGCGCGCCAGTGGCCGCTAGCGCCTTAACCGTGAAGTAGCCCAGAACGCCGGCCAGAATCGCACCGGAGAGGCAGGTGCACACCAAGTAGATGATGTTGTATTCAACGGAACGGGCTAGGTGGCCGGCTGTGAAGAGCTCCAAAGTCCATGCACCGACGCCGGCGGCAAGGCCAGCGATGGTGGCAACAAGCAGGTTAAATGAACGGTAGGCAAAAATGGCGAAGACGATCTCCACGCCGATGCCCTGGGCAATGCCAGAGAGCAAGGTTGCCGCGCCCCACTGGGAGCCAAGAGCGGCGGAGACGCAGGCAGCGAGCAGCTCCACAAAGAGCGCCGCACCTGGCTTGCGGATGATAAGCCCACCGAGCACGCCTCCCAGCAACCAGATGCCAGAGGCCAAACCGCCCAGTCCAGGGGTAAAGGCATCGAGAGCCTCGTAGCCGGCATAGCCCGCGGTGTTCCAGAACAAGAAAATCAGGCCACACGCCACTGACAAGACCGCGGCCACGACGATGTCGACGACGCGCCAGCGGCGGTTGGGCTTTCCAGCCTTGTGCGCAGTGCGTGCCGAAGATGCAGGTGTAGTAGACATTTTCCTCCCTCGCGCCGGTATTACCCGGATCAGGTGCAACGGTTCCCCATATGTGGGGGTCTCAGCCTTCTCCCGCGCAAACTGCTGCGTTTGTTGTTCCTGAGTTTCGATCTAAGGAGGGAGAAAGCACCCGTGTTCGCTGTGTAATTAGATGACTTCGTCAATTTGGACCCACTAATGCTAGCAAAAGTAAAAGGCCCCATGCCTAAAAGCATGGAGCCTCTCAAAGCCGCAGCGTTATACCCAGAAAGCTGGGGCATCGCGCGGGGGTGGACTTAGAACGTGAAGTCCTCATCCAGCGGGACGGATGCGCCGGTGAACTCACCGAATCCATCGTCGCCGTAGATGGAATCGCCGTAAGTCGGGATCGAGTACGCAGCGTTGCGTGCGGCCTCGGTCGGCTTAACGGAGATGTTGCGGTAACGCGAGATACCGGTACCAGCAGGGATGAGCTTACCGATGATGACGTTCTCCTTCAGGCCAATGAGCTGATCGGAGCGCTTGTTAATAGCGGCGTCGGTAAGCACGCGCGTGGTCTCCTGGAAGGAGGCCGCGGACAGCCAGGACTCGGTAGCCAGCGATGCCTTGGTGATACCCATGATCTCGGAGCGCAGCTGAGCTGGCTCGCCGCCCTCGGCAACCTGTGCGGCGTTGACCTGCTTGGCCTCAGAGAGGTCAACCAGAACGCCCGGCAGGTAGTCGGTGGAGCCGGAGTCAATGACGGTACCGCGACGCAGCATCTGGCGGATGATGATCTCGATGTGCTTGTCGTGGATGGCAACACCCTGGGTACGGTAAACGGCCTGCACCTCGTCGATGAGGTGCTTCTCGACGCCGCGGCGACCGAGGACCTCGAGGACGTCGTGCGGATCAGCCGCACCACGCATCAGGCGCTCGCCGGTGGTGACGTGGTCACCGTCGCGCAGGGAACGCTCGATCATTGCGTCCGGGTTGGACTCCATCGGGCGGCGGACCTGTGCCAGGCCCTGGCGCTTCGACAGCTTCTCGTAGACGACGTTGTCGGAACCGTCATCCGGAGTGATGGTCAGGGTCCAGAAGTTGCCCTCATCGGACAGGGACACGGTGCCGTCAACGGATGCGATCGGCGCGCGGTTCTTCGGGTTACGAGCCTCGAACAGCTCCTGAACACGTGGCAGACCGCCGGTAATGTCGCCACCGACACCACCCTGGTGGAACGTACGCATGGTCAGCTGGGTACCCGGCTCACCAATGGACTGTGCAGCCACGATGCCGACCGCCTCGCCGATGTCGACGAGCTGGCCGGAGGCCATGGACTTGCCGTAGCACTTCGCACAAACGCCGGCTGGCGTCTGGCAGGTAAGGACGGAGCGAACCTTGATGTCGGCGATGCCGGCAGCCAAGATCTTCTCGGTCAGTTCCTCGGTCAGGTCAGAACCTGCTTCAGCAACGACAGTGCCATCTTCAGCCTTCACATCGGACGCGACGACGCGGCCGGATGCGGAAGTCTCCCACAGCTCGTGTGGAACCAGCTTGTCGCCAGCCCACTCGCCCAGCGGAACGCGGACGCCCTGGCGGGTGCCACAGTCTTCTTCGCGGACGATGACGTCCTGTGCCACGTCGACGAGACGACGGGTGAGGTAGCCGGAGTCCGCGGTACGCAGTGCGGTATCGGCCAGGCCCTTACGGGAACCGTGCGAGTTGTTGAAGTACTCCAAGACCGACAGACCCTCACGGAAGGAGGTCTTGATCGGACGGGTGATGTAGTCACCCTTGGAGTTCACGACCATGCCCTTCATGCCGGCCAGGGTCCAGATCTGACGCATGTTACCCGCTGCACCAGACTTAACGATCATCGGAATCGGGTTGTCATCCGGGTAGAGATCCTCGACTGCCTTACCAACGGTGTCGGTAGCGTCCTTCCAGAGCTCAACCAGGCGGTCGTAACGCTCACGCTCGGTCAGCGCACCCTGCTCCCAGTACTTGCGCTCAATGCGCTGTGCTTCCTTCTCGTAAGACTCGAGAACCTCGGTCTTGTTCGGAAGGACCAGAACGTCGTCCATGGTGATGGTCACGCCAGAACGGGTTGCCCAGTAGAAACCGGCATCCTTCATCTTGTCCAGAACCTGGGCAACGGTGATCATCGGGTACTTAGCAGCGAGATCATTAATGACGTCACCGAGCAGTACGGAGTTCTTGGCGCCGCCCTTACGGACCATGACGCCCTCGAGGTACGGGTAGTTCCACGGCAGCAAGTCGTTGAACATGATGCGGCCAAGGGTGGTCTGCGCCATCCAAGCCTGGCCCTTCTGCCAACCATCAGGGAACTGCTCAGCCTCGATCTCAGCCGGCGGACGCAGGTGGGAGATGCGGACCTTGATTGGTGCCTGCAGGCCCAGAACGCCGCGGTCGCGAGCCATGATGGCCTCGGCGTAGGAGGAGTAAACACCGGTTGCGGGGCCGTTTTCGGTCGCCTCGGTGTAGCGGCCCTCGCCGCCGATCTCGCCCTCTGCCTTGTCCATGGTCAGGTAGTAAAGACCGGTGACCATATCCAGACGCGGCATAGCCAGCGGCTTACCGGATGCCGGGGAAAGAATGTTGTTGGAAGCGAGCATGAGGACACGAGCCTCAGCCTGTGCCTCTGCGGACAGCGGCAGGTGAACTGCCATCTGGTCACCGTCGAAGTCAGCGTTGAACGCCTCGCAAGCCAGCGGGTGCAGCTGAATTGCCTTACCCTCGACCAGCTTCGGCTCGAAGGCCTGGATACCCAGACGGTGCAGCGTAGGTGCACGGTTGAGCATAACCGGGTGCTCGGAAATAGCCTCTTCCAGAACGTCCCAAACCTCAGGGCGCTGGCGCTCAACCATGCGCTTTGCAGACTTAATGTTCTGTGCGTAGTCGTTTTCGACCAAGCGCTTCATGACGAAAGGCTTGAACAGCTCGAGAGCCATCAGCTTCGGCAAACCACACTCGTGGAGCTTCAGCTGCGGGCCGACGATAATAACGGAACGGCCGGAGTAGTCAACACGCTTACCCAGCAGGTTCTGACGGAAACGGCCCTGCTTGCCCTTGAGCAAGTCAGACAGAGACTTCAGCGGACGGTTGCCAGGTCCGGTGACCGGGCGGCCGCGACGGCCGTTGTCGAAGAGCGCGTCAACAGACTCCTGCAGCATGCGCTTCTCGTTGTTAACGATGATCTCAGGAGCGCCGAGATCGATCATGCGCTTCAGGCGGTTGTTGCGGTTGATAACGCGGCGGTACAGGTCGTTCAGGTCGGAGGTGGCAAAACGGCCACCGTCGAGCTGAACCATCGGGCGCAGCTCCGGCGGGATAACCGGGATCGCGTCCAGGACCATGCCTGCCGGGTCGTTACCGGAGCGCAGGAAGGCTGCTACGACCTTCAGACGCTTCAGCGCGCGCATCTTCTTCTGGCCCTTGCCATTGTTGATGACTTCGCGCAGCTCTTCGGCCTCAGCCTCGAGATCGAAGTTACGGATAAGGGTCTGGATAGCCTCAGCACCCATGCCGCCGGTGAAGTAATCCTCGTAGCGATCAACGAGCTCTTCGTAGATGGTCTCGTCGATGATCATCTGCTTCGGAGCCAGCTTCAGGAAGGTGTTCCAGATTTCATCCAGTCGTGCGACCTCGCGCTCGCCGCGCTCACGGATGTGCTGCATCTCCTTGTCAGCAGCGTTCTGGACCTTGCGGCGTGCGTCAGCCTTTGCGCCAGCAGCCTCCAGCTCAGCCAGATCCTGCTCGAGTTTGGCAGCGCGCTCTGCGATCTCAGACTCGGTGTCTTCCTCGACGTCCTTCTTCTCCAGAAGCATCTCTGCTTCAAGGGTGGACTGGTCGTTGTGGCGAGCCTCTTCATCAACAGAGGTGATGATGTTGGCTGCGAAGTAGATGATGCGCTCCAGGTCCTTCGGAGCAAGGTCCAGAAGGTAACCCAGGCGGGAAGGAACGCCCTTGAAGTACCAGATGTGGGTTACCGGAGCAGCCAGCTCGATGTGGCCCATGCGCTCACGGCGAACCTTGGACTTGGTGACCTCGACGCCGCAGCGCTCACAGATGATGCCCTTGTAGCGAACACGCTTGTACTTACCGCAAGCGCACTCCCAGTCACGGGTTGGGCCGAAGATGCGCTCGCAGAACAGGCCGTCCTTTTCCGGCTTCAGGGTGCGGTAGTTGATGGTCTCAGGCTTTTTAACCTCGCCCTTGGACCAACGGCGAATGTCATCGGCAGTGGCCAGACCGATGCGGAGCTCGTCGAAGAGATTTACGTCAAACACGTAATGTCTCCCTTTCATCCCCACGCGAGTGTGGGGAACGTTGATGGCTTTAAAAAATTCTCAAATAGTGTGCCCTGCTGGTAGCTCGGGGGCCACCAGCCAGGACCGTAAGCTCTCACGCTTGAGCTCAAGCGTGCTATGCGATGTCGGCGTCAGCGCGCTCGTCGCGCGAAAGGTTAATACCCAGCGACGGGCTATCCATGTCGTCATCGTCAGAGCCAGACAGCTCCATCGGCGTGCCGTCGGTGGAGAGAACCTCCACGTTCAGACACAGCGACTGCAGCTCCTTGAGGAGGACCTTGAAGGACTCCGGGATACCTGGATCCGGGATGTTGTCGCCCTTCACGATTGCCTCGTAGACCTTCACACGGCCGACGACGTCGTCAGACTTGATGGTCAGCAGCTCCTGCAGGGTGTAGGCAGCGCCATAAGCCTGCATTGCCCACACCTCCATCTCGCCGAAGCGCTGGCCACCGAACTGCGCCTTACCACCCAACGGCTGCTGGGTAATCATGGAGTAAGGGCCGGTGGAACGAGCGTGAATCTTTTCGTCGACCAGGTGGTGCAGCTTGAGCATGTACATGTAGCCGACGGAAACCGGGTACTTGTACGGCTCGCCAGAACGGCCGTCGAAAAGCTGTGCCTTGCCGTGCTCGTCAACCATGACGTCACCGTCGCGGTTCGGGCGGGAGGAAGCCAGCAGGCGGCCGATCTCCTCGTTGGAAGCACCGTCGAATACCGGGGTTGCGGTCAGGGAACCAGCCGGGACGTCGTAAAGCTCTTCCGGCAGGGTCTTGAGCAGCTCAGCGTTAGCTGGGTCATCAACGTCGACCTTCCAGCCGGCGTGTGCCAGCCAGCCAAGGTGGACCTCGAGGACCTGGCCGATGTTCATACGACGCGGAACACCGTGGGTGTTCAAGATGACGTCGACAGGCGTGCCGTCAGCCATGAATGGCATGTCCTCTGGCGGCAGGATCTTGCCCACGACACCCTTGTTGCCGTGACGGCCAGCGAGCTTATCGCCATCCTGGATCTTGCGCTTCTGAGCCACGTAGACGCGGATCATTTCGTTGACGCCCGGGGCCAGGTCGTCGTCATCCTCGCGGGAGAAGCGAGCAACGCCAATGACCTTGCCGTTCTCACCGTGAGGAACCTTCATGGAGGTATCGCGAACCTCACGTGCCTTCTCACCGAAGATGGCGCGCAGCAAGCGCTCCTCCGGGGTCAGCTCGGTCTCACCCTTCGGGGTGACCTTACCGACGAGAATGTCGCCTGCGCGAACATCAGCACCAATGCGAACGATGCCTCGCTCATCCAGGTCGCGCAGAACATCGTCAGAGACGTTCGGGATCTCGCGGGTGATTTCCTCGGCACCCAGCTTGGTATCGCGAGCATCGATCTCGTGCTCCTCGATGTGGATGGAGGTCAGAACATCGTCCTCGACGATGCGCTGGTTCAGGATGATTGCATCCTCGTAGTTGTGGCCTTCCCAAGGCATGAAGGCAACCAACAGGTTGCGGCCCAGGGACATCTCGCCGTTGTGGGTACCCGGGCCGTCAGCCAGAACCTGGCCGGCCTCTACGCGCTGGCCCAGCTCGACGAGCGGGGTTTGGTTGTAGTTGGTGCCCTGGTTGGTGCGCTCAAACTTACGCAACATGTAGGTGTCACGCTGGCCCTCGTCATCCATGATGGTGATGAGATCAGCGGTGACGTTTTCTACAACGCCAGCCTTCGGGGTGATGATGAGGTCGCCGGCGTCGTATGCAGCGCGCTGCTCCATACCGGTACCAACGAAAGGTGCCTCGGAGCGCACCAGCGGCACTGCCTGGCGCTGCATGTTAGCGCCCATCAGCGCACGGTTAGCATCGTCGTGCTCCAAGAACGGAATCATGGCGGTTGCCACGGAAACCATCTGGCGTGGGGAAACGTCAACGTAGTCGACGCCGGAAGCGTCGGTAACTCCGATGTCGCCGTCCTTCAGGCGGACCTCGATACGGGTGCCGACGATGGTGCCGTCAGCTTCCTTCTCGATTTCCGCCTGCGCAATTGCGAACTTATCTTCCTCATCAGCGGTGAGGTACTCGACCTCGTCGGTGACCTTGCCGTCAACAACCTTGCGGTACGGGGTCTCGATGAAGCCGAAAGCATTGACGCGAGCGTAGGAGGCCAGGGAGCCAATCAGACCAATGTTCGGGCCCTCCGGAGTCTCAATCGGGCACATACGGCCGTAGTGAGAAGCGTGTACGTCTCGGACCTCAATGCCGGCGCGCTCGCGGGACAGACCGCCTGGGCCCAGCGCGGACAGACGGCGCTTGTGGGTCAGACCAGACAGGGAGTTGTTGTGGTCCATGAACTGGGACAGCTGCGAGGTACCGAAGAACTCGCGGATAGCAGCAGAAACCGGACGCACGTTGATAAGGGAGGTCGGAGTGATGGACTCCGCATCCTGGGTGGTCATGCGCTCACGGACGACGCGCTCCATACGGGACAGGCCAACGCGGACCTGGTTCTGGATGAGCTCGCCGACGGTACGCAGACGACGGTTACCAAAGTGGTCGATGTCGTCGGTGTGGATGGCGATGGTCTCGCCGTTCGGAGCGGTCATCTCACGCTCGCCTACGTGCAGGCGTACCAGGTACTCGAGGGTGACAGCAATGTCTTCCTCGGTCAGGGTCATCAGACCGTCGTGGTCACCGCCCAGACCCAGCTTGCGGTTGACCTTGTAACGGCCCACCTTTGCGAGGTCGTAGCGCTTTGCACGGAAGAAGGAGTTATCCAGCAGGGACTGCGCGAGCTCGCGGGTTGGCTGCTCGCCCGGACGCTGCTTGCGGTAGATCTCCAGCAAAGCCTCGTCAGTGTTTGCCACACCATCGGACTCGAGGGTAGACATCATCAGCTCGGAGAAGCCGAAGCGCTCACGGATCTGCTCCTCGGACCAACCAAGGGCCTTGAGCAGCACGGTTACCGGCTGGCGACGCTTACGGTCGATGCGGACGCCGACGGTATCGCGCTTGTCGACGTCGAATTCCAGCCATGCACCGCGGGAAGGAATCACCTTCACGGAGTGCAGCGGACGCTCGGTGGACTTATCGATGGTCTGATCGAAGTAGACGCCCGGGGAGCGAACGAGCTGGGAAACGACGACACGCTCGGTACCGTTAACGATGAACGTACCCTTGTCAGTCATCATCGGGAAGTCACCGATGAAGACGGTCTGAGACTTGATCTCCTGGGTGTCGTTGTTGATGAACTCTGCGGTCACGTACAGCGGCGCGGAGTAGTTGATGTCCTTTTCCTTGCACTCGTCGACGGTGTTTTTCACCGGCTCGAAGCGAGGCTCCGACAGGGACAGGGACATGTTGCCCGAGTAGTCCTGAATCGGAGACAGTTCCTCAAGGATGTCCTCGAGGCCGCTGGTGACGCGAGCCTCGGGACCGCGCTCAGCCTGCTCGCGCTCGCGCCACTCTGGCGAGCCGATCAGCCATGCGAAGGAATCGAGTTGTAGATCGAGGAGGCCCGGGACGGCGATAGGCTCGTTGATTTTCGCGAACGAGTATCGCTTCGGGGCTCCAGGGATATTGGCCACTGACTTGGTCTGGCGGGAGACTGCCAAGATGGGTCCTTCCAGCACCTCACGCGGATTGCCTCCCCGCCCTGGCCGACGAGGTGCAAAACCGCTGGTAAATTTAGCATTCGGTCTGCTGTAGATTGTCTGGGTTCAGAATGCACAAAATCACCTTGTCAAGTCGGTTTTGCCATCACCTACTTGAAAGGCTAAATGTGCACCGAAGATCCAGATTCCAGCGCAACGATATAGCTTATAGGAAAGTTCCCACCGTGTAAAGGCGAAATCAGCATGTTACTTGCGGCGGCGCTTCTGGAAGGCACCCAATGCCCCAGCCAAACCGATGAGAGTCAGCACCGCGCCTAGGCCCAAGACGGCCCAGCGAACCATGGTGGCAAAGGCGGGCTTTGGGAATTCCGCGGCTTGTGCGAGGAAGGCGGCACGATCCTCGTCAGAGGTCTTGCCCTCGAACATGAATTGGGTTTCGCGGCCGGCACCACTGCGGTCTCCCCAATAGTCATCGATGGCCACGTCCATTCCTACCACCATGCCGCTTACCTGATCGACGTAGAAGTCGCGTGTCGCCTTGTGGAATAGGTAACCCTGCTCGGTCGAATCATCTTCATTGTGCAAGGTGGTAGTGGTCTGCCCTGGGTACAAGGTCGCGAGGTTGGTCGGCTCAACTTCTTGATGGAAGCGATAGACGGTGCGCCCCTCGATTTCCATCTCCTCTTCGAAGACGGCATCGGCAGCCTTGCGCAGATAGGGGTCAAAGACTGGGTACGTAGTCTGCTCGGTTGCTGCTGGGAACTTTAGCCACACACCATCGACGGTGACCTGCGCGGTAGGGCTGCCCAGGGTGTGGGTAAGGGAGGCGTCGCCAAGCGCGTCACCGCTCAGGCGGTCCATGGGGTAGCTCCACACGCGCGCCATGGAAAGATCCTCCACCTTGCCGCTATCGCCGCGCATGGCCGACTCACCGATGCGGAGCGTGGCCTGCTCTTCATCTGAAGGATCTTGAATGTCCATGTTGAGCTGATAAGCCATTGGCCCCTCGTAAGGACTCGTGCCCTCCCCTGTCACTACCTGAGACTTGGCGGAATCGTCGTGCAGGGTCCAGGTGGTGTGCTGCAAATCCAAAGGCATGCGCGGTTCGAAGCTCAAGAACTTCGGCGCCGCGATACCTGCAGCCATTAGCGCAACGCCGAGGCCTAGAAGCAGGACAGAAAAGATTCGGGACTTGGGCAGCATGGTGGATTATTCTACAGGTCGCGGGCGCGGAGACTGGAATCTGCACGCGGGGCGGGGAAGGACAAACACCTCCAAAACGGGAACAACCCCGTCTCCCAGCGGGAAACGGGGTTGTAAGCCAAGTAAAATTACTTGAGCTCGACAGAAGCGCCAGCCTCTTCCAGCTTAGCCTTAGCAGCCTCAGCATCGTCCTTGGAAGCACCCTCGAGGATAGCCTTCGGTGCGCCCTCAACGAGCTCCTTAGCTTCCTTCAGGCCCAGGCCGGAGACGATCTCGCGGACAGCCTTGATGACGCCGATCTTCTTTGCGCCAGCGTCGGTCAGAACGACGTCGAACTCGTCCTTCTCTTCCTCAGCAGCGCCACCAGCAGCCGGTGCGCCTGCAGCTGCAACTGCAACCGGAGCAGCAGCCTCAACGTCGAAGACCTCTTCGAATTCCTTAACGAACTCGGAGAGCTCGATGAGGGTCATTTCCTTGAAAGCTTCAATGAGCTCGTCCTTGGTGAGCTTAGCCATGATGGCCATCCTTTCTTTTGGGCTGGCATGCAACCCAGATTGTGTTTGTGTTGATTTTTATGCGCCTTGATTGGCGACTTTAAGCCTCGGCAGACTTCTTGTCCTGCAGGGCCGCAGCGGTGCGGACCATCTTGGTAGCAGGAGCGTTGAATGCAGCCGCAGCCTTTGCCATAGAACCCTTCATAGCGCCGGCAAGCTTTGCGAGAGTGGTCTCGCGGTTGTCCAGCTCGGCGATGGCAGCAACCTGCTCTGCGGACAGAGCGTTGCCATCCATGTAGCCGCCCTTGACGACGAATGCCTTGTTGTCATCAGCGAACTTCTTGATGACCTTAGCGGCATCCACTGCCTCGCCCTTGATGAACGCAATTGCGGTCGGGCCAGTCAGCTTATCGTCAAGACCTTCGATGCCAGCCTCGTTAGCGGCGATCTTGAAGAGGGTGTTCTTGGCGACGGAGTACTCAACGTCAAAGCCCAGGTTGTTACGCAGCTCCTGGAGCTGTGCAACGGTCAGACCACGGTACTCGGTCAGCACGATGGACTCAGAGCCAGCGAGCTTCTCCTTGAGCTCCGCGAGATCTGCGGTGTTCTTTGGGTTTGCCATGTTCTACTTCGCCTCCTTTCAAAACATCTCTGTGATTTTCCGTCGAGACATCTTCAATAAAAAATGCCCCGTGCAAGAGCACAGGGCGCGCAGCATAAGAGAATGCCGCGATTAATCGCAAAGTGTCTCCTGCGTGGGCCGTCCCCTAGGATGAGGAACCTTCGATCCGGACTCCCGGATGACCGACGGTCTTCGGTGAACTTTGACTCGACCTTTCAGGCCGTTCAAACTTCGCTAGGAACTATACAAGCCACGCTAGCCAACTCCAAATCGCGGCTCTCGGGGCTTCCTTCTCCCTGTTTCACCCAACGAGAATTCTTAGTCCCTGAGCACCCCGCGCGGAACGATGACGGGGGCGTCGCTTCGCGGGTCATCCCAGATCTCGACGTCGATGCCATAGGCGGCTGCCAGCACTTCTTTCGTCAACGCCTGCTGGGGAGTTCCCTGCGCGATGACCTCGCCGTTGTTCATGACCACCATGGTGTCGGAGTACTGGCCGGCCAGCATGAGATCGTGCAGCACAACGACCACCGTTTTCCCGGCGTCGGCCTGTTTGCGCACGAGCTCCAAAACGCTCATGGCGTGGGCTGGGTCGAGGAAGGTTGTGGGTTCGTCGAGAAGCAGCACTGGCGTGTCCTGCGCCAGAGCAAGCGCCAGCCACACCCGTTGGCGTTGGCCACCCGAGAGCGCCGCGATATCACGGTCGATGAAGTCCGTAATGCCCGTCTCCACGCAGGCCTGCGCGATGATGTCGCGGTCCTTCGCAGACAGTCCCCGACCGCGGCCCAGGTGCGGGTAGCGCCCGCGCGCTACAAGCTCGCCCACCCGCAGCCCGTCCGGCGCCGTCGGCTGCTGTGGAAGAAGCGCCACGTGGGTAGCTGCTTCTTTCGGGCTCATGCCATGTACGTCTAGCTCGCCGATATGCACGCTCCCCTGCCGCGGGCGAAGAATTTTAGACAAGGTCTTCAGCAACGTGGACTTGCCGCAGCCATTAGGCCCAATGAGCGTGGTGATTTCACCCGGGTGGGCCACCAAGTCAACGCCGGACAGGATGTCGTCCCCGTCCTTATAGCCGGCATGGATACCGGTGGCCGTAATTTCTCTGTCTTTCACTAGCTTTTATCCTCTCCGCCGTGCGGCATTCCACACCAAGATGACCAGGGCACATCCTCCGATGATGGAGGAGACTGCACCCACTGGAGCGTCCATTGGCAACGCTCCAGCAATCACAGCGCACGCACTCAACAAGGCGGCGCCAGCAGCGCAAGAAACCAACGGCACAGGCGTGGGCGTCCGGGCAACAATGCGCCCCACATGCGGGGCGAGAAGCGCGATGAAACCAATGGGGCCGGCCACGGATACAGTCACCGCGCAGATTCCCGTAGCAGCGACCAGCAGGAACGCGCGTGTTCGCGTGATGTTAACTCCGAGGGAAAGGGCCGAGAGATCATCATGCGCAAGAAGTGGCAACTCCCTGGCACACCACAGACCAAGCACCACGAAAGGAGTCAACCCCATGAGAAGAGGAGCAATGACCTCCATCCGCACGAAGCCCGTGGTTCCCGCCAGCCACAGCTGCGATTGCGCCGCGCGAAGGAGCTCGGCGGCGCGCAAGAGATACGCCACCAGCGCTTGAAACAGCAGCGAGAGCGCGATTCCGACGATAACGATGCGGTTGCTCGTGCCGATTCCCCCAAGCGCTACCAGCAGGATGGCTGCTAGCACGGCACCCAGCAACGCGAGCCCGACCCGCCACCAGAACATGGAGAGCCCTTCGGCAAGCACAGGCCGGGAGAGCACCGTTCCGAGGACCACCATGACGGACGCACCACCAGTCACGCCAAGGATATCGGGAGAGGCCAGCGGATTGCGCGACATCGACTGCGTCCACGACCCCGCCAGTCCGAGCGCGGCACCCACGATGAGCGTCGCTAGCGCTACCGGTATGCGCAGGTCCCACACAACGCGAATTTCGCTGCGGCTTCCCCCGCCGTTGAGAATCTCCAGGACCTGCCCCGGGCTCAAGGCCACAGGGCCCTGCCCTAGCATGAGGACATAGGAGCTTGCGGCGACCACAACAAAGAAGCAGGTCGCTGCCCATATCCATGTCCGGCGCTGCCGCTCTTGGGAACGCAGATGCTTGACGACGTCCCCCTTCTGCAACCCCCTCATAGCTCGTGCTCCCCACGGTGTACGGCCCAGATGAGAAATGGTGCGCCCACAAAGGCCAAGACGATGGACATCTCCAGCTCGGAGGGACCCACGATGAGGCGGCCCAGAATATCCGCAACGAGTACGGAGCAGCCACCGAGTAAGGCGGCTGGCGCAACCATCGCGGTAACTTCTGGCCCCGTGAACCGGCGCAGCAGATGGGGGATGGCAAAACCAACGAAGGCAATGGGCCCCGTCGCCGCGGTAGCGCATCCTGCTAGCACAACGATACTCAAGGCAGCACCGCGCCGCGTCAGCGTGGGCGAGCCGCCTAGTGCCACCGAGGATTCCTCACCCATGGCTAAAAGGTCGAGCGGGCGCGCCACTCGTGCGGCGATGATAAGCCCGATTAGCAACCCAACACCTGCAATGGCGACATCCTCTGGGCCGCGCCCAAACGTGGAGCCGATGGTCCACCGGCGCATGCTGTCGAGAACATCCGTGGAGTACAGGCCGATCAACATGGCGCTAGAGCTCAAGGCAGCAGCAACGCCTGCGCCGACCAAGACCAGCGTCAAAGGATCCTGAAACCTGCGGGACACACCCAGCACTAATGCCGTGGCCAAGCCGGCGCCGAGGAGGGCGAGCGCTGTCCGCATCCCGGTTGAGGTGGCGATCCCTAGTGTTGTCCCGAGGGCAACAAGGAACGAGGCTCCCGCAGTAATACCAATGAAGCCCGGATCGGCCAAGGGGTTTCTAGTCCAGGACTGAGCGATAACACCCGATACCGCGATGGCAGCTCCCGCGAAGTAGGCCACGAACGTGCGGGGGATGCGTAAATCCCACACGATATTCTCGATATCTGCCTCGCCCCCGTGGAGGAGGGCAGCGAACAGATCCGGAAACGGGATAGTCCTTGACCCCACTACCAGCGAGCACAGCAAAAGGAGGAGGGTCGACACAACTAGGGCCGTGGTGAGCAGTGCGCGGCTTCTTCCCCGCGAATCCAATGCGGCTGCTTCACCGCCGTGGCGCGCACCCGCAGCACCGTGGATAGCATCAGCCTTCCTCGGTAGTGCGAGCATTTAGAGCTTCTCTTCGAACTTGTCGACGGCCCACGGGATCGTCAGCGGGTTCGGAATGCTCATCGCATTGCCGGTGTCCGTGTCCAGGTAGCGAACGCGGCCATCCTTGACCACGTCAAGGCCTTGGAACGTGGAATCCTTCTTCAACTCATCGACCGCACCGTTGTAATCCAAGACGAACAGATAGTCCACATTGTTGAGCTGCGAGTAATTTTCCGGGGCATAGTCCACGAAGAAGCTGGAACCATCACCCTGCAGTTCCTTGGGGATCTCAAAGCCGAGGTCTTCGATGAACTGGCCACGGCCGTCTTCTGCCGTGTAGAGGCCCAGCTTCCCCTCATAGGGCATGACAATGGCTGCTCGCTTGCCCTGCAGCTCCGGGTGGGAGTCCTTGAACTGCTCGAAGGCGTCCTCCGCCTGGTCAATGAGCTTCTCCCCCTCCTCTTCCTTGTCCACGGCTGAGGCGATGGTCTTGACTTGTTCCTCCCAGGGAATCTGCCAGTCTTCGAAACCTTCGGGCTTCACGGTCAGCGGGGCGATATCCTCGAGGGATTTCTTCGCTTCCTGGTCCACAGCTTGGTTCACGGCGATGATCTGTGTGGGATCCGAGGCAGTGACCTGCTCAAGTACCTCTGCCGTGAAACCGGAAGCGGTGTTATAGATCACCTCGGGCTGGGCATCTCCCAGAAGCTCCTTCGCCCATGGGCCAACGCCGGAGCCATCACCGTCGCCTTGCGCACCCCATGGTGCCACGGCAACCGGAGTGATTCCGAGTGCCAGCACGGTATCGGCATCACCCAGCCCTAGGCTGGCAACGCGCACCTCCTCAGCGCTGTCCGCACCCGTACTGTCCTCGCCACTTCCGCGCGAGCACCCTGTCAGAGCAATCGCTGCCACTGAGACAAAAGCGAGCACGCCTTTTGCGCGCCGGCTGATAGCAACCATGAAAACCTTCTCCTTCAACGGGAACGAGCACGCAAGCATTTGCACCCCTAACCTATTTGAGGCTAGCCTACCCTTTGCTTTATGATGGATTCAAATTTCTCTTTTACCTAGGAACAATTCCCTTGACGAATCACCGCTTGTTGCCCGTTACCCTCACCAGGAACACCCGCCTCAAGCCGCGGCTGCACCGTTTAACTTTTCACTCGCCGGCTTTTAGTGACTACCCCCTAGCCGGGCCTGACGAGTATTTTGGGCTCCTCATGCCCCAAGACGGGCAGAAGTTCTCCCGTCTCCCAGTCGAAGATGCCAATGTTCGTGCTGCCGTCAACGGATTGCCCGACGGCATACGCCCAGCATTGCGCTGGTACACAATTCGCAAGCTCAACCAAGAAGCGTGCACCATCGATGTCGACGTTGTGACCCATGGCGATAATGGCCCGGGCTCACGCTGGATCCTCAATGCCCACCCCGGGGATACCGCCGGAATATATACCGGGCAAGTGCGGTGGCAAGCGCCTAAGAAGTCACAACTATTGCTCGCAGATGCCTCTGCCCTTCCGGCGCTGTGGCACATCCTCGAGCACTACGAAGCCTTGTCACCGGAAACCTTGGGTGCAGTCGACGTCGTTGCCATGATCGCAGACGACGCTGAAGTTGAAGACGGCTTTGAGGAAACGTGGCGCGACAAGGTTCGCTCACTCGCCATGATCACCGCCCCGCACGAGGAACACAGCACGCGCGCTAGCCAGCTTCTTGGATCCCGATTCTCCGCGGATACAGCGCCGGATTCGGTGTGGGTGTCAGGCGAAGGAGACCTGGCCAAAGCAGTGCGCTCGATAGCCGTGCATGACTGGGGTGTACCGCGCGAAGACGTTATCTGGTCCGTGTACTGGATGAAAGGCAAGCCGCGGCCTTAATTCCTTCGCACGCATCTACGCTACATGGCAATCTCTCTGCCCGCTCACCGTGCATCCGTATGCTGGGATACCATGACCACCCTTGTTTGGTTTCGCGATGACCTGCGCCTTTGCGATAACCCCGCACTCACCTGGGCTGCTTCCCGGGGCGAGGTTGTTGCCTGCGTCCTCGACGAGCCTGCCTATCCAGGCTCGCGCCCGCTCGGAAGTGCGGCGGCGTGGTGGCGCGAGCGCTCCCTGGCACAATTGCGCACCCGTCTCGCCGAGCATGACATTCCACTGTTGCGCCTAGACGCTGATGCCCGCACGGCCATTCCCCGCCTTGCCCACCAGATTGGCCCAGATGCGGTGCTCTGGAACCGCCGCTATCACGTGCGGGATGTCGACGCAGCAGTAAAAGAGTCCCTCACCTCGTCCGGCATCGCTACTCACTCCTTTGCCGGCCACCTCCTCGTTGAGCCCACCGCCATCAGGCCTTATAAAGGCTACACTCCCTTCGCCCGCGCAGCACGCCAGCACCTTGATGACCATCCTCTCGGCGATCCCGTGCCCACCCCTGCGCTTAGTGGCCCAGGCGCGCAGGCCTTTGCCGAGCTTTCCGAGCCCTTCCCCGATGAAGCCCCGCTCCCTTGGCAACAGCGTCTCGCGGACTACTGGGACCCCGGCGAACTCGCCGCCCGGGAAACGGTGGCCGGCCTCGAGCTTGACCACTATGACCGCGACCGTGACTTCTTCGCCCGGCCGGCTACCTCCCGGCTCTCACCGCACCTGCGCTTCGGCGAAATCTCGGTCCGCGAAGTCTGGCAGGCCGCCAGCGAGCTGCCCTGTGATGCCTCCAGCTTCGGCTCCGAGCTGCTCTGGCGCGACTTCGCCTGGCATCGCCTGTACCACGTGCCAGACCTCGCAACAGAGCCTGTGCGAGACAAGTTCCGCGACTTCGATTGGTATTGGGACGGCGGCGGAATCGACACCTCCGGAAAGGACCCGCGCCCGCATCCCCTGCCGGAACTAGAAGCCTGGCGCACGGGCGAGACCGGCATTCCGCTTGTCGACGCCGGAATGCGCGAGCTCTGGCACACCGGCTACATGCATAACCGCGTGCGCATGGTGGTGGGCTCCTTTTTGACGAAGAACCTCGGCATCCACTGGCGCCACGGCGAAGAGTGGTTCTGGGACACGCTTGTCGACGCCGATCCTGCTTCCAATCCCTTCAATTGGCAATGGGTCGCTGGCTGCGGCGATGACGCCTCGCCGTTCTTCCGCATCTTCAACCCGCAGCTGCAAGCCAGCAAGTTCGATCCCGACGGCACCTACGTGCGCCAGTGGGCACCACCGCTTAGCCCACCGCCCATCGTGGACCTCAAGCAGTCGCGGCAAGCCGCCTTGGACGCATACCAGGAAATCTGCTAGGCCCGCCGCGTGTTCTAACACGGTCATGCAAGACAGACCGGCGAGACAACAGGAAAACATCGAGGGCCCCGACCTTACGGCCGGGGCCCTCGATGTCTCTCTATGCGCTTTGGATATCGCTGCGGGGTCTCAAGCCGCTGCGCCCTGCAAAGCTCAGGGTGTTCTCTCTATCTCTCATGCGCCTCTCTCAAACGCACAACATAAGTATGGGGCATAGAACTTGCGAGACAATGAATTCAACCTGCAAGTCCCCTGTGCGTTCCTGCCAATTTCCTGAAATTTAGAAAAGGGCAAGAAGGCAAAAAGAATGCCCCAACCGCGACGCGGTCGGGGCGAACCATCAGCGGCGCTTAAAGCGAACCACTAACAGAAGCAGAAATTACTCTGCGTAGTTCTTCTGAACAGAAGCGTCAACCGGGATGCCAGGACCGGAGGTCGTGGAGATGGTTACCTTCTTGACGTACTGGCCCTTAGCAGAGGACGGCTTCAGACGCAGGATCTCATCGTAGAGAGCGCCGTAGTTCTCAGCCAGCTTCTCAGCGTCGAAGGAAGCCTTGCCCAGGATTGCGTGCAGGTTGGAAGCCTTGTCAACACGGAAGGAGATCTTGCCGCCCTTGACGTCGGAGATAGCCTTCGCAACGTCAGCGGTGACGGTGCCGGTCTTCGGGTTCGGCATCAGACCACGTGGGCCGAGGACACGTGCAACGCGGCCGACCTTAGCCATCTGGTCCGGGGTAGCGATTGCAACGTCGAAGTCGATGTTGCCCTCGTTGATAGCGGAGATCAGCTCGTCGGTGCCGACGATGTCAGCGCCTGCAGCCTTAGCTGCCTCAGCCTTCTCGCCCTCTGCGAAGACGGCTACGCGAACGTCCTTACCGGTGCCGTTAGGCAGGGAAACGGTGCCGCGAACCAGCTGGTCAGCCTTGCGTGGGTCAACGCCCAGGCGGAAAACGACGTCGACAGTAGCGTCGAAGTTCTTGGAGGAGGTCTCCTTGGCGAGCTTTGCAGCCTCCAGCGGAGAGTACTGACGGGACTTGTCGACGAGCTCAGCAGCCGCCTTGTAAGCCTTAGAGTTGGTGCTCATTTAAGCAATTCCTTTTCTTGGATTGGTGTGGTCTTGGCGGGCCGTAGCTGGCCCTACCACGAGCAACCACACGAGATGGCCGCTCATTTTTTGATGAAGTTGTTTACTTGGCTGGGATGCCGTCGACGGTGATGCCCATGGAACGAGCAGTGCCGGCGATGATGCGAGCACCGTTCTCGATGTCGCGAGCGTTCAGATCCTCGAACTTGGTCTGTGCAATCTCCTTGCACTGATCCCAGGTCACGGAACCGACCTTGTCGGTGTGAGGAACGCCGGAGCCCTTCTTGATGCCAGCGGCCTTCAACAGCAGCTTCGCTGCCGGCGGGGTCTTCAGCTTGAAATCGAAGGAGCGATCCTCGTAAACGGTGATCTCAACAGGCACAACGTTGCCGCGCTGGGACTCAGTCGCAGCGTTGTAAGCCTTGCAGAACTCCATGATGTTGACGCCGTGGGCACCCAGTGCCGGACCAACCGGCGGAGCCGGGTTAGCAGCGCCAGCCTCGATCTGCAGCTTGATGAAGCCAGAAACCTTCTTCTTCGGAGCCATCGAATTACCTCTTTCCTGTGTTACCGGTGCGCTGCCACGATGAATAACAGCGCCCCGTCCGGATGCTCACCTCAAGTGGGCCACCGGGGGAGAAACGTTTAGTTGTCTGTGCACGCAAAAAGGCGCACGGCGTCTCATCTTAGAACACCGTGCGCCCTGCTACCAAATCGCATAGCCTGCCATTTTCCCAGGCTACGCGCCAAGTGGTTTTAGGAGACGCGCTCGATTTCGGTCGGGGAAAGCTCGACTGGAGTCTCGCGGCCGAAGATGGAAACCAAGCCCTGCATCTTACCGGTCTCTGGGTCAATCTCGGAGATGGTTGCAGAAACGGATGCCAGTGGGCCGGAGAGGATTGTAACTGCCTCGCCGACCTCGAAGTCGTGCGCGTAAGCCTTCGCAGCAGCCTTCTCCGGCATTGCGACGACCTGCTCGCCGTCTTGGTCGCCAGCGTTTTGCTTGGACTCCGATGCAGCCTCGTTCGGCATGAGGAACTTGGCGACGTCGCGGATCTTAACCGGGGTCGCATTGCCCTCGTTGCCCACGAAGGAGGTCACGCCAGGGGTTTCGCGAACGACGGACCAGGCGGCGTCGTTAAGCTCCATGCGGACCAGGACGTAGCCCGGCAGCAGCTTGCGCTTGACGATCTTCTTCTTGCCGTCCTTGTTTTCCAGAATCTGCTCGACTGGAACAACAACCTCGAAGATGGAATCCTCAACCTCAAGGGTCTGAGCGCGCATGTCGAGGTTGGTCTTCACCTTGTTCTCGTAGCCGGAATAGCACTGGATGATGTACCACTGGCCCGGCTGCTTCTTCAGCTCGCGGGTGAACTGACGCAGGCGACGGCGGTAGTCATCGTCCTCGGATCCCTCAGCTTCAGCGGCGCTTGCAGCCTCTGCGTCTGCAGCGTTAGATGTGCCTTCAGCGGCTTCTGCACCTTCTGCGGCAGGTGCGTCTGCGGACTCGGAATCAGCCACAGCTTCGGCTGCCTGGTCCTGTACGTTGCCGATGAGGGCCGCTTCGAGGGAGGTTTCTGGCGTTTCGACGTTGTTCTCGTCGCTCATGGTCTTTTACTCCATCCGTTCGCGCGCGAGCTTTAAAGAAGCAGGCGCTTCAAGAATTTTCTGCGCCCTAGCCTACCTACGTTGCGGCCCCTAAACGAACGCCGCCCCGTCAAGCCACTAGAGCAAAAAGTATCCCGCCGTTTCCCTCGCCTCGCGAGTGAAATCAGCGGGATAAAAGCTTGTATTAAAAGACTACTAAGGAGTCAGAATCTTCTCAACTCCCAGACCGGACAATGTGTCCACTCCCCAAACAAGGGCGGTCAGGACGATGAGGAAGGCGAAGGTAATTACGGTGTACTGAACCATTTCCTTTGTGGTTGGCCAGACGACCTTCTTCATTTCGGAAGCAACCTCGCCCGGGAAAGCGGCTACACCGCCGCCAACGGTTGCGTCATCTTTTTTGTCCTCTACGCGTACGACTCGCTTGTCGGTGTACGCCTGAGAAGAGGTGGTAGCTGCACCGGAGAGCTGACGCTTACCGGTGGGGCGTGAAGCGCCTGACTTAATCGGCTGCTGTTCATCGCTCACAGCTGGATCCTCCTTGGAAAAGTTTTGGCAGGGGCGACAGGACTCGAACCTGCAACCTACGGTTTTGGAGACCGTTGCGCTACCAATTGCGCCACGCCCCTATGCATGTAACTGTCAAAGACAGCATGCACAACCCTACCAGAACTGCGATTCACTTCTAAACCGCCAGCCCTTGGGCCGGAGTCGGTAGTAAAAAAGCGCCCGCGTTGTGGGGCACTTTCCTTTCCCGGTAGCGATGGCGAGAATTGAACTCGCGACACAGCGATTATGAGTCGCTTGCTCTACCACTGAGCTACACCGCCATAATCATGTGCACTAGATGCAGACATGATTGGAGCCCCCTGACAGAATCGAACTGTCGACCTTTTCCTTACCATGGAAACGCTCTGCCGACTGAGCTAAGGGGGCACAGCCTCGTTGAGTAACGAACTTTTTGTTCGCTGTGCTCTCGTTGAAGCCTTGAAAAGATTAACCCGATTTAGTCTAATTACACAAATCGCCAGTTCACTCTGCGTTTTTGAGCTCTTTCAAACGCACGTTTTCGCACACCTTTAGCCCAAGGGGCAGAGTGAGGCGAGCTTGAAGAACACGACCGCTAGATTCTGCCCACTACGCGAAAACGAAGAAACCCCGCGGTCGAAACCACGGGGTTTAGATTGTGCCAGGTAGAAGATTCGAACTTCTGAAGGCAATGCCGGCGGATTTACAGTCCGCTCCCTTTGGCCGCTCGGGCAACCTGGCTTGCACTCGAGGTGCGATTAGGTACTTTACTACGAAGTGCCCACCGCCATGCAAATCGGCAGGACACAAGCCCTTTTAGTGTCTACTTAGCCAACCCGGCGAACCGTGTAATCCGCCAACTGGCGCAGCGCCTCGCTAGCTGCACACTCCGGCAGCACCGAAAGCTGCTCCTCCACAACACGCAGGTAGCCGCGCACATCGTCCATGGCCTTCTCGCGGCCGCCCGAGCGACGCAGAAGGTCGATGGCGTGGTCAACAGACGCGTCGTCGGCAAGCGGGCCTGTCAAAAGCGCACGCAGTTCGTCGCCCACTGGACCTTCCTCCTCCAGGGCGTAGAGGACCGGCAGGGTAAATACACCCTCGCGAAGATCGGTGCCCGGGGTCTTACCGGATTCCTTCGGGTCGGAGAAGATGTCAATGATGTCGTCGACGATCTGGAAAATCATGCCGATTGCGCCACCAATCTGGCGCAACGCGGCGGCCTGTTCAGAGGTAGCACCGGAATGATAAGCGCCCAGGTAGCCAGCAGACGCGATGAGCACGGCCGTTTTCTCACGGATAACCGCCATGTAATGATCCACCGCATTAGCCTCGCCCGCGCCGATGGTCTCACGCATCTGGCCGGTGACCAGCTCCTCGAAAGTCTCCGCGAAGTGGCCAACCGTGTGGGTATCAAGCTGGGACATCAGGCGGGACGCATGCGCCAAGAGGGCGTCGCCAGCCAAAATTGCCACGGAGTTGGTCCAGCGGAAATTGGCGGACTCGACGCCGCGGCGGCGCTCAGCCTCATCCATCACGTCATCGTGATAAAGCGTTGCGACGTGCACCATTTCAACCACCGTGGCGGCTTTAATAACCTCAGCAGAAGCTGGGCGCTGGCCAAACTCGGAGGCGAGCAAAGCCATCATTGGGCGAAAGCGCTTTCCGCCTGCACTCGAAAGGTGGCTGACCTTCTCTTTTACGAAGTCCTGCCCACGATCAATTTCATGGTGCAGCAATTCCTCAACGGCAGCCATTCCAGCGCCAATGCGCTCGCTTAGCTGCGGGTCACCCAAGTCCACATGAGTGGCATGAGTCTGGCCGTGAGACATTAACAGCGTTCCTTTAACTCAAAAATGGCAGTGATAATCAGCTACTTACCGTAGTCCATACCACGGCCCTAAACACACTCAAGGTGGCCAACGCGTGCAATGATAGTGCCCATGTCGCAGCAGATCGATAACCCAGAACTTGTAGACGTAGCCATCATCGGCGCAGGGCCGGCAGGTTCCGCCGCCGCTATTCACGCAGTTAAGGCGGGCTACGAAACGCTGCTTATCGACGCCGCGTCTTTCCCCCGTGACAAAACCTGCGGCGACGGGCTCACCCCGCGCGCGATGCATCAGCTGAATCTATTGGGGCTGGACATTAATGCGCAATATCGCAATAAGGGCTTGAAGCTACACGGTTATGGCGGCTCAGTAACCGCGCCGTGGCCCTCCAGCTACCCGACTTCGGTGGGTACGGCTTTGCCGCGCCACGAGTTCGACAATCTCGTCTTTGCGGCCGCACAGGCTGCAGGTGCAAAGACGTGGACCGGTACGCCTGCGACCGCCCCAGTGGTGGAAAACGGGTCTCTCACCAGTTTCCGCGTTGGTGAGCGCGAAGTGCGTTCCAAGTGGGTGATCGTGGCCGACGGCGTGCGCTCGACCTTTGGCAAGCAGCTAGGACGCGCTTGGCACCAAGACGAGGTCTATGGCATCGCTGCGCGCAGTTATGCGACTTCCACGCACGCAGCGGAGCCGTGGATGCACTCGCATGTGGAGCTGAAGTCGGAGACCGGCGAGGTGCAACCGGGCTATGGCTGGATTTTTCCGCTGGGTGCGGAAATCGGTGAGGTCAACATCGGACTTGGCGCGCTTTCAACGGCGCAGCGTCCGGCCCGTATCAACACCAAGAAGCTGCTTTCTCACTACGCGCAGCAGCAGCGCGCGGACTGGGGCTTAGGCGAAATCACCCGCGTAGCCTCAGCTCTGCTGCCTATGGGCGGTGCGGTCTCAAACGTGGCCGGTGCCAACTGGATGCTCATTGGTGACGCCGCGGCTTGCGTGAACCCGCTCAATGGCGAGGGCATCGACTATGGTTTGGAGACCGCAAAGCTTGCAGTCGAGTTGTTGGGCACCAAGGACTTCACACTGGCCTGGCCAGATCTGTTGCAGACGCAGTACGGCGAGGCTTTCGTCTTGGCGCGCACGGCCGCGCGCTTACTGACTTACCCACAGTTCCTGCCTTTCGCGGGCCCAGTTGCGCTGCGCGGGCCGGTCGGCCGGATGCTGATGCCGGCGGCAGCCCGGCTCATGGGCAACTTGGTCACAGAAGAAGACCGCGACCTCATCGCTCGCGCGTGGCGCCTGGCTGGCCGCGGCGTAGCGGCGGCGCGGCGCAATACGCCGCTGTGGAACTCGCTCTAAGCCCGCGTGCCTTTCCAGATGGTCCCTTTTGCGGGGAGCCTGGCCAAAGCTCGGCAGAGGGCTCGGTGAGTGCTCAGCAGGGCCGGAGCCAGCGTTGCTGGGCCTAGCGCAACGGCTTCGTCGCCGAGTGCAGCGCCACGATGCCGAGCGTCATGTTCTTCCAGCCCGCGCCTTCCCACCCATTGCGGTTGATGGCTGCGGCAAGTTCCTCTTGGTCGGGCCAGGCGCGAATCGAGTCAGCGAGATAGACATAAGCCTCCGGGTTCGACGAAACTAGCTTCGCAATCGGCGGCAGCAGGCGGGTTAAGTATTCCTTGTAGACCGTGCCGAAGACCGGGATGATGGGCTTGGAAAACTCCGCCACTGCAATACGGCCGCCCGGCTTAGTTACGCGAGCCATCTCACGCAGCCCCAGCTCGAAATCGTGGATATTGCGCAGGCCATAAGAGATTGTTACGGCGTCGAAGGTCTCGTCTGCGAAGGGCAACTGCATGCCGTCGCCGGCAACCTTCGGCACATCGCGCTGTGCACCGGCGGCCAGCATGCCGCGGGAGAAGTCGCAGGCCACGCACCACGCGCCGGACTTGGCGAGCTCCTCAGTCGACACAGCCGTGCCCGCCGCCAAGTCGAGGACTTTCTCCCCCGGCCGCAAGTCCAAGCGTTCACGGGTGCGCTTACGCCAGGTCTTATCCTGGCCAAAGGACAGCACCGTGTTAGTGATGTCATACTTGGCACCGACGGCGTCGAACATGCGCGCAACGTCGAAGGGCTTCTTATCGAGATCTGCCTTTGACATAAGTAGCTAGTTTAGGCCACGCGTGCACCGAGGGCACGCGCCGCCCACCGCGGCAGCTCAGGGCGCTGACCCAGGATGGTCAGCGGCACGCGGCGAGTATCTTCCAAGACCTCCTCGTAGTAGCCCAGAAGCTGCTCACACAGCGCCTTCCACGTCTTGGAAGAAATCGACTCGCGGGCATTCGCACGCAACTCCTCGTGGATTTCTGGGTTCAGCAGCGCATCGACGGCGTTGGGGAGATCCTCGACGAAGGTCGCGACTTCGAGAAGCAGCCCGTTGTAGCCCTCCTGAATGAGATCCACTGGGCCTCCGGCGCGCGGCCCAATCGTGGGGACGCCGGAAGCCTGCGCCTCCTGAATGGCCTGGCAGAAGGTTTCGAATTCGCCCGCGTGAACGAAGACGTCGAGAGAGGCATAAGCTTGGGCCAATTCGTCGCCGCCGAGCGCGCCCGTGAAGTAAGCGTTGGGCAGCTGTGCCTCCAGCAGTGGACGCTCTGGGCCATCGCCAACGATGACCAGCTGAATATCGGAGCGATCATTCAGCGCAGCCAGACGGTGCACGCCCTTTTCTGCAGCAAGACGGCCAACGAAACCCACGACCTTCTTGCCGTCTGCGCCCCACTGCTTGCGCAACTGCGCGGAGCGCTTAGACGGGTGGAAACGCTCCGCATCCACACCGCGGCCCCAGTGGCGCACATTTTTGATGTTGTGATCTTCCAAATCGCGGATGGTCAACGAGGAAGGCGCGAGCGTCATCTGGCAGGCGTTGTGGATGGTGCGCAGCCACTCCCAGGTGGCATAAGCCAGCGCGGAAGCGTGGTACTTGGTAGCGAAACCGGCGACGTCAGTTTGGTAGAGCGCCACCGACGGAATGCGTTGCTGACGGGCGGAGAAGGCCCCGGCAGCACCCAGAACAAAGGGGCTGGCCAGGTGGATGATGTCGGGCTTGAACTGCCGCAGTGCCTCGTCCACGGCGGTGGTTGGTACGCCGACAGGCAGCGAATCAATCAACGGGATGCGCACGGTGGGAACCCGCACGATGGGAAAGCCTAAGTAATCCGCGATTTCCTCCTGGCCCTCGCGCGCACCGGGGGCAATGACCAGGGCCTCGTGCCCGGTTTCTGCCAGGTGCTCAAGCACACGCAGCACGGAGTTGGTCACTCCATTGACGTTGGGAAGGAAGGACTCTGCCACAATCGCAACACGCATGGGTTCAATAATCCCCTATTTGCCTAGGATTCCGGTGAAGCCTGCGGAAAATTTTGGTTAACACTTTCATTTGCTTGGCGACGCCGCTCCGCCGCCCGCGTGCTCAATCCCACCGTCCACCAAGCAGCGGCGGCAATCAGGCTGGCCACGACCATCGAGGAAAGCGCCGGGAGGATAGACAACGTCCATTCGCGGCCCTCGACCTTTACTAGGTCAGGGTCACTTTGCGAGTAGAGCACCCAAACCTGCTGGCCCTCCCCCAGCCCGGTGGGATAAAGCAGGCCGGATTGCGGGGATTGGTAGATGCCTTCGGAGTCCTGGAAATCGACGTAGGTTCTTGTGATTCCTACGTCCGTGACCGTCGCCAGCGCGCGGCCCGGATTGGACTCGATGGAGCGATCGTTTAAGAAAGCCCCCACCATCATCCCCAGCATCGCGACAATCGACGCCGCGTACAACGCAATGATGAGCTGATGCAGGCGCCGGCGATACACGACAGGCGTGTAGCGCGGGGCCACTGCCGCCTTCGGCGCCTTGGGCGGCCGCGCCGGAAATGCGCCCACCTACTGGCCGACCTTTGCAGTCAGCTCCGCCTGCAGCTGGCGGCGGGTTTCGCGGGTGGTGTGTGCTTCGACGATGGTGACTCCGGTGGAGTATTCCTTCAGCTCGGCGAGTGTATCGAGAAGCTTCTGTGGAGTATTCGCCGCGCGGTACTCGGCGCCGAAGGCTTCCGCCACCTGTTCCAGTTTCATTCCGTGCGGGGTGCCGAAGGCCTTCTCGAAGGAGGGACGGAACGGCTCTGCGCCCTGTTCCAGAAGCTCGAAGATGCCGCAGCCGTCATCATTGGCCACCACGATAGTGAGATTTTCCGGGCGGGCCTCGTCTTCTGGAACAAGAAGTGAGGTGGCGTCGTGGAGGAAGGTGACATCGCCAAGCAATGCGATAACGCGCGGGGCGCGCCATGCATCAGCTTCGCGGGATTGGGTGGCCAGCGCGATGCCCATGGCCTGTGCGATGGTGCCGTCGATGCCGGCGGCGCCGCGGGGTGAGAAGGTATCCACGCCGTCGAAAGGCAGGCCTACCAGCGAGGCATCGCGGACCGGGTTCGAGGCGCCTAGGACCAAGATGTCTTCGACGGAGAGGGTATCCCCCACCGCGGCGGCGACGTGCAGGCCGGTGAAACCAAGCTCCTTGTTCTCAAGGACCTCGCGCACCCCGGAGGAAGCCATCTCAGCGGCGCCCTCGCAGATCTTCAGCCACTCGCGGCTCGGCTCGCCGGTGGTCTTGACCGTGGTACCCAAAGTGGCTTGCTCGCCACGCGGATTGGTGAAATCGGCGCTGCGGGAAAGAACGATGAGCTCGATGTCTGGGTCGTTGATAAGCGCCATGACGCCGCGGTGCAGCGTAGGATGGCCCACCACGATGACCTGCTCGACCTTGGTGTTAACCACGTAATCGTTAGCCGAGACCTGCGCGCGGCGGAAGATATGAGCCGCCGCTGGGTGCACCGGGTGGAATGGTGCCGGCGCGGTGGGCTCGGCGATGGTCGGGACGTCCTCGAGGCCTTGGACCTCCCAGGCTTCGTCGCCGGCGATAACGAGCGTGTTCTTGCTCAAGTCAACCTCGACCTCGCCGTGGTTGACAGGTCGCGGCGTAGGTGCCTTGCGGGAGGTGTGATCAGAAGGCTTTTCCGGCAGTGACTCGTGGAGAAGTGGAACGTCAAAGGCAACGTTGATGTGCACCTGCAGGTCACTAGTAAAACGCTGCGCAACCTGCGGAATGTCTGCTTCCTCAGCCACCTGGGTGGTCGCAGCGTAGACGCCGAAAATGCCCTGCTGCTGAATGGTCTGAGAAGCGCCCGTGCCCACCAAGCGTGCGGGACGATCGGCGCTGATGACAGCCAGCGGGGTATGCGAGTGGGCTGCCTCCACCATCGCTGGTAATGCGTTAGCCACGGCGGTGCCAGACGTCATCACAACGCCAACGTGGCGGCGCTGCACGCGCGCCATGCCCAAGGCAGTAAAGGCCGCGGAGCGCTCATCCAAACGAGTGTGAACGCGGATATCATCGCGAGCCAGCAGCGCCAAAGAAAGCGGCGCGTTGCGGGAGCCTGGGCAGATAATGACGTCAGACAGGTGGCGCGACAATTGCGCAGCCACCGCCTCCGCCAGCTTCATGGAGTCAGTCATGGTGCTCCATAGTACTAGCTGGAGTTTAGGGGCTTAAGCTCCCTGGGAGTTGCCGTTACCGTTGCCATTCCCATTGCCGTTTCCGCCGCCCAGTAGGTCGTTCAGTAGACTCTCTAGGTCCTCGCCACCCTGATCCAGCTGATCCTGTACGTCTGGCGGAAGCTCGCTTGGCAGCTGGTCGATCGGGTTTTCACTCTGTGGTGCTTCCTCGGTGACCGTTTCAGTAACGGTGGTGGGCTTTTCCTCAGTAACCGTTGCGGTGGAGGTTACCGTCTCCGGCTGGGAATCCGCCTCGGAGCTGGCGTTGCGCCACATGAAAAACAGTGCGCCGGCCGCGATAACTGCCAGGGCCGCAATAGCAGCGAAGACGCTGGTCAGCCCAGAACCGCCGCTCTTACGCTTGCGTTCCGGCTCCACCTCATAGCTGGAGGGCACCGGCTCGTAGCCGGATTCATAGCCAGAGCCATAGCCGCTAGGCTGACCATATCCGCCGGGGCTTGCTTGAGGCGCCGGAGACTGTTGCGTGCCCTGGCCAGGAAATACCTGACGCGGCCGCTCCTCTGACGCGCCGAATTGACGGGTGGCATCGTTGCTGCCGAAGCCGGAGTTGGAGCCCGGGCCATACCCAGTCACGCGACCAATCTGCCGGGTTTCATCGTCAGAGTAGCCGCCGGAGTTATTTCCAAAGTTATTAGCCATGCTCCTAGAAATACCCTATTTTCCTGTAGAAACACAGGCAGAAACCCGCAAGCTGCCTTATTAACTTGCAGCTGCAGCCAGCGCGCTGCCAGTTGGACTGTCCTGCTTGGCAACCTCGCCTGGCGTGCCGGTAGCCACAATCTTTCCTCCTGCCGCACCGGCACCAGGGCCCAGCTCGATGACCGTATCTGCCTCCGCGATAACCGAGAGATTGTGCTCGACCACGACGACGGTCCGCCCGGCGTCGACAAGCTTGTGCAGCTCCGCATTCAGCAAGGCGATGTCCGCTGGGTGCAGACCAGTGGTTGGCTCATCGAGGAGGTAAACCGTGTGCCCGCGGTGGGAATTGCGCGAGCGCTGCAGCTCGGTGGCCAACTTGATGCGCTGAGCCTCACCGCCGGAAAGCTCGGGCGCGCCCTGGCCTAAGCGCAGGTAGCCCAGCCCCACGGCCTGGAGGGTCTCCAGCGCGCGCATGATTGCGGTGACCTGCGCGGAGCCTTCAGCGGCGGCGAATACCTCGTGGGCGTCGTCAACGCTTAACTCCAAGATCTGCGCAATCGTGCGCCCGTCCCACGTCACCTCGAGTGTTTCAGGGTTATAGCGTTTGCCCTGGCAATCCGGGCATAGCGTGTAAGAACCGGGAAGGAAGACCAACTCAACCTCGATCTGCCCCGCACCGCCGCAGGTAGGGCACTGCCCTTGCTTGACGTTGTAGGAAAAGCGCGAGACCGTCCACTTGCGCTGCTTGGCTTCTAGTGTGTTGGCAAAAAGCTTGCGGACGTGGTCAAAGAGGCCGGTATAGGTCGCGAGCGTCGAGCGCGGCGTGCGGCCAATGGGCTTCTGAGTGATTTGCACCAGGCGGGTGACTTCACCGAGATTTTCTGTGTTTTCGACGCTCCACTGCCGAACCGCGCCGTCGGGTTGTTCCTCGGCGTCGGTCACGGCGGTCGCCTGCTCGCGCAACAGACCTGCAAGAACCGTCGAGACCAACGTGGACTTTCCCGAACCGGAGACACCCGTGACTGCAGTGAAGGCGCCTAATGCAAAGTCCACGTCGAGCCCGCGCAGGTTGCGCGCCTTAATGCCGCGTAAGTGCAGTTGTTTCTCGCTCTTTCGTGGGGTCTCATTCAATGCCAAACGACGCCGCGCCAGCGCCTTACTGGTCGGGGTATCGGCATCATAGTCGGCGACTGGGCCGGAGTACAGTACCTGGCCGCCGCCTTCGCCGGCGTGAGGGCCGACGTCGACAAGCCAGTCAGCTTGTGCGACCAAATCCATGTCGTGCTCAACCAGCAGGACGGTGTTGCCGGCGGCGACGAAGCGGCGGCAGATGTCCATAACGGCTGTGCGCTCCTCTGGGTGCAGGCCAGCGGAGGGCTCGTCCAACACGTAGGTGACGCCGAAGAGCCCCGAGCGCAGCTGCGCGGCGAGGCGGATTCTTTGTAATTCGCCAGCCGAAAGCGTCTCCGTGGGGCGGCCTAGGCTCAGGTGCGCCAGGCCGAGTTCCAGGGCGGAGGTCAAGGCAGGAATAACCTGTTTGAGTAAGAGATCCTCGGCGCTGTTTTCTTCCGGTTTCTGCTTGGCAAGCAACTCGTGGAGCGCATCCAAGGGCAGGTCGTTGAGGGTGTCGATTGGCAGGCCCGCGTAAGTGACCTGCAGCGCGCGCGGATTCAGCCGGCGGCCCTGGCAGGTAGGGCAGGTGTGTGACTCCATGTACTGGAGCGTGCGCTTGCGCAAGCTCTCAGACTGCGTTTCCGCGAGAGTCTTGTTGAGGTAGCTGGCCACCGAGCGCCACGTGCCTTCGTAGTTGCGCTGAATCTGGTCAGCGCCGCGCAGTGGCTTGACGGTGACCACGGGGCGTTCCTCGGTGAAGAGGATCCAGTCTCGGTCTGCGCGCGGGAGCTCGCGCCACGGGGAATCCATGTCATAGCCCAAAGTCATGAGGATGTCATGGAAGTTCTTGCCTGCCCATGCACCGGGCCAGGCGGCGATGGCGCCCTCCTCGATGCTCAAGGACTGGTCCGGAACCATCGACTCCTCGGTCGCCACATGCACCACGCCCGTGCCCTGACACTCCGGACACATCCCCTCGGGCGTATTCGGCGAAAAGGAATCGGAGTACAGGCCTTCTGGGTTATCCCCGGCGCGCGAATAGAGCAGACGCACGGAATTGGAGATGGCGGAAATCGTGCCGGCGGTCGAGCGCGCGCCGCCCGCTGAGGTGGACTGCTCGAGGGCCACTGTGGGTGGAAGGCCTTCAATCTGGCTGACCTGCGGATCCACGGCGGAGCCGATGAGGCGGCGTGCAAAAGGTGCGACGGATTCGAGGTAGCGGCGCTGGCCTTCTCCGTGGATGGTGCCGAAAGCAAGGGAAGACTTACCGGAGCCTGAAACGCCAGTCACGGCGACGACTTTGCCGCGCGGAATATCGACGTCGACGTTGCGCAGGTTATGAAGGTGGGCGTCACGGACGCTAATCATGCCAGTCATGGCCGCCAGCCTACCGCGCGCAAACTCAGACCAACGGTGTACATTTTGCCAATTAGTGGCGGAGATCCTGGCGTTTTCCGGGCGCTAATTGGCAAATTGTGCGGTTTTCCACGCCGCACAAACGCCGTTGCAGATAGAGATAAACCCTAAAGGAACTGCCAACACTCACGCACGCGCGCAAACCACCAATCCCGGCGCTCGGGCGCGGCCGCCAGGCCGGACAAGCGCGCCGGATCCGGTGGGAGCGGGGTGGCGGCAAGGTGCCCATCAATCAGTTGGCGCGGCTCCGTGACGTCTTCGAGGAACAGCGAGCCCGTGGCCAACCCGGCGGCGGCAGGAGTGACGTCGACGTCTTCGTCATCAAGAATCTTCGGCAGCGCCGCGACGGTGGCCAGCCCCATGCCGATTCCCACCGAGGTATCCAAGGCCGAAGCCACCGTAATATCCATGTGGCGGGAACGCAGATGCTTGGCGACGTCGAGCACCCTGCGTACTCCGCCCAAAGGCGCCGGCTTTACCACCGCGACGTCGGCTGCCTGCAGATCAGCCACGCGGTACGGGTCCTCGACCTTGCGGATAGACTCATCTGCCGCAACGCGCACGAAAAGCCCGTTGCGCATCAGCTGGCGACGCACCTCCGCGAGTTCTTCTGCGCTCGCGCAAGGCTGTTCCATATAGTCCAACGGCATCAAAGCCTTGGCTGCCTCGACTGCCTGCTCAACGCTCCAGCCGCCGTTGGCGTCGACGCGAAGGACGGGGACGCGTCCGCGCTCGGTGATGTAGTTGCGTACGGCGGTGACGCGCGCGATGTCGTCGGCAAGCGTCTGGCCCTTCTCTGCAACCTTGATCTTGAAGGTGCGGCAGCCTGGGTAGCACTCCATCACGGCAGGAACCTCGCTGGCAGGCACGGCGGGGATGGTGCCGTTGACCTCGATGAGATCGCGGACTGGTTCCGGGAAGCCTTCATAAGCCGCCTCCAAGCCGGCTGCCAACCAATGTGCCGACTCGGCTGGGCCGTATTCCAGGAAAGGTGAGAACTCGCCCCAGCCTGCAGGACCCTCGATAAGCAATGCTTCGCGGGTTGTTATCCCACGAAACTTCACGGCAAGCGGCAATGAGACAACATGGGCGCGGGATAGGACGTCATCGATATGCATGGCTTTCATGGTAGCGCCCTCAGACCATTGACCCCCTCCCCGCTCTGCGCTATTTTTGGGAACCTATACCAATAAAGGAGGAATTATGCTGCTAGCTGAGGCATTGGCGGAGCGCGCCCAGGCGCAAGAGCGTCTCAATAGCCTGCACGAGCGGCTACTCGCCGTGGTTCGCGTGCAGGAGGGCGATACCCCGGAGGAGGATCCGCAGGAGCTGCTGCGCGAGCTCGACGGCGTGACCGGGCGCATCGATGAGCTGGTGCAGGCCATTAATGCGACAAATATCGCCACCGCCTTCGATGAGAAGATGAACTTAATGGAGGCCCTCGCTCTGCGGGACGGCCTTGTGCGCAAGCGCCGCATCTACCACGACTTGGCGCAGCGGGCGGGCACACGCTCGGATCGTTATTCCCGCAACGAGATTAAGTTTGTCTCCACCATCCCGGTGGCGGATATGCGCAAGCATGTCGACGATCTATCTAAGCAGTACCGCGAATTAGATACCCGCATCCAGCAGCTGAACTGGAATACCGAACTGAAAAACGGATAGTCATGTCGCGCGCCGCATAAAGCGCGCGATGGTAGCCCACACGCCTGCAGCGAGCAGGCCCCCACCCTGGAGGGGAAAGTCGAGGGACACCAGGCCCTCTTTAGCGCTTTTAAAAGAGGCGGGGGAGTTCGAGTCTCCCCACAGCATGGAGTACCGCGCTGGCATGGCGTACACGGGTACATTGCGGGGCGAAGCCCTCGTAGTATCGCGCATTGATTATTACCGGCCTGCTGGGCAGCGCGTGTGGGTGAGGGTTGGGAATGGGGACTATTCTTCTTTTGCCACTAAGCTGGCCGTTATGAGCGAGCAGAAAAAATACAGCACCGATAATCCCTTTCGGCCGGAATTGTGGCATTCCGTAGAGGGGTTTGAAGACCTCACGGATATCACCTACCACCGGCTCATCGGAGACAAGCGCGAGGACGGCATCGTCCGCATCGCGTTTGACCGCCCGGAGGTGCGCAATGCCTTTCGCCCGCATACCGTAGACGAGCTCTACCGCGCCCTTGACCACGCCCGCCGCACGCCGGATGTGGGCACGATTTTGCTCACCGGCAATGGCCCGAGCGAAAAGGACGGCGGCTGGGCTTTTTGTTCGGGCGGCGACCAGCGCATTCGCGGCCGCTCCGGGTACCGCTACGCCACCGAGCACGCCCACGATGATGCCACCGCGGATGAATCCACCGTGGACACCGCCCGCGAGAAGGTCGAAGGCGGCCGCCTACATATCCTCGAGGTCCAGCGCCTTATCCGCACCATGCCCAAGGTGGTCATCGCCGTAGTCAATGGCTGGGCTGCCGGCGGCGGGCATTCCCTGCACGTAGTCTGCGATATGACGGTCGCCTCCCGCCAGGAGGCGCGCTTCAAGCAGACTGACGCGGACGTGGGATCCTTCGACGCCGGTTATGGCTCGGCCTACTTGGCAAAAATGGTGGGCCAAAAGTATGCCCGCGAAATCTTCTTCCTGGGTCGCACTTACGACGCCCAGCGCATGTACGAGATGGGCGCCGTCAACGAGGTCGTCGATCACGCCGACTTGGAAGATGCCGCCATCCAGATGGGCCGCGAAATCAACGGCAAGTCCCCGACGGCCCAGCGCATGCTGAAGTTCGCCTTCAACCTGACCGATGACGGCCTCATGGGCCAGCAGGTCTTCGCCGGCGAGGCGACCCGCCTGGCATACATGACTGACGAGGCCGTCGAGGGCAAGGAGGCATTCCTCGAAAAGCGTGATCCACAGTGGGAGCAGTTCCCGTACTACTACTAGTCAGGAGTTGGCACGATGTGGATTTTCGCCATCGGCTTGGCCACACTTGCGCTGGCGGGCGTCATCGGCTCGCGCGTATGGATGCTTCGCCACATCAAAGACGCCGAAAGGCGTGGGGAGCGTCCCTTCGATCAGGAGGACACCCCGCGCAATCCGTACATGTAGGAAGGCATAGACGCTGCGGGGAATGTCGTGAGGCATCTCTGGGACCAAGGTGAGACATCATAAACTTTTGTGGACATGTCCATAGTTCATACGTAAAGTGTTGAGCATGAAACTCAGCAACTCATTCGTCATGCTCGTCGCCGCCGGCCCCGGCATGCACTCCCTGGACCAGCTTCTCTTCAGCAAGAAGACAAAAGTAGCCAACTAAGGCCACCGCTTCCCAACCTCTCACCTCATCTATTGAAGTGAGAGGATTTTTAAGTTTTAGCAGCTAAAAGAGGAGATAGGACTGCCTAAGTTCATAATATTGAACAATCTAGTTCAAGGGTGCTAGTGTTTGTTGAGTTCACTTCTCCCAATGCAAAGGAAGTTCATGATGAGCTCAAATCACAGCACCCCACGCCGGCCCCTACAGCGCATTCTCGCAGGCACCTGCGCCCTAGCACTCGGCGCCAGCCTCGCCGCTTGCAGCGCCTCGAAAGAATCCACCGACGCCGCAAAACCGAAGGACGGCGACACCGTCAAGGCCGTGGCCACGACTACCCAGATCTGCGACTACCTCACCCAGATAGCCGCCGGCGGCGTCAAGCTCCACAAGGTCGACTCCCAAGGTGCAGAGACCACCTCCGGCGAGGGCCCAGTGACCCTCGACCTCACCTGTTTGCTCGCCCCCAACGCCAGCGCCCACGAGCACGAGATGACCCCACAGCAGATGCAGGCGCTCTCCCAGGCCGACTACATGTTCGTCAACGGAGTCGACCTCGAGCACTTCCTCGACCAAGCCGTGGACTCCTCCGGCTTCCACGGCGTCATGGCCGTGACCTCGGGCGTCAAGAGCGAAGGCATGAGCGATGGCAACGGCAAGTACACCATCGACGAGGGCATCGAACACGTGAGCCCGCGCCCGTGGCCTTTCCCGGGGGAGGACGGCGAGGCCCCAGAATTCAAGTACGACCCGCACGTGTGGACCTCCCCGAAGCAGGCCAAGATTCAGGTCGACAACATCGTCAACACGTTGTCCCAGGCCTCCCCGCAGGCCAAGGACGCCTTCACCGCCGCCGGCAAGAAGTACACCGACCAGCTGGAGGACCTCGACAAGTGGGCCAGCGATTCCATGTCCGCAGTTCCTGAGCAAGACCGCGTGCTCTTCTCTTCCCACGACGCCTTCGGCTACTTCTCTAACGAGTATGGCGTGAAATTCATCGGCTCCGCACTGTCTGACTTCAACCACCAGCAGGACGCCACCTCGAGCCACATCGATGAGCAGGTAAAGAAGGTCCGCGAGTCCGGCGCCAAGGCCATCTTTGCGGAGAATTCCAACAACTCGAAGTCCATCGAGGCCATCGCCCGCGCCGCAGGCGTCAAGGCGGTTACATCCGACGACGCTTTGTACGGCGACTCGCTAGGCGTGCCTGGCAGTGAGGGCGAGACCTACATCGGATCCATCATCCACAACATCAACACCTTGGTCAGCGCCTGGGGCTCCGAGCAGCAACCGTTGCCGGAATCGCTGCAGGAATTCGACTTCGCCAAGCGCAAGTAGCTCTTTATGTCTTCCCCATTAGTCACTCTGCACAATGCCACCTGCGGCTATGGCGCCCGGGATATCCTCACCGACGTTGACCTTGAGATCCGCGCGGGCGAGGCCGTGGCGCTCCTAGGTTCCAACGGCGCGGGCAAATCTACCCTGCTCAAGGCAATCACTGGCCTGGCTGCCTTGCGCGGCATGGCCACCATCGACGCCTCGCTCGGATACGTCCCGCAGTACCAAGACTCCGACCTGAGCTTTCCCGTCACGGCTTACAAGGTCGTGGAAATGGGCCTTTTGCCCTCAGTGAGCTGGTGGCACAGGTGCACGAGCATGCGTAGCTACCGCGACTGCGTACTCAATGCCCTGCGACAAGTGGGGATGGAGCACCTCGCCGAGACGCGGTTTGGCCAGCTCTCGGGTGGGCAACGCCAGCGCGTGCTCATCGCGCGCGCGTTGGTTTCGGCCCCGGAGCTGGTGCTTCTCGACGAACCCTTCAACGGGCTTGATCAAGAAAGTCGCCGAATCCTGATTCAGATCATTGCGGATCTCAAGGAAGCAGGAATCGCCCTGCTCGTCTCCACTCACGACCCCATCTTGGCGCAGCACACCTGCGACTGGGCGGCGTTTGTGATCGACGGCAAGGTCCGCACCATGGGAACCGAGGAAGCAGTGGAAACCTATATGGAGCAAGGCGCGCGACTGTGATAGAGCAGATTCTCTTCGCCCCGTACCTGCGCAATGCTTTCCTCTTCCTGCTGTGCCTATCGATTGCGGGAGCTGCCATTAGCGTCCTCGTTAATCTCCGCCGCATGGAATTTACGGTGGAAGCCCTCGTGCACTCGGTTTTTCCGGGCATCGTGGTAGGGCTCATCGTGGGCGGCATCCCGGGCATCGTGCCGGGTGCGGCCGCGGTGGCCACGGTGACGGTGCTGGTGCTGGCTTCTCTGGGTTCTGGGCGGCGCCAGTCAGCGCGGAAGCTGGATATGGAAGCCGGAACGGCCGTGGTGCTGACCTTCATGTACGGCATCGGCGTGGTCATCAGTTTGGCCTATGGCGACAAGTCCGGGCAGCTGGAGGCACTCATGTTTGGCCGGCTTCTCGACGTCACGCAGTCCAGGCTGGCAACCTCCGTCACGCTCTGCGTGATTGCGGCACTGCTCATCCTGACAACCTGGCGCATGCAAATTCTCGTCGCTTTCGATACAACAGCGGCCCGCGCCATGGGCGTCAACGTGGCGGCTTATGAGCTCATTGCGAATATCGCGGTTGGCCTAATCGTGGTGGCGGCTAGCTCGGCAGTGGGTGTGTTGCTGGTTATCGGTTTTATTGTCATTCCAGGCCTCTCGGCGCGCTTGATCGCAGGATCCCCGCGCAGCATGTGCTTCTGGGCTGCGGGTTTGTCCACACTGGCAGTGGTGGTGGGATTTGCCATCATGCTGTCCCAAACCACGCACCAGATTTCGCCGCAGGCAATCGTCAGCTTGATGCTGGTTGCCACCGTGCCGCTAGCGGGCTTGAAGGGGGTATTTAGCTAATGGGACTGTCTCATCTTGATCCAGAGATCCTGCGGTTGCCCCTCCTTGAGGCCATCGCTGTGGGATGTTTATCTGGCTTGGTTGGAACCTTGATGGTCATGGGCAAGCGCGTCTTTTTCGCTGAGAGCCTGTCACACGGAATCTTCCCCGGCGCGGTGCTCGGTGTAGTGGTGGCCAACCTTCTGAGCTTGGATCTCTCCACGGGTTTGATGGTGGGCGCGGCACTGTTCTGCCTGCCTTTGGCATGGCTTATGCGGTGGCTGAGTACCGTCGAGGGCATTTCTTCGACTGCTGCCGCCGGCGTGACGCTCACCCTGGGGTTTTCCCTGGGCATCTTGTTGCTGCGCTGGTTCCAACCGCTACCTATCCACGTGGATAGCTTTCTCGTGGGCTCGCTGACCACTGTCAATGCGCAGGATGTCTGGTTTGTCGGCGCCCTGGTGGTGGTCAGCCTTGGCGTGCTGGTGGCATTTCGCCGGACGTTGGTCTCCTTCTACTTCGACCAGACGTTCTTCCGCGCACAAGGCGGAAAGCCCGGCCGCTATGACTTGCTTACCCTCACGCTTATCAGCGTGACCATGGTGGTGGTGATTCCCGCGGTGGGCACTATCTTGTCCCTGGCGCTGCTGGTAGCCCCGGCGGCGGCGTTGCAGCCGTGGATCAAGCGCCCGACCCAGCTCATGCTCGGTGCCGGTATCGCGGGCATTGCGCTGGCATGCGGCGGGCTCTGGCTGGCGGCCGCCCTCAGTTTGTCGGCGGGCGGCTGCATCGCGGTGCTGGCGGGTGTGTTCTATTTGCTCAGCATGGGGCTACGCGCCTTGCTCTAAACGCCCGGCGCGCCGCCTCCCGGGACGAACGAAATGCCCGGGTAACCTGATTATTCGTGACTCATATCCTCGCCCCACTCCCAGTCGATCCCCGCAATCCCGCAGCTATTTTGGATGAGCTCGAAAAGGCCATCGCTGGGCAGACCACGCTCTTGCCCCTTCCCGCAGCGGACCGCATGCGGGCGGAATTGCTGCGCAACCACATGCGCGCGGGCGAATCGATTGCTGAGGGCATTGCTTTGGTGGTGGCCACCTCGGGTTCCACGGGCACACCGAAAGGTGCGCAGCTAAGCCCACTTAACTTGGTGGCGAGTGCGGATGCCACCCATTCTTTCCTGGGTGGACCCGGCCAATGGCTACTGGCCATGCCCGCCCACCACATCGCAGGCATCCAGGTGCTCGTGCGTTCGTTGGTGGCGGGTGTGGAGCCACTGTGCCTCGACCTGTCCCAAGGCTTTAACATCGCCGAGTTCGCCCGCGCAGCAGAAGAACTCGCCCACACCGAAGACCGCATGTACACCGCGCTCACGCCGATGCAGCTGCACAAAGCACTCGATTCGCTGGACGGCATCCAGGCACTGCGCCGCTTCAACTCCATCCTGGTGGGTGGAGCAGCGCCGCATCCCCAGCTGTTGGAATCTGCGCGCAAGCTCGACATCACCGTTGTAACCACCTATGGCTCCTCGGAGACTGCGGGCGGTTGCGTCTACAACGGCACTCCCCTGCCCGGCACCGAGGTGCGCATCGGGGAGGATAACCGCATTTTCCTGGGCGGGCCGACCATTGCGCAGGGCTACCGCAATGTGGAATCGCGCGACTTCGTCGATGGCTGGTTCGCCACTTCCGACGCCGGGGCGCTCGACGCCCACGGTCAACTCACCGTCACTGGGCGTCTGGACAACATCATCAACTCGGGCGGCCTGAAGTTGCACCCAGAACAGCTGGAACAGCTCTTGTTGCAGTTACCGGGCGTCGACAGTGCATGCGTGGTGGGCATCCCTGATCCACGTCTTGGCCAGATGATCGCCGCAGCTTACACCGGCTGGGCCTCGCGCACCGACATCCTCGAAGCGCTCGATGACCTGCCTCGGTGGCAGATTCCGCGCGAGATTATCCGCATTGCTGAGATGCCGCTGACCGGCCCCGGCAAGGTGGACCGTCGTGGTGTCGCAGGGCTCTTTAAGAACTGATTAGGCTTCGTTAGCGCGCACCGTCACATCGGCGGCCGCGACTTCCGCAAGGGAGAACTCCCTGTCCCCTGCGTGCAGGTTGAGCAGGCCCGCAACGCGGGAATCGACTTCGACCTCGACGCCCAAGCCAACGCCGTGGCTGTCGAGGTAGCGCAACAGCTCGGTGTCCCCGTCGCATACCCGCTCGATGGTGACAGGGGTGTGAAGGGGGACGTCGTCAAGCGTGAGCGTGCCAAGGTCCTCGATGCTGCCCTGCGCGTCCGGGATGGGATCGCCGTGGGGATCGCGCTGAGGATGGCCCAGGTGCTGATCGAGGCGATCGATGAAGCGATCGGAGCATGCATGCTCGAGGAGATCGGCGTCCTCGTGAACCTCGTCCCAGGTGTACCCCAGCTCTTTAACCAGGAAGGTCTCGAGGAGACGATGGCGGCGGACCATACCCATGGACAGTGCCTGACCCTCTGGGGTCAGCGAAACGCCAGAGTAGCGCTCGTGTTCCACCAGCCCTTGGGCAACGAGACGCTTTACGGCTTCCGACGCCGTGGGCACCTTTTGGTTCAATCGCCCCGCCAGCTCCTTGAGCGCGATGGGCGCGCCGCTGGAGTGTTCGGAGAGGTCCCACAGGACTTTGAGGTAGTCCTGGGTACGTTCAGGGAGATCGCTTAAGTGCATGACATTCATCGTAGTAAAGGCCTTGCCCCGCGAGCGATTCACATGATAACTTTTAAGAAAGTTCAACGCATTGAACTTTTGTCACGGGTGTGGCCCACAGCCGTCCTTTCTTGGGTATGTACGACGCGCTTCCGCCATACCCGTGGCTTTTATATGTCCGCCGTGTGCGTCCCTTGTGCACAGCATGTCCGCGGTGGCGTGGCACAATAACTAACATGTCACTTTCTGCCTATCCCGCAACTGCCAAAGACTGGTTCCAAGGCGCTCGCCCGCACACATGGGCAAATGCTTTCGCCCCAGTCATCGCTGGTACGGGCGCCGCCGCGGCTGCCGACGGCGCGCACTGGGGCCGTGCCTTTCTCGCACTCATTGTGGCGTGGGCGCTCATCATCGGTGTCAATTACGCCAACGATTACTCGGATGGCATTCGCGGCACCGACGACGACCGCACCGGCCCGCAGCGCCTTACCGGCGGTGGGCTGGCGAAGCCGCAGCACGTGAAGTACGCAGCCTTTGCTTCGTTCGCAGTTGCTGCCGTGGCTGGCATTGCGTTGTCTTTGGTAGCGAACGCCGCGTGGTTCATCTTGGTAGGCGCGCTTTGCATTGCCGGCGCATGGTTTTATACCGGTGGCAAGAATCCGTACGGTTACCGTGGCCTCGGTGAGGTCGCTATCTTCATCTTCTTCGGTTTGGTGGCCGTACTGGGCACGCAGTTCACGCAGGCTGGCCGCATCAGCCTGACTGGACTGGCGCTGGCGATAGGCATTGGTGGAATGAGCTCCGCAGTCAACTTGGCCAACAACATTCGCGACATCCCCTCCGACACTGAGGCCGGCAAGATCACCTTGGCCGTGCGCTTGGGCGATAAAAAGTCGCGCAACCTATTCATGTGGCTGCTACTTCTTCCGGTCCTGCTAACCATCGTCATCGCCTTCGACTCCTGGCTGGCATTGGCTGCCTTGGCGTACTTCCCGTTCGCACTCCAAGCCGTCCGCACCGTCAACCGCGGCGCCCGCGGCCCCCAGCTCATCCCGGTGCTCGGGATCACTGGCCGCGCAATGCTGGTATGGGCGCTGGTCAGCGCGATTGCTCTTTTTCTCGTCTAAAAATTCTTACTGTCAGCCTTCCCCGTAGGGAAAACGTACGCCGAAGGGCAAGACCTCCAAGCGAAGTTAAAAGTTGCCGATTTAAAATTTTCTGAAATTTAAATCACAAACATTACTCAGAGTGATACACTTCACTCACTTCGTTTTATCTGTCCGCACAGAAAGGTCGAAAGTTGTTTATTTTCGATGAGATTCCAAAAATCGAATCTGTTGGGGGGTCTACCCCATCACGGGTAAGAGGGCGAGAGGCTGTGGCCGAGAGTAAGGTCACAATCCAACTGCCCAATGCCGTAAGTCTGGAAAAGTGTCTCCGACAGCTTGAAATTTCTGACCAAAGACTTGCAAAAATGGGCCCGAATAGACCAGGCGGCCCCTACGATTGGCAATTCGTTTTAAGCGAGTCATTCGACGACGGTAGCGCATGTGTTCACTTTGGCGTTTCTTGGTATGACTTGGAATTTTTCTTAGAAAAGAAAGACAGTTTCCGCGACAACCGGCATAACTCAATACTGCAAAATATAGGAATCGATCCTTCGAGAATGTCCGTAGACCACTGGGTGAGGACCAAATAGAGTGTTGAAAACTCCACTAGGTAATGATGGGTCGAAAGGCAAAGTCTTTAGTCTCGTCATTGCCTACTTTTTTATGTCTCTGTGCGGAGCGATGACTTCGATCGCAATCTCACTCAACTTCGCCACTCGGCCAAACGGTGAAGCACTTGTGGCCACTGTTCTAGTAACAGGGGCCTGCGCTCAGGTATTTGTGTCCCCTCTTTTGACACCATTCTTTGATCGAGCAAATCCTTTTACGGTGGCAAAGCTTGGAACAATATTTGAGTGCCTTACTCTCATTTTCTTGTGCGGCTTTCCATCAACGCTCACTCTCATCGCAGGAAATATCGTAATAGCTACGTTGAGTGGGATTACCATTCCAGCCTATTACGCAATTGCAGATTCAAGCCTAGATGCCTCGGACCAAGCCCGGGCTTTTTCCTACTTGGACACGGCTCGGCTATGTGGCAGCTTCGTAGGCCCTGTACTCGGCGGCGGATTCCTAGACATCGCCTCACTACGCACAGTATTTGCATTGGAGGCCCTAGCCGTCGGGAGCTCAATTATTGTGGTGCAGCGTTTGCAAAGACAAGATTGGCCCCTAGTTCCATCAACTTCCCCCCACACTCTCAAGGCCGAGGCCCCAAGTCCTCTGCACAGCATTGTTGAAGCTCCAAAAATACTTCTTAACAATCCACGTTCGCGTCAGGCGCTGACAAGCATCTGGGCCGCGATTATCTTCACATCGATTTTTAACGTGGCTCTCGTGTTCTTCGCCACTCAGTCCCTGAATACCAGCGGGTTTTTATATGCAATAGTCGCCCAGTGTTTTGTCGTGGGACGGATTTTAGGCGCAAGATTTTCAGCAAGACTTACGAAGGCAAACGCCCTAGCGACCTTGATCAAAAGTGGAATAGGAATGGGGATCTGCATCTCGATCCCAGGCTTTGTGCCCGCGTTATTTCTCTGTATTCCGCTTTTCGCATTGGCTGGAATGTTTAATGGACTCCAAGTGTCTGCTCTAAGAATAGTGGTCGTCAGCGCCGTCGATCCAAAGATTAAGCCCAAAGCGTTAGTAACGATGGGGACGATTAACAATTCGGCAATGCTGGTTGGATACATTGTGGGTGCACCGACGGTATCTGCCGCTGGACCGAACGCTGCATTAATCATCGCCGGCCTCGGCACAGCACTGTTTACTGCGCTTCCTTCGTTATGGAACAAGCTCACAAAGCCGTTCCTCCGAAGTAATTGAATGCCACGATGTGAAAGCTAGCGGCCTGCCAACTCCGCTTGGACCCAGGCCTTATGAGCCTTGCGCTGAGCGGAGTACTCAGCCAAGGTCTCGGTGGCTTCTACGCGCCACTTCTTAAACACGAGCATCGACAACGGCAACGCCACGAATAGGGCAAGCAGCGCTGCGAGCAGTACTGGAATGGGGAAACCTGCCAGGATGGCGATGAGCTCGATGACCACCGTGAGCAGGATGAAAAGCACCAGGCGGGCCAAGCCGTACTTCCAAAGCGCGGCGCGGGAGCGGCGGCGCAGCTCGGGATCGGGTGCCGGCGGCTCCGGATTATGTGCAGAAGAAGTATCAGTCATGGGGCTAAAGTCTACGCTTTCGATTCCGTAGGATATAACGCATGGGTCGTTTGATTTTGCTTGTCTTAGTTGTTCTTGCCGCCGTACTGGTCTGGAAGGCTTTTGGCCCTTCCAGCTGGAAGAAGCCGCAAACAACGCAGCAGCGCCCAGCCATCAAGGGCCCAGACGACGATGAAGAGTTCCTGTGGAACCTCGAGAAGGAGCGCTTCAAGGAGCGCCGCGCCCGCGAAATGCAGGCCGAGCGGGAAGCCGAGGAGCGCCGCCGTCAACAGCGCCGCGAGAGCCACCGCGACGAGCCTTCGCGCGACGAAACGGACGAGAAGTAGGGTGCATTCTCCGCCGGCACGGAATGGTTTCCCTCTAAAGGTCCCTCTCTACGGGTAGCTTTACGAGTAACGGCACCCCTGAAACGCGCTTCATGGTCCCATTGCCCCACAAAGGGACCCAAGCAATGGGACCATGAAGAAAGTGATGGAAAGCTACGCCGCTAAGCGCGCGGCTGGAAGCTCATCTCAAGGCCGAGGGCCTCCGCGACCGCGGTGACCTTCTCCCAGCGCACACCGCTGCCGCCGTGCTCGATGGTGTGCAAAGTGGAGCGAGATACGCCTGCGGCATCGGCCAGTTGCTGCTGCAGGATACCGAGCTCGCGACGGCGAGCAGCGAACTCCGCGCCGATGGCGAGCAGCTGCGGGTTATCGCCTGCTGGCTTTCCTTGCTTATTTCTTGGCTTATGCGTATCAGGCACTAGTTCAACCCCGCGTAAGAGTGCAGACCGGAAACAACCATGTTGATGAAGAACAGGTTGAAGACCATCAAGGAGGTCGCGGCAATGTTGATCCACGGCGAGAACTTACGCCAGGACGGCGTCGCACGCGCGTGGAGGTAAGCCGCATAAAGAATCCAGGTAGCGAAGGAGACGGTTTCCTTCGGGTCCCAGCCCCAGAAGCGGCCCCATGCGGATTCCGCCCAGATGGCGCCGAGGACGATACCCAGGCCCAAGGTCGGCAGTGCGATGATGCCGAGGCGGTAAGCAAGCTGATCCAGCTTCTTCGCCGAAGGCAGCGGTTTTGCCACAACTCCAGCGAAACTACGCTCAGCGCCCTTCGGCTGCCAGACACGCAACATAGTCAGCAAAGACGCGATACCGGAAACCACGCTGATGGAAGCACCGAGGGAAACCACAGTGACGTGGATTGGCAGCCAGTGCGACTGCAGCGCCGGGACAACCGGAGCGGATTCCGCATACAGCTTGGTGGAACCGTAGAACATCAGCGCCAGAATCGGAGTGAGGATCCACGGCCACATCGTGCGCCATTCCTTGCGCTGCATCGCGATGTTGGACACGATGAGCACGCCAGCGGTCACCATCAGCACGTACTCATACAGGTTGCCAAACGGGAAGCGGTGTGTGGCTAGGCCACGCAGCACGATTGCCACGACGTGGAGCACAATGCCCAGCCACAGCAGCATCTGCGTCATGCCGCCGAGCTTGTCAGCCTTTTCCTCGAGGACGCTGGGGTCTTTGACTGGAGTGGTGTCGGCGACGGCGGCGTCGGCAAGCGCAGCGTCATCCTCGCCTGGTGCGTAGGGGCTGCCGCCTGCCACTACCTTCTGCTTGGACTGCGCGCGATCTGCTGCAGCTGCGCGGCGGGCATCGATCACCGACTGCATGCGGCCGTAGTACGCCAGCGAGAGAAACAGCGCGATGGCGTAGATAACGAAGGCCGTTTGGACGGCGATGTCGGAAAAATTCGACAGATTCTGATCGATCAGCATTGAAAACCTTGCGCTTTGCTCCAAATAGTACCTGCATACGATACTCCCGCATGCAGGCGACATCAAACTTTAGTCGGATGAATTAATCATCCACCCATATCTCGTCCTCTTCTACTTCGTCCGGGTCAGGCAGTTCCAAAAGCTCGCGATAGAGCGCGTAGAACTCCTCGGACCAACCGGCGCGGTCGGTGCGGGCAAGACCCGCCATCTGGATGTCGGTTCCTCCATCCGCGGCCGGGCTAATGCGCACCCACACGCGGCGGCGCTTGATAACTAGCGAACCGACCAAGGAGACGAGCATCAAAAGGGCCGAGACCAAGACCCACTTTTGGAATGGGTCATAAGAAATCTGGTAATTCGCGTACTGGGAGGCACCGTTGAAGGTGACCTTCGTGCCATCGTCCAGCGTCACGGATTCGTTCTGCGAGAGATTCACGCGGTCAATCTTCTGCAGCTGGCCCGAGTGCACCAAGGAGGAATCCAGATCGAAGATGGACTGGGCGGTACCGGTATCGAGGCCGGCATCGCCGCGATAGATGTCAATGGCCAGCGCCGGATCGGTAAGCCCTGGGTACGCGGAGGTCAGCAGCTGACCGTTCTCCCCGGACCACTGTGCGGTCGGCGCGAAAAGGCCCTGGATGGCGAGCTGATTCTGGCGACGCTCAAAGAGATCCGGGTACATGCCAGCCGGCGGGTCGAAACGCATGACGCCAGAGGAAAGGAAGCGAACCATGTCATCGGGGCGGAACTGGATGGTCTGGGTACGCTTCTCGCCGTTTGGCCACTCCACCGTCACGGTCGGCGCGTAGCCGTGGCCCTGCAGGTAGACGCGGTTATGGGAAAGGCGCAGCGGGTGGTTGACGCTGAGCTCATAATCCTTCCAGCTAGAAGGATCGGAGTAGATGTCATCGCCTTCCGCATAAGAAACGTTCGAAGTGAACATCTCCGCCTGGCCGTTATCCAGGTAATCCGCAGTGAAGTCGTGGGCTACGAAGCAGAACGGGTGCAGGCCCGTGCCGTCGAAAAGCGAGCCAGCGCGGAAGGAGTCATAGTTCGAGGTCGAGGTATTGCAGAACTCGGTGGACTGATCCAGTTTGGTCTCCCCGTCCTGGGAACCGGACTCGGTGACCACGATGACTTGGCCCTCGTAGTTAGACAGGCGGCCGGCGGCAACGGTGACCAAGATGGCCACCAAGGCAATATGGAAAATCAGGTTGCACAGCTCGCGGGCATAGCCGCGCTCAGCGGAGAAAGACTGCTGCCCCTGGCGGTCTTCTTCCGGGCCTGATTCAGCAACGCGCCACTTCTTCAGCAGCTTGGTTACTCGAGCTTTGATTTCCTCCGGCGAATGCTCCGAATGACCTTCGGCGTGAAGCGGCATCTTTTCCAGGTACTTCGGAGCACGGGTAGGCGGGGTCTTCCAGGCTTTGTAGTGCTCCCAAGAACGCGGGATGATGCAGCCCACGAGGGAGACCATCAGCAGCATGAAGATGGCCTGGAACCAGATGGAAGAAAAGACGTCGAAAAGCTGCAGTTTGTCGTAGATTTCCGCAACCTTGCCGTGGGAGCTGATGAAGTCCTTGACGTTAGCCTCGTTGAGATCGCGCTGTGGAAGCAGCGAGCCCGGGATGGCCGCCAGAGCGAGCAGGAACAGCAATGCCAGTGCCGTGCGCATGCTGGTTAGCCAATGCCATGCCTTGCGCAGATAGCGAACGATAAGTTTCATATGCCTTCTTATCCTCCTAAATTAGGGTCGCGCCGTATTCAAACGTCCACTGGCGGATGAAGCTGATGAAGTTGCCCCACAAGCCGGTAGCCAGTGCGAGGCCCACCAGAATCATGGCGATACCACCGATGATCTGGATGGTGCGAGAGTGTTGCCGCATCCAAGAGATTGTGCGCATGGCACGGGCTGAGCCCAGCGCAACGAGCAGGAAAGGCAGCCCCAGCCCCAAGCAATAGCCGATGATAAGGAACGTTCCGCGCACTGCGGTCATGCCTTCAGTGCCAACGGAGACAGAGATAATCGCCGCGAGCGTCGGGCCTAGGCACGGCGTCCAACCAAGCGCAAAGACGCCGCCAAGCAGCGGCGCACCCAACCACGTGGTCCAGCGTCGCGGCGCCATGCGGGTATCTTTCTGCAGCACCGGCACCACGCCCATGAACACAACGCCCATGAGGATGGTGATGATGCCGCCTATCCGCATGAGCACATCAGCGTTGAGCGTCAGCGCGGAAATCGCACCGAAAACAGAGACCGTCGCCAGTACGAATACCACGGTAAAGCCCAGCACAAACAGCGCCGCGGCAAGTACTACGGCCCATTGCTTGCGCTTGCCGACGCCGATGCCATACTCCGCGTCATAACTAACCTCACCGCCAACCACACTGGCCAGGTAGGAGATATAGCCGGGAACGAGCGGGACCACGCACGGACTGGCAAAGCTGACCAAACCAGCGGCCATGGCGAGGAGAAAACCTAGGGCGAAAGGACCGCTAGTGATGACCGATTCGACGTTGAGCGCCGTATCCGTAAAATCCATGAAACCTCGCGCAATTCTAAATAAGTTGTCTAGCAGTGGAAACTACTCTTTTTCCAGCGAATCTACGACTTCGAGAACATCCTTATCGGTGATCTCGCGCAGGAATACGGCGGCTGGTCGATGCTGCTTATCGAGCACGATAGTGGTTGGTACGACAGAGGTCGGTACGCCGCCAAGAGCCGCAGCCGTCTTGAAAGGCGGATCGTAGATGGACGGATACTCCAGCCCGTTATCTTCCAAAAAGTCACGGGAAATTTCCGGGTTGAAGTCGCGGACATTAATTCCCAGAACTGTACCGGTACCGCGTTTGGTCAGCTCGGCATGGATGTTTTGTAAGTCATCCGATTCGGAGCGACAAGGAGCACACCATTGTCCCCAAGAGTTCAGTACGACGATCTGGTCAGAGAAATCATCCAGAGAAATGGTCTGGCCGTCGTGGCGCAGATTCTCTCCTGTGAAGGACTTCAACGGTTTGCGCTCTTCGGGCGCATATTTGATTACTTTTTCTCCGCCTGGAGCAAAGAATTCAAAGGTGCCGCCACTCGCCACTGCATTTTGTGCTTTATCTGCGTCTTGACTGCACGCAGTGGTAGCCGAAGCGACAACCATCAACGAGGCGACTACAGGCAAAAGTTTGTGTTTCACGGGCTCTGCCTTAAATATCCTGCGCCGGGGAGGAGTAGAAGATGTCGATGAGCTGGTCATCTTGGAAGACGAGCGAGGTCACCGAGGCAAGGTCGCACTCGCGGTCCCATGGTGCGTGGGCAAGGCGCTTGCCTAGTGCGGTGCGCTGGACCATGACGATGGGCAGCTGGTGGGAGACGATGATGGCCTCGTGGCCTTCTGCCTTATCGCGTGCGCGCTCGACTGCATTGACCATGCGGGCAGCGATCTCCTCAAAAGGCTCGCCCCAGGAAGGCTGCATCGGGTTGCGCAGCAGCGGCCAACGCTGTGGGTTCCATAGCTGGGAATTCCAGCCCTTGGTGCGCAGGCCCTCAAAACGGTTACCGGATTCGATGACGGACTTGTCGATCTCAACGTCAAGGCCGGTGACCTTGGAGATAGGCTGCGCAGTTTCCTGTGTGCGCTGCAGCGGCGAAGCCACCAGGTAGGTCACGTCGTGGCCGCGGAAGGACTCCGCAGTGCGCGCCGCCATGGAGTGGCCGCGGGAGGAAAGGTGGTAGCCCGGGATGCGTCCGTAGAGGATCTTTTCCGGGTTGTACACCTCACCGTGGCGGACCAGGTGGACGATAGTCGTCGACATAGAAGTTCCTTTCGCTCTTCTTTAAATGAGCTTTAAGCGCGCTGGGTTGCTGCGGCAGCCTTTGCTGCGGGCGCGAGCGCCTTTTCGATTACCTCAAAATCATTGTCGGTCAGCGCATCGGAGACAAACCAGGTCTCAAAAGCTGATGGCGGAACGTAGACGCCGCCTTCCAGAAGAGCGTGGAAGAACGGAGCAAAGCGCCAGGTATCAGCAGCCTTCATGTCGTCGAAGTTGCGGCCGCGTCCCTCAGCGAAGCGGATGGAGAACATCGAGGAAGCGCGCTGAATGTTGTGCGCCACGCCTTCCTTATCCAATGCTGCAGAGATAAGACCGGTTAGGCGGTCAGCGTTTGCGCCAAGGCGCGGGTACAGCTCTTCGTCGGCAAGCTCCAGGGACTTCAGACCAGAAGCCATCGCAACTGGGTTACCGGACAAAGTACCTGCCTGGTAGACCGGACCAGCCGGTGCCAGGTAAGCCATAACATCCGCGCGGCCACCGAAAGCAGCAGCTGGCAGACCACCGGAGACAACCTTGCCGAAGGTGACCAAGTCACCAGCGACGCCGTCGACGCCGAACCAGCCCTTGTGGGAGGTACGAAAACCAGTCATGACCTCATCCAAGATGAGCAGCGCGCCGTCGGCATGCGCGATTTCCTTCAACGCCGCATTGAAGCCCTCATCGGGAGCCACGGTGCCCATGTTGCCCGCGGCTGCCTCAGCAATGATGCAGGCGATCTCACCTGGGTGTGCGGCAAAAGCCTCACGGACAGCATCCAGATCGTTATAAGGCACAACGATGGTATCGGCAGCGGTTGCGCCGGTAACGCCCGGGGAATCCGGAAGGGCGAAGGTAGCAACGCCGGAGCCTGCCGACGCCAACAGCGCGTCGACGTGGCCGTGGTAGCAGCCATCAAACTTCAACACCTTTGCGCGACCGGTGAAGCCACGGGCCAAGCGCACGGCGGACATGGTTGCCTCAGTGCCGGAGTTGACCAGACGCACCTGCTCTACTGCGGTGCGCTCCACAATTCGCTCTGCCAGCAGGGTTTCCGCCTCGGTCGGCGCGCCAAAGGAAAGGCCATCGACCGCTGCCTTCTGCACAGCCTCCACGATTGCCGGGTGGGCGTTGCCGTGGATCATCGGACCATAGGAGCTAACAAGGTCAACGTACTCGTTGCCGTCGACGTCCCACAGGCGGGAAGCTTCGCCGCGCGCGATAACGCGGGCTTGGCCGCCGACCGAACCGAAGGCACGGACCGGGGAGTTCACGCCACCTGGGGTGACCTTGGATGCGCGCTCGAACCACTGGGTGGACTGGGAAACTGGCTGCTGACTCGTATTAGGCATAGCCAACATTGTAACTGCTTTGTCCCTATACAAAAGTTGGAGTGTCCGAAACGCGCCACCGCACCCAGAGCACTTCGCGCCCCACCGCAGCTACTCCGCATTCCGTTAATCCTGCACGCGCTTCAAAATGAGGTTAAGCTACTGCCGTCGCCACGTTCGCAGCGTCATGGGGGGAACAACAAAGCGCGCTGCACACCGGCTGCTCATGCAGCTAGCAGCTAAAGACCGTGGCGATGGATTTTGGGGAAAATTTTAAGGGGGAGATTTTCATCGTGCGCTCACGCATCTTCATCTGCGCAATCGGCCTTAGCGCTGTATTTTGTGCATCCTGTGCAAGCAAAGAAGTCACCATGGTTCCAGCTCAAGATATGAAACCGCTGGAAACGCAAACATCAGAAAGCACCACGCCTTGGGCCCAGGGCTCCGCGCCACAACCGGCCACACGCTTAGCGCTAGATTCCGCGCAAGCGTCATCCAGCAAACACGAACCAAAGCCGAAAGAAACACCGAAGGCGCCCGCACCTGAGCAAGCTCCGCAAGAAAGCCAACTGGCCCCGCCACCAGAAGCACCGCCGCATTCACCCGATACGGTAACTATCCACGCACCTGCGCCGGCTCCGCCACCACGGCGTCCAGCACCCGCACCAGTTCCAGGCCTGCCAAAGCTGCCGGAATTTCATATGCCACCGCCACCGCCGCCACCAGCGCCGCCGCGGATTCCCACAAAGGTTCCGATTCCGCCGGAGGTACAACAGGGAATCGATCAAATCCCGAAGCCGCCACCACTTCCACGCCCGGAGGAAATCTACATCCCGCTGCCCTAGGCCACCGTTTTCAGGCCTACGATGCCGCCGATGATCATCGCCAGCCCACACGGTGTGGGCGGTACCGACGGGATACGAACCACGGCGCTCTTCCGGTGGCACACCGAAGTTGACTGCGCGCCCGCAAACAAAAATGGCACACTGGTTTCCATGAAAATCGCATTCCTTGGAACCGGCCGAATGGGCAGCGAGCTTGCCCGCCACCTGCTCAAATCTCACGAGGTTACGGTGTGGAACCGCACCGCTGAGCGCGCGCAGCCTCTCGTCGAAGAAGGCGCCAGCTTGGCAGATACCCCTGAAGAGGCGGTGAAAAACGCCGAGGTCATCATCACTTCCTTGTTTGGTCCTGATGATATTCGCGAGCGCATCATCGAGCCCGCGCTGATCCCCGCCGGCGTTACCTGGATCGACACCACCACCGTTTCCCCGGAGGCCGCACGCGAATTTGCCGCCGCGGTGGATTCCTATGTCCACGCACCAGTCGTGGGTTCCCTGGGCCCAGCCCGAAACAGCGAGTTGGGCGTCTATGTGGGCACGCCTGACGACGACCGTCGCGAGCTCGCCATGGACATCGTCGAGCCATGGGCCGGTGAGAACAAGCTGATCGGCGTCGAGTCCGCAGCTACCGCCGCCCTAGGCAAGCTGCTGGCCAACCTCGCCCTGGCCGTAACGGCCGAGGGACTGCTAGAGGCACTGCAGCTTGGCGAATCCGAGGGCCTTGATTCCGAGGTCATCCTCGAAATGCTCGATATCACCGGCCTCGCGTTCATGAAGAACATGAAGGGCCCGTTCATCACGGGTGAGCGCAACACCACTCCGGGCGACTTCACTGTCGACGCCCTGTGCAAGGACGCCAAGCTCATAGAGGCTACTTCTTCTAAGCCGCTGCCAGCAGTGCACGCCGCCATCGAACGCTTTGAGGAACAGCAGTCCATGGGCCACGGCGACCAGGACTTCTCTTCTATCTTTGTATTCCGCAACAAGGGCTAGCACGAGCTAGCGGTTGCCGACGATTTCGCGCAGCACCCGCGCCAGCTGCGCGTTATCGCCTGTGTCCTGGCTATAAAAACGTGCAGCGATGAACCGCTCACGCAGTTCACTATCAACGGCTAGGCGCTCCACGTCCAAGGCAAACCCAGCATTATCCACAAGGAACGCGAAAAAGACGGTCTGCGTGCGGGTGTTTCCCTCGCGGAAGCTGTGCACAACGTTGAGTTCACCCCACACTTCCGCCAGCTTCGGGACGAACTCCTCAAGAGTCATATCGCACAACAGGTTATCGCGGGCAAGACCAGCAAAAATCTTGTTCGCGGCCTTGGTCAGCTCTGGACCCGCTGGGTAATAAGCATGACCGGCCTTCACCATGAACTGGTCAGTAGGAGCCGTACGCTCCTGCCCCGCCCATTCATAAACATCCTGGAAAAGGTGGCGATGGATGGCTTTGAAATGCTGATAATCAAAATTCCCCTCTAGGGGCTCATGCTGTAATTCCGAGATTCGCAGGAATACCAGTTTTTCCTCGAGTAATCGGAGCTCCTCAGCATCAGTTGCCCCCAATAGATTCTTCAGAACCGTTGTTCCTGGAATGAAGTAATCTTTCCAACCCCCGCTCATTTTCCCCTGCTTACTTAAATGCCGTCCGGCGAACTTGGGCTATTGCGTCCTCAGCAGACACCGTGCCAGCGGCTACGCGGCGGGCCAAGTCACGAACTTTCGGGTCACTAACGTCATGGCCGGCCAAACGCATTGCTGCGTCTCCCAAGGCCAACTTGTTATCCCTCGGTTTATCAATTTCGGTGTCTATGAACTCATTAGCGGGCTGTGGAGTAACCATTCTTTTTCTCCCCCAAAATAGCTGTTTGACGCTAAATTTTAGCAGCTCAAGGTACCAAAACCAAGGTCTTGAAAGCCTGCAAGCAGCAGAATTGATAGCCTTGCCGCATGCTGAACATCGATGCCACTTACGGACATACCACAGCCCTCGGCCATCTTGCCCGCGAGTTTGCCCCGGGCCGCATGTACGGCCTCAAGGGAGCTAACGGCTCAGGCAAGTCGACGCTGCTCGCCACTCTCGGTGGCGAGCTCGCGGCTCTCGAGGGCACCGTCCGTGTTGATGGGAAGGAGGTGGGAACGAGGGCGTCGGCAAGCGCGGTGCTCACCGTGGCCGACCCAATCTTCCTACCGGACCTCACCGTGGGCGAGCACATCGATCTCATCGCCCGGACCACTGGCGTTGACTTCGCTGAAATCATCGAATTGTGGGCGCTTGAGGAGCTCCTACCTCACCCCGCCACGCGTTTGTCCGCGGGCCAGCGCCAGCGCGTTTTCCTGGCCATCCAGCTCTACCAGCCCGCGCAAGTGCTGCTTATCGACGAACCCGAGCGCCACCTCGACGCCGAGTGGACGCAATTCCTCAGCAGCGAACTGCGCCACCTGGCGAAAGAAGGTCGCTGCATCATCGTGGCGTCCCACTCGCCTACCGTCACCGATGCGTGCGATGAGTTGGTGGAGCTATGATGCCTGACACCAACTCTCGTACTGGCATGACACGGGCCCTGTCGAAGTTCGGTGACGTCGTTGGAGCGATCACCATGTTTGGATGTCTCCTAGGCGTACTTTTTGGCGTATGGCAATACGCCGCCGACTATTTGCCTTTCGTCGTAATTCGCACCGACGTTGCTCCTCTACAGACAACGGGCGGCATCCTGGGATTGCTGGCGCTGATTGCGCTTCTGGAGGCGCTGTTCCCGCTGCGTGGGATGTCAGGCCCTCGGTGGGTTTACCACCTCCGCCCACAAGGACGCCTGCGGGGCATGGATTCAATTTCAGTTCTGCAGCTGCTCGGGGTCACTGCACTCGTGTTGCTGCTTTGCGTGTCCCTCGGCGCATCTCCTCTATTCGCACTGGCAGCGCCAGCATTACGCATGGCCGTGGGCTGGCGTTCCTTCACCGTTGCGTCACTGCTCGCTGCTGGCCGTTCCCGCCAGGTGAGCAGTTCAGGTGTGAACCTGCTCGACTCTGAGGTCAGCTCCGACGCCCTAGCCAGCCAAAGCATGTGGTTGAAACCGCAGATCGGTTCGTCCGCTTCTTTAGCTGGTCTTTTCGCGCGCCGTCTAGGCAGGCGTTGGTACATCGGCGTCGGCGCACTGGCAGTTGCTGGTTTGAGCCTCGGGTTCGCACCGCACCTGGGTTCGCTGGGCATTCTTGCATTTGCCACCGCTTGGTCCATGGTGGGTGCGGCCGTAAGCCGCGCAGGTTCCTTTGGGCGAATCGTGGAAGGGCCTTGGGCAGAGTGGGGTCTTCCTATGAGCGCTGCGATAGGCACAGCGATTATAGGAACGGTCTTTGTTGCCATCGTGTGGCAGCTTTCACTTGCTGCACTTGCAGTCATCGCGGTAGGCCTGGCGTGGGCCGGCTACACCAGGTCCCGCCCTGCCCGCGTGACGCAAATGAGCATGGTCGATACGGGCGGTTTCGGTGCTTCCTTTTCCCCTGAAGTGGTGGGCTACTTAAGCCGCGGTTGGAAAGGCCTCGCAGTAGTGGCAGTGGCACTTTTCTTGTAATTCCATTTCCTCACAAACTATGGACACCACGCACGCACGCTGCTAACCTTTCTTGCCATGAAGATCCGCTCTTAATTCGAAGCTCACATCAACACCTCTGACTCGAAGGCGGATCGATCCATGCCTATTTCTTTCGCTGACCTCACCATGGTGTGGCCTGACGGTAAACCCTGTTTCGCGAATCTCAATGGGACTTTTAGCGCTCAGTTCACCGGACTCGTTGGCACCAACGGCTCGGGCAAATCAACGCTGGCCAAGGTGCTGGCCGGGATACTCGAACCAACCTCGGGTACCGTCAGTGCCCCTAGCGTCGGGTACCTCGACCAAGACTTAGGCCTGAAAGTCTCCGATACTGTTGCCGACGTATTCCACGCCCGTGAAGTATTGGAGGCCATCGAGCAAATCGAAGCGGGACACTACACCGACGAGCTCGTCGAGGTCGTGGGCGAGCGTTGGGACCTCAAGGAAAAAATCAGTGCTGCGCTCGCGGCGTCGGAATTGCCCATTTCCTTGGATCGCACAATCGGTAGCCTATCGGGCGGCGAGGCCGTTACTGTCGCGCTTACTGCGCTCTTTTTCTCCGAACCTGACGTGATCATTTTGGATGAGCCTACAAACAACCTTGATGCGCAGTCCAAGGAACTTCTCCTTAGTTTGATCGCTGACTCGCCGGCCCAGGTTTTGGTCATTTCACACGACCGCGATCTACTTAATCACGCAGATTGCATCGCCGAGCTCTACCACGGCTCATTACGCATGTTTACTGGGAACTACGCCTCCTATGAGGAGGCTATTGACCACGAACAGGACACCGCGCTTGCCGACGTCCACCAGGCCAAGGCCGCCTTACGCAAAGAAGTCCGCCAGCGGTCAGCAATGCAAACGCGGCTAGCCCGGGATGAGCGTCGCGGAAAGAAGTACGCGGCTTCCAAACGCAAGCCTCCTATCGCATTGGGCCTGGACAAGAATCGCTCTCAAAACACAGCTGCCAAGCGCTCGCACGAAGCAGCCCAATCAGTGGCAAGCGCACAGCAGGAGTACAACAAAGCTCAGCTGCGGCTACGCGACGATTCTGCCGTCCATATCGAGCTTCCGAACACTCAACTGCCTAACGCAACCCAAGTTCTCCGCAGTGAGCTACTCAGCATCGTAGGCCCAGAGCGCGTCCGACTCGCAGGTCCCAACGGTTCCGGAAAGACAACGTTCCTCAACCGCGTGGCAAACGGCGACGTCGACTACGCACTAGCCTGTGGCTACTTGCGTCAGCGCATCACGCTTCCAGAACACTTGAGTATGTGGGAATTGGTAACCGCAGCCAATCCAAACGAAGATCCGCAGTTCCTCCGCAATCAGCTAGCTAAGTTGTTGTTCCAAAACGATAGCGTTCATGCCCCGCTCGGGCAGCTTTCAGGAGGCGAGCGCTTTCGTGCCGAATGTGCGAGAGTCTTGCTTTCTTCTCCAGCACCTAAATTCCTCCTTCTAGACGAACCTACGAATAACCTCGACATCCCCACTGTTGACTGGCTGGTAGATGTGCTCTCTGCCTATCGAGGTGCATTCATCTTAGTGAGCCACGACGAAGATTTTTGTTCGCGTCTTTCGATTAACCGCACTGTAGAACTCTAATCGCTTTGTATCGCTACAAGTAACACAATCTGTGCTATAGTCACTAATACAACGTTGTATTAGTTGAACCAACACAGAAAGGGGGTCGGCATGTTCCTCACCCTCAATCCAGAATCAGGTGTCCCGCTTTTTACGCAGCTTCACGACGCCATCGTTTCTGCCATCGCACATGGCGAACTACGAGACGGCGACAAGCTCGATCCAGTACGACGCGTCGCCGCAGACTTCGGCATTAATCCCGCCACCGTCAAGAAGGCTTATGACAAGCTCGTCGCCGAAGGCCTAGCCGAAACCGCTGGGCGCTCCGGCACGGTGGTTCGCCCTGGAGCCCGCACCGACGCACAAAACCAACAACTCGTTGAGGGCCTTCAGCGCGCAGCCTTGCTAGCCCGCGCACAGGGCTTCAACGATTCCGAAATCCGTTCCCACCTCGACGCAATTTTGAAGGATTTGCCATGATTTTCGCCCTCCTCATGGCGGCCATGACCCTCGCCGTCACTTGGACCATCGCCACCATCCCCGCCATCGCTTCCCTGCCGCTTGGTGTGAGCGTGCCGCAGGACAAGCGCCAAGACCCACAAGTTCAAGCCGCACTGCGTTCCTACCGCACCAAGGTCTGGATCTGCGGCATCCTCACTACTCTGCTCACCCTTGCCGCATGGAAGTGGCCTATCGTCGCCGCTTTCTCCTCGCTCATCGTGGTAGTCGGCGCCATGTTTAGCTACGTCACGGCACGTCGCCGCATCATCGATGCAAAGGCCGCTGGCAAGTGGTACGACGAGGTAGAAACAGCGATTTCCGCACGCATCACTCGCACCAGCTTTACGGAATCGCAACTCGCAGGTCTCAAGACCACTGTGCGCTTTCCATGGATTAGCGTGCTCGGCTCCTTACTCGTCACCGCTGTCGGCGCAATCGTTGTTGCGATGCGCTGGGACAACATCCCAGAAACCATCCCAACGCACTGGGGTGCCGGCTTGCAGCCCGACGCCTGGAGCGACAAGTCCGTCCCGAGCGTCTTTATAGGAACTTTTGTATCCCTCGGATTAATCGCACTCTTTGCCGTAATTTTCTGGGCAATGGCCGCCTTCCCGTCGCACTCCCGCAACGACCGCTCCATCAAAGGTCAGCTGCGCAACGATGCAATCCTGGCAGCTTCTAACGAAGGCATCGGCCTGCTGTTGCTGGCTATGTGCGTCCCCCTCACTATTGACCAAATCGCCGGTCCGCTCCCCGAATTCAGTGACTGGCTGCCCGTAGGATTCTACGGCCTGCTCCTCTGCAGCATCCTCGGAGTCATCGCGCTCTTGGTCCTCATCGCTCTCCGGGCGAGCCAGCTTGACGACGCCCTGCGTGGTGTCAGCTTCCCTGACGAGGGCAAGGAATCGCCAGATAACGACGAGCACTACAAGTGGGGAATGTTCTACTACAACCCCGACGACCCAGCAGTCCTCGTGGACAAGCGCTTCGGCGTGGGCGTTACCTTCAACTTCGCCACTTGGCAGGCGAAGGCATTCATGGCCTTCATCCTGCTAGTGACAGTTGTCCTCTGCGCCCTACCGGCACTGGCCTAATTCGCGGGAACGATGGCCTAATCCGCGAGCGCGTCGACCAAGGTCTTCGCAAGCTTCTTGGAAGATTGCGGGTTCTGACCGGTGTAGAGATTGCCATCTACCACGACGTGCGAGGGAAATGGCAGCAGGCCCTTGTCGTAGTCCAAGCCTCGCGCCACCAGCTCATCCTCCATCGGGCCATGGCCGCCGGGATAGAACACGAGGTCATAATCTTCCTCGTTCTGGTCATGGAGGTCAGCCGGGTTCTCCAGGACATCGGAGAGCTCCGCAAGGCGAGACTTCAGCTTCTTGGCCGAAAGCGGATCGGTTCCGCCGGAGATGCTCAAAGAGATTTCATCAACTACTGGCTTGACCCCGCGCGGGGTCGCCACGGTGATGTCATATCCGGCCTCAGTAAAGATGTCATAAGGAGCGATGAACTCCTCTGCCCAGAAGCCGGTGGGGGTGCTCCGTGCCGTCTTTAAGAGTCCAGACACGGGCACCACTTAGAACCATAAGTACGTGAGTCATGCCGCCGCATCGTACCGATTGTGTGCGTGTGAGAGCTTGGCTGCTCTACTACGCGAGCAGCCGCTCAACGGCACCGCGTGCATCTGCCACAACGGCTGGCACGCCCACACCGCCGGACCAGGCGCCGGTGGCCTCGATGCCGGGGACGTCGGCAAGCGCGGCGTGCGCTGCAGCGACTGTGTCCAGGTGGGTCTCGTCGTAGCGCGGGATGCCGCCGAACCAGCGTTGGGTGAAGATCTCGGAAACGCCGGCGGCGCGGCCATCGAAGCCGGTGATGTGCTGAAGATCGTCCAAGGCGTAATCAACCAGATCGTCTTCCTCCGCGCGGACGAGGGCGTCGTCGCCGAAACGGCCGAAGGAAGCACGCACCAGCGCGCCGCCGCGTTCAGCCAGGTGCGGCCACTTGCGCGAAGACAGCGTAAACGCTTTAGCGTGTACGTCCTCTTGATCCGTGCCCACCAAAATGCCGGTGTTATCCGGCAGGCGGTTGCCGTTCGGATCGGTATCGGAATCGAACTTGAAGCCGACGACCACAGAACCGGCCAGTTTGACCTTCTTCAGCGCGGCAGAAGCCGCAGGAGAAAGAGCCGGCAGAAGACGCGCGGTAGTGGGCGCCGGGGTGGCAAAAAGCACGCGGTCATAAAGGCCGGCCTCGTTCGGTGCGCCCTTGACGCGGAAGCCCTCGGACTCACGGGTCACGCCGGAGATAAAGGAATCGAGGTGAATATCGGCGCCGGACTTTTCCGCGAGCGCCTCGTAAACCTCAGCGTAGCCGCCGCGGAAAGTCTGGAAAGGCGCCCCCTTGCCCGGGGTGCGTGGGCGTGCCTGCTCCATTGCGCGGACGGCGTCGGAAAGCTTGACCGGGCCATCAGCTGCGAGCTTATCCAAGCTAGCGGCCAGCGCCGGGATCGTGGCGCGCAGGCCCAAGTCATCCGCAGTGCAGGAATAGACGCCACCCAGAAGGGCGGAGACCACGTGGTCCACCACGTCGTCACCAAACTGCTGACGGACCAGCTTGCCCACCGAAACATCGCCACCGATTTTCCACTCGAAAGGCTCTTCGTTGTCGATACGGCGCGCGGTCTCCGCAGAGACCAGCGGAGCGATGGACTCAGACGAGGACGGGATGCCCATCATGCCGCCGGAAGGCAGGGACTGCAGCTTGGAATCGACGTAGACCAGCGGGGATAGACCCGAAGGAGAAACAAAGGAATCCGCCAAGCCCAGCTTGGTGAAAAATTCCACTACCTCTTCGTTGCGGGCTAAGAAAGCCTCAGCGCCCATGTCTGTTGGGCCGTCATTAAACGGAACCGTGTAAAGCTTGCCGCCGATGCGGCCCTCAGCCTCATACACGTCCACCTTGTGCCCAGAGTCATGGGAAGCAATCTCCCACGCTGCTGTAAGGCCTGCCAAGCCAGCACCAATAATCGCGATCTTCATTAGCCCTCCTCGTGAATGATAGAGACGGCGCGGGTAACAGCCTCCGCCCCTGTGGTTGGCAAAACTCCGTGGCCAAGATTCCAGATATGCGTATCGATGTCGCCGGCTGCTTGGGCTGCCGCGACCTCGCCCTTGATGGTGCGCACCGCGCTGCGAATGGCGTCGTCGCCAGCAAAAAGCAGCGCCGGATCCAGGTTGCCCTGCAACACGCTGGCGTTAACACGGCCTGCAGCGGCATCCATGGGCACGCGGTAATCCACGCCCATGACCTCACTGCCAGCCTCCGACATCGCGCCGAGCAGCTCGCCCGTTCCCACGCCGAAGTGGATGCGCGGGATGCGGCCTTCCGCGGCCTTCAAAATCTCCGTGGAATAAGGAAGCACGAACTCGCGGTAGTCGCGCTCATTGAGGTAGCCCGCCCAGGAATCAAAAAGCTGCATCGCATCGATGCCCGCTTCCATCTGCAGTTGCAGGAAGTTGATGATGGTCGGCGTCAGGCGCTCCATCAGTGCGTGCCAGGTCTGCGGCTCCGCATGCATAAGGGCCTTTGTCTTCTCGTGGTTCTTGGAAGGACCACCCTCCACCAGGTAGCTGGCCAAGGTAAATGGGGCGCCGACGAAACCGATAAGCGCCTGGGTCTCGGTCAGCTCATCCAAGATGATGGCGATGCCATCGCGAACCTGCGGAACATCAGTGTCCAGGATGGGCAGCTTGGCGACGTCCTCTTTGGTGCGCACTGGCTGTTCCATCACTGGCCCGCGGCCAGGCACGATGTCCACGCCGACGCCAGCGGCCTTGAGCGGCACGACGATATCGCTGAACAAAATCGCGGCATCAACGTCGTGGCGGCGCACCGGCTGCAGGGTGATCTCAGCGAGCAGCTCCGGCATGAAGCACGAGTCGAGCATGTCGATGCCCTCCCGAACCTTGCGGTATTCCGGCAGGGAACGCCCTGCTTGACGCATGAACCACACGGGCGGACGGGACGGCGTGCGGCCAGCGGCGGCATCGATGAGAGGGGCGTTTCTAGTTCGTGACATGGTCTTCATTATGAATCAAAAGTTGGATTTAAATCTAGTTAGCTCTGCCTTGGACAGGCCCGCGAGCTAGAAGCGCGGATTACGCTCGCGCATAAACTGGTTCGAATCCGGGCGATAGAGCAACAACAACGCCACGGCCAGCACAACCGGGATGGCCACTAGGCCGAGCCCGCCCACGCCCAAGGCCATGGCGGCAATGTTGACAAACAAGCTAAAGGCAATCGCGATGGTGATGATCCGACGCGACCACTTGGAGCCATGCGGCAGTTGCGGCGCGCACAGCGCCATCACGAGCGCACACACGATGTTAGAAATAGCCACGAAGTTGCGGTTGCGGGACAAATAATCAGCAACCTGCTTTGAGGCAGCGACTTCTTCCGCGCCAGAGTCACCGAACATGCCAATCATGCCGGAAACCAGCATGATGATCGCCGCAATCACGAGCACCCAGTAGGCAAAGCGCAGCGACTTCGGCGCGCCGCCGGCACCCGCGGTGTCTACTTCGGACTGCTTGCTTCCAGCCTGCTTGCGGCCAGCGCGGTTGTAGTCCACCGGACCTGGGCGCGATGGGTCGCCCTTAGGCTGGCCACTTCCCTGGCCAGGGAACATGCTTGTCATCGGCGCGGCTCCTGCTCATCCTTGCCAGCCTTCGCATCCTGCTTTTGCTGTTGCTGCTTTTCCATCAGCTCTTTGCGCTCCTGTTCGCGGCGCTCGCGTTCCTTCTCGCGGCGTTCCTGCGCCAGCTCTTGCTCCAGCTTGCGCATCTGCTCCAGCTCGCCGGTGTAATCCAGCGTCTCTTCCTTAAGCGAGAAGATAAGGCCCATTACTGCTCCGACACCAACCAGGATTTGGTTGATGCCATCGCCGGCAATCAGCCAGTCCGGCGCCTCATTGCCCGCGGGCGTGGCGAGGAAGACGAGGAGCGTGCGGAAGGCAAAGAAGAGGGAGAACGCGAACCACAGGCGGCGTCCGGTTGCCGCGGCTTTGCCGCCCTTATTGAGTAAGTGCAGCATCACTGCGAGAACGACGATGATAACCAGCGAGAGCACGGAGGAAAATGCCACCGAGCCATAGCCGATTACCTCAATCAAGGAATCAGAGACCTTCTGACCAGAGTCCTGCGCGGCTTCCTCCGCCGTCTGGCGTGCCTGGGCAAAAAGCACCGAGCGATTCAGCAACGTCATCACCAGGTTCAAAATCTGGTGAATGACCTCCAAAGCCAGCGTGCCCGCCCACAGCTTCAGCATGAGGTTTACGGCCTCCGTGCGCTCCTTCGGAGCCTGCGGCGGCTTGGCATTACCTGTCTGCGGCGCCCCACGGTGCTGCGGCGCATGCTGCGGGTTTTGAGTCTCCGTTCGCTCCTTCGGAGCCTGCTGCGGCTGTGGAGGCTGCTGATTCTGAGGGGGCTGAGGGGAAGCCGGAAGTGTCACAAAATTCCTTATGTACTGTATATTCGCGAAAAATTGGCCAGTGGCCGCGGAAAGAAAGAAGCGGCTACTTCAGCAAACGAGCGGCGTCGGTGGCGAAGTAAGTAAGGATCTGATCCGCACCGGCGCGCTTGAATGCGGTCAAGGACTCCAGCATAACGGCCTCTCCATCAATCCAGCCATTTTGCGCAGCGGCCTTAATCATCGCGTACTCACCAGAAACCTGGTAAACCGCAACCGGCACGCTAGAGCGCTCAGCCGCAGCGGCCAGCACATCGAGGTATGGCAGGCCCGGCTTGACCATGACGAAGTCAGCACCTTCCTCAATGTCCAAGTCGATCTCCAAAAGGGACTCGCGGAAGTTGCGCGGATCCTGCTGGTAGGTGCGGCGATCTCCTTCTAGGGAGGAGCCCACGGCATCGCGGAACGGGCCAAAGAAGGCAGACGCGTATTTTGCGGAATAAGCCATGATGGCGACGTCTTCATGGCCGGCTTCGTCAAGCGCCTCACGGATGGCGGCAATCTGGCCATCCATCATGCCGGAAGGGCTAACCATGTGAACACCCGCGCGAGCCTGCGAGCGAGCCATGTCTTGGTACAGGCTGACGGTCTTATCGTTAAGTACGCGTCCGGATTCATCGAGCATGCCGCAGTGGCCGTGCGAAGTGAACTCATCCAGGCAAGTATCTGCCATAACGATAAGGTCATCGCCGAACTCCTGGCGCAGCTCCGCAATACCGCGGTTCAAGATGCCCTCCGGATCCCAGGCAACGGAGCCGGTGGCATCCTTGTCTTCCTCCCGCGGAACGCCAAAGAGGTCAACGCACTTAACGCCCGCATCGAGTGCTTCATGGGCAGCGCGCTTGAGGGAATCGAGCGTGTGCTGATAGACGCCCGGCATGGAAGTAATTTCCTGCGGCTTATCGATGCCGTCCATGATGAACATCGGCAGGATCAGATCCGCAGGTTGCACGGAAGTCTCCGCGACCAATTCGCGGAAAGCAGCAGACTGGCGCAGGCGGCGGGGACGGCGAACAAGGCTCATGAATATTTCTCCCTAGAGGTCTTTTTCTTTGCCTCGCCAGTCTACTCATACTTTAGTTGCAGACTAACCTTGCCCCGCTGCCAGACGGATGCGGCAGACTTAAGCAGACTTGGTCGCCTTCTTACGCGAGCGGCGCTTCTTCCGCGGTGCCGGCAGGTTGCCCGCAGCGCGCAGGGCGGCAACGTGTTCAGCCAGGGCGTCGATAAGCGCTGGCACCTCAGCAACCTCCGGGACCACGTCGACGCGCAGGCCCAGCTCTTCGGCGGCGGCCTTCGTGGAAGGGCCGATGCAGGCGATGATGGTGCGCGCGTGCGGCTTGCCGGCGATGCCGACTAGGTTGCGCACGGTAGAGCCCGAGGTAAAGGCCACGGCGTCGAAGCCGCCGGACTTGATCATGTCGCGGATCTCCGCCGAAGGAGGGGCGGCGCGCACGGTGCGATAAGCCACGACGTCATCAACGTCCCAGCCCAGCTCCTCCAGGCCGGTAACCAGGGCATCGCCCGCAATGTCCGCCCGCGGCAAAAGCACACGGCCCACAGCGTCGATGTCTTCGACATAGTTCGGGAAGACCTCGACCAAGCCCTCAGCGTTTTGCTTGCGCTTATTCGGCAGCAGCTCCGGGACCATGCCCTTGGCGCGGATGGCATCGGCGGTCTTGGTGCCAACGGCGGCCAAGTGAACGCCGGCGAAGTCGCGGGCATCCAGGCCCAGCTCCGCAATCTTGTTCCACACTGCAGAAACCGCATTCACGGAGGTAAACACGATCCATTTGTAGCGGCCTTCCACGATGCCCTTGATAGCGCGATCCATCTGCGCCGGGTTGCGAGGCGGCTCCACCGAGATAGTCGGCACAGACTGCGGGATGGCGCCATAGCCGGCCAAGCGCGCGGACATGGCAGCTGCCTGCTCCTTGGTGCGTGGCACCAGCACCCGCCAGCCATAGAGCGGACGATTCTCCCACCAGGAGTACTTGGAACGATCGTCAAAGCTGCGCCCCAAGGTCACCACGAGGTCGCCGGGCAACTCGGCGTCGAGCTTGCCCAAAGTTCCCAAGGTGGTCTCATGCGTGCGCTGCAGACGGGTGGTGCCGTGAACAGTCACGTAAGCCTCAATGTCCGCAGACATGCCGCGCTCGATGAGCTCCCGGGAGATCACCGAAAGGTCGGCGGCGGTTGCCTGCAGTACCAGCGGCTGGGTAGCGCTTGCCAGCGCATCCCAATCAGCGCCTTCAGTAATATCCGCCTCGGTATAAGTAGCGCCCAAAGCCAGACCAGCGAAGGAAGGAACGGTAGAAGGCAGGGACATGCCGGGTACTACCTGGAACTCCAGGCCTTCGGCGGCCACGGCCGAGATTTCTTCCTTGATGGACTCGCGATTGAGCGGATTACCGCTGACTAGGCGGATGACGTCAAGTCCATCGGCTTCTACCAAGCCTTCGCGCAGTTGCGCCACGATGTCTTCAGATTGCGGCGCATAAAATACCGCTGCCGTTGGCGGAGCAGGACGCGGCGGCTTGCGGCGCGCGCCAGCCTCCTTGGCCTCCGCACAGATGCGCGCGTACTCTTCTTCCGCGGCGTCGAGAAGCTCCTGCGGTACGGGAACTGCGCGCGCGACGACGTCGCGGATTCCGGAGGAAACCTCTTCATCGACGATTGCGATTGCGTTCGCCTCGAGAACCTCGCGGGCGCGGACGGTCAACAGGTCAGGATTGCCTGGGCCGGCGCCTACAAAAACGACTTTTCCCAGTTCAGACTGAGTGTCCGGCACAGCGTTGCTCATAAGGTTCTTTTCTACGTTTGGGCCTCAGGCACCACGCACGGACATGATCGTGCGCGGCGAAAACCCTGCGACCAGCGGGCGGTGTTCTTCACAGCGTATTAACGGCCAAAATCCCAGGCCAGAAGTCCTGGGATCAAATTAAGGGGGGCCGAATCATTGGAGGCCAATGATTGTGTGCTAGATACACCTTAAATTATCAAGGCCTAAACAAAAAATTAGTTACCCAGCAGCTCGGCTGCGCCACGGGAGAAAAGCTCCTCAGATACAGCGCTGCCCAGTGCCGCAGCATCGTTCAGGGAACCGGAAGCGGTGGCCAGAAGTTGGCGAGAGCCGTCAAGCGCGAATACGCCGCCACGAACGGTGAGCTTATCGCCGTCCACCTCGGAGGTAGCTGCTACCGGAGCGGTGCAGCCGGCCTCTAAGCGGGAGAGCACGGTGCGCTCGCCCAGTGCGGCCGCAGTTGCTTCCTCATCAATGAGGGTTTCGATGGCACAGGCAGCCGCAGAATCCTTGACAGCCTCGATGGCCAGCGCGCCCTGCGCCGGGGCCGGCATGAAGTCTGCAGGCGAGAAAACCTCGGTGGCACGGTCCTGATAATCGGCGCGCACCAACCCGGCATAGGCCAGCACCACGGCATCAAGCTCGCCGGAGGTTACCTTGCCCATGCGGGTATCGATGTTGCCGCGCAACGGCTGGATGTCCAGGTCCGGGCGCACCGCCTTGAGCTGGCTGATGCGCCGCGGCGCCGAGGTACCCACGCGCGCGCCCTCCGGCAGCTGCGCCAAGGTAAGTCCATCGCGCGCCACGAGCGCCTCGCGCACGTCTTGCCGTTCCGGGACGACGAGGAGGAAGCGTTCGTCCGCTGCCGTGGGCAGATCCTTGAAGGAGTGCACCGCGATATCGCATTCGCCGGCATACAGCGCCTCGCGCAGCGCCTGGGTAAATACGCCCACACCGATGCGCTCGACCGGCGCCATGTTGACGTCACCGTGAGTGGTGACGATGTGGAGCTCAGACGCAAAGCCCTTGGCCGCCAGCCAATCGCGCACGTGGCCGGACTGCGTCGTAGCGAGCTTGGAACCGCGGGTACCGATCTTGAACATATTTTTAAAAGTTTCCTCTAATTAGTGCTTTGTTCTTGGCTCTTTTTGACTTCGCTCAAGGCTGGCAGATCCTCGACGTCTACGGAGACGCCGCTGCCTTCTAACTGCAGACCGAACAGCTCCTGCAGCGCCCTTTCATGGCTGACCGATCCGGAGTTAGCAGCCAACTGCTTAGCTCGCACCGTCGGCTCGTGCAGTAGCTTGTCCACCACGCGTTTGAGGGCACGGGAGACATCATCCATCTGCTTTTCATCCAGTTCCGGGTGCTTTTGGTTCAGGCGGGCGACTTCGCATTCGACGAGGTCGGCAGCGCGGCGTCGCAAAGCGGATACTGCGGGAACGACGTCGCGCACGCGCTGTGCGGAAGCATAGGATTCAAGCTCCTCGTTGACGATGCGGCGAGCCTGCGCGTGCGGGCTCGTTCCTGCAGCGATGTCGGTGTCAGCGGCGTTGAGCGAGCGGCTCAGGCGCTCGATGTTAACCAGATCAACGTTATCGATGTCCGCCGCGGCATCATCGATGTCACGCGGCAGGGAAAGGTCGACGAGCATCAGGGCCTTGCCTTGTGCGCCGTGCTTGGCGACGTCGCTTTCAGTAATGGTGAAGTTCTGCGCGCCGGTGGCAGAAATCGCCATGTCTACCTGTCCTAAAGCCTGGGCACGCTCGCCAAAGTCAATGACCTCAGCGCGCACGCCCGCCTCATGCGCATGGGAGGCAAGGCGCTCGGCGCGCTCGCGGGTGCGGTTAGCGATGACCAGCTGGGCGCCTAATCGTCCCGCGTGGGTGGCGGCCAAAGAAGCCATGGCGCCCGCGCCCAGGATAAGCACGCGCTGGCCCTGCAGGTTCTCCTGCCCCATGCGCTGTAGCGCCTGGTCAAAGGCAAAGGAAACCATCGAGGAACCGGCCTCGTCGATGTTGGTCTCAGTGTGCACGCGCTTACCGGTGTGCAGTGCGGACTGCGCCAAAGCGTGCAGTCGTGCGCCGACCGTGCCCTGGTCCGAGGCCGATTGATAAGCCGCACGCACCTGGCCGATGATTTGTTGCTCGCCCATGACCATGGAATCAAGACCGGAGGTCACCGTCATCAGGTGCTCGGCCGCGGCATCGGCGTAGCGCACGTACAGGTAGCGGCGCAGGTCCTCCTCCGGAACCCCGGAAACCTCAGCCAGCACGTGCACCACGTCCTGGACACCGGTGTGGAAGGAATTGGTGACCGTGTAGACCTCCATTCGGTTACACGTGGAGATGATCATGGCCTCGGAAAGAGATTGTGCAGAAACCAGCTCCCCGCAAGCGGTGTTTTGCACCGCGTCATCCATGCTTAGTTTCTCCAGCAGCGCTACTGGTGCCGACTGGTGGGACATGCCCACGACGAGCACACTCATGCACAATCCTCCACTTTCAGATCAACCCTTTGATTGACATAAATCAACCAAAAGCCTAATAGTTTATCCGGCTTTTGCCGAACTAAGGCTGTGCTAATTAGGGGCTAATTAGGACTAATTAGGGCTAGCCGCAAGCTCGGCTGCGAGCTCTTCGTTGTCTACTTCCCAGCAGGAGAACTCTTCTCCGTCAATGACTACAACGGGCACACGGTCGCCGTATTCCATTGCCAATTCTTGGTCTTCATCAACGTTGCGGATATAAAAATCCGCTCCGGCGGCTTCTACTACTGGGGCAATTTGCTCCCGTACCCTAGCGCAAGAACCGCAGGTAGTACGAACCATCAACTCTACGACACGGCGCGACATATCCCTATTTGCTCCTGACTTTGGCGCTTTATAAAAAGACGCCATTGGTCGAAAGGTTTACTATGGACACGATAGTCCGCCTCCCCGTCGAAAGCTGCATGCGTACCCGTGTCCTCTGCGTCCCCCACCCCACCCGGAATGCCCGATTCTCCCCGCGACTTCCTCGCGAATTGGACCGCCAGCCGGGGAAATCTACGCAATTTTCTTGAGAACCAAGCATTAGCGCCGCTTGACGACGACGCACAAAAGACCGCTGGTGAGGCTGCTGCACGCGCTGCGGTGGATAGCATTTTCGGCCTCGACCTAGAGTCCTATCACTCGGGCGTGGATTCCGTGCAGGGTTCTTTTGAGTCCGCCGGCGCGAAGAAGATCACCCAGCCGGATCCGGATGTCCCACAAGACGCCGGGGCCGCGGCCTTCTTCGACGTGGACAACACGCTGATTCAGGGCTCTTCCCTGGTTGCTTTCGCCTTTGGGCTCTACCGCAAGCGCTACTTCAAGCTCCGGGAAATCCTGCCCATTGCGTGGAAGCAGTTGAAGTACCGCGTCTCGGGCAGTGAAAATGCCGACGATGTCGCCGCTGGCCGCGTGCAGGCCTTGGACTTTGTCAAAGGCCGCTCGGTAGAAGACATGGTGGCACTGTGCGAGGAAATCGTCGATGCTTCCCTGGCCCGCCGTGCATATCCGGGAACCAATCAGCTGGCGCAGCTGCACGTGGCCGCGGGCCAGCAGGTCTGGCTAGTAACCGCGACCCCGGTACAGCTGGCCCAGGTGCTGGCAAAGCGTTTTGGCTTCACTGGTGCGCTCGGCACCGTGCCTGAGGTAAAAGACGGCAAGTTCACCGGCCGCCTGCTGGGTGATATCCTGCACGGCCCTGGCAAGACCCATGCCGTCGCGGCACTGGCCACCATTGAAGGCCTCGACCTAGAGCGCTGCACCGCCTACTCGGACTCCGTCAACGACGTACCAATGTTGTCGATGGTTGGCACCGCCGTAGCGATTAACCCCGACTCCAAGCTACGCGACGTCGCCGAAGACAACGGCTGGCTCATCCGCGACTACCGGTCTGTGCGCAAAGCCGTGCGCGCCTACGGCCTTCCTGCCCTGGCCACCGCAGCCTTCTCTTATGGCGGCTGGCGCTGGATAAGAAAGTAGCGCCTTTGCGACAAAAAGGCCCCGGCTCCCTTTCGGGAAACCGAGGCCTAAATGTTTACTTGCCAAGCTTACGACGCTGAACGCGGGTGCGGCGCAGCATCTTGCGGTGCTTCTTCTTGGACATGCGCTTACGGCGCTTCTTGATGACAGAACCCATAGTAGGTTTCCTCACTTTCGAGATCAGTACGTACTAAACCTGCCAGCCACAGCCTGGAAATGGCCGCTAAGGTGCACTTCTCAGCAACCCCACGCTTTGCGAACAAGGCGTGGAAGACGCAGGACCGCTGGCACGAATGGTGACTATCTTACCCAGTCGGGGCCTACGTACCAAAAAAGACAGTGCCCACCACCGCAGACCAAGCTGGTCAGCAGAGGTGGACACTGTCGAAGGCGCGAGTATTTTAAGCTCCGTAAACGGAAGCCTCGAGGTACTCGTTAACCGCAGACTCGTGAACGCGGAAAGAGCGTCCAACGCGAACTGCCGGCATTTCGCCTGCGTGAACCAAACGGTAGACAGTCATCTTGGAGACTCGCATGATTTCTGCGACCTCGGCGATGGTCAAAAAGGTTCCCTTATCTTCATTAGCCATAGTTTATCTAACCCTTCAGCCCGTGACGCGCTGTAGGCTTCCCCTCCCACAGGACATTCACGCACGTGCTCGTACCAGCCTATCGTGAAACCTGTGACTAATGCGACCCAAGAGCCAAATTTTTTCCCAGGTGTCCCCCAGCTCTCGCCAAACTCCCCGCGCAACTGGTGTCACACGAGGATCGGCCGCTCTGATTTTTGGTCCACATTGGGGACACCCGTGCTGCTAGGAAGCCTTTAGCCAAGCTCCTTGGCACGCTGTGCGCATGCTTCTGCCGCGCGGTAGAACGCGCCACGCAAGCCGGACTCCTCCAACTCGCGCACTGCTGCCGCAGTCGTGCCGCCTGGGGAGGTAACGCCAGCACGCAACGCGAGCGGCTCACGGCCGGACTCGACGAGCATGGCACCGGCACCAGAAGCCGTCTGGGTGGCCAGCTTCGTCGCAACGTCACGGGTAAGACCCAGCTGCACGCCGGCGTCGACAAGCGCCTCAACAACAAGGAAGAAATAAGCCGGCGCGGAACCCGCCAACGCTGCGGCTGCATCGATGTCCTTTTCAGCAACGACTGCTACTTCACCGACGGCACCCAGAAGCTCCACAACGCCGTCGAATTGCTCCTCACTGACGTGGGTGCCCGCGGTAGCCGTGCTCATGCCCTTGCCCACCAACATCGGCGTATTCGGCATAACGCGCACAACCGGCACTCCGTCACCGGCAGCGGCCTCCAGCTTTTCTAACTGGATGCCAGCAGCCAGGGACACTGCGACAGCGCTTGTAGGAATCTCTGCTTCTGCGAAGACCTCTTCAATGGCATAAGGCTTCACGCAGCCAAAGACGAAGTCTGCATCCTTCACAGCCGCCCTGTTATCGCTCAAGGTCTTAACGCCGTAGGTCTTTTCCATATGCGCGCGACGATCCTCGCTGCGGTTAGTCACGACGATGTCCGCACCGTCATAGCCAGCGTTCACGAGGCCCGAAACGAGGGCCTCACCGATTTGTCCTCCACCAAGTACTGCAATTTTTGCCATGCCAACCACAGTGCCAGAAAGCCTGCGGCCAGGCCACCTTGTTACCCGCTCCTTTACACCTTGGGCTTAGTCTCCTCGCTGTCGATATACAAAAGCGCACCGCCTGCTTTAAGAGCTAAGCGGTGCGCTTTATAAGGTGCGATGAATTTTCGCCTACATAACGATGAGCAGCGGGCCGAAGGTCAGTACGAGACCAACGAAGGCAGCCAGCGCCATCGAGGCGCCATCACGATTGGTACGCAGCACGTGCACCAGAGCAACCATGAGAGCGGTTACAGCAACGGCCAAGATGGCAACGATGGAGCGGGAGAAGCTATCCCAGAGAATCTCGAAGCCCTTGAAGACGATTGCGCCGAGCACGATTCCTACGAGAGCAAGCAGCAAAACAGAGAACGGATTGAGCTTCTCATCATCTTCCTCGTAATCCGCATCAGACTCAGTCTCAAGCAAGTCCTTCTCCTGCGCCTTTACCGGAACGCTGTTGCCCATTTCCGCGCCAGCGCCCGCCGCAGTGGTACCAGCAGCCGCAGTGGTTGCCGCAGCAGCCTTAGGAGCCTTGCTGTCGTCCTTGGAATCAGCCTGCGCAGGCTTAGCATCTTCAGCGTCCTGCTTTGCCTCAGGCTTGTCCGTTACGCGCTTGATAACGCGGGTGTCATCGGTAGAAGGCTGGGAAGCCTTGTCCGCGGCCTGCTTTTCATCCTGCTCCTGCTTTGGGGCAGGGATGACTGGAGCGGTTTCGTCGATGGAGACATTCGAGTGCTTCGACTCGGCCGGAGTTGCCTTTACTTTTTCCAGGTTGCCGGTGAGCTCGGCAACCGAGACGCCACCGTCTTCCAAACTACGGCGGCGGCGACGGCGTGAACCGCCCTCAGAATCAGCACCAGCGCGCTCCTTCGAGTTACGGGCGAGGAGCTCCGCTACTGTCAACTGTTTTTCGTCAGCCACGTTTATTTCCTATTCCAGTCCCTTATCGGTTCGTCGCAGAATTACGCCTTCGCGGAGTGCCCAAGGGCAGATCTCCAGCTTCTCGATACCCAAGGCACGCATGCTTGCCTCAGCCACCAATGCGCCAGCGACGATTTGATGCGATCGGTTAGAACTTACCCCTTCGAGGTCTGCTCTGTCTGCTGCGGTCATGCGGGAGATGAATGAGATGAGCTGACGAAGGCCCGGTGCGGTCAGCGTACGCTTTACATAAGGGCCCGCAGAAGACGGTGCGGCACCGGTAAGTCGCGCCAGCGTACGGAAGGTTTTTGAGGTACCCACAGCAAGCCCCGCGGTACCCATTGCACGCATCTGATCGGTCACTGGTACCAATTCCGCATCAATGTAGTCGCGGAGCATATTGACCTTGGCCTTCTCAGGCGGATCGGTGTCGAACCAATTGTGGGTCAAGCGGCCCGCGCCCAGGTCCAGAGAAAATGCCAAGTCGGGATGCTCATCAGTACCGGTGGAAAGCTCCAACGAGCCACCGCCGATGTCCAAGTTGGTGATGCGACCTGCAGACCAGCCGTACCAGCGGCGCACGGCCAGGAACGTCAGACGTGCTTCTTCCTCGCCAGAGAGGATCTCCAGACGTACACCCGTCTGCTTTTCCACCTGATCAAGCACGTACTCAGAGTTCGGGGCAGAACGCACTGCCGAGGTAGCAAAAGCAATGAACTCATGACAGCCCAACTTTTGCCCCAGCTCGTTTGCTTCAGCAACCGCCGAAATCAGCTTCTTCAAGCCTTTTTCGTGGATGTTGCCGTCCTTATCCAACTGCTCCACAAGACGCAGCGGAGTCTTCCAATCGCTCATCGGAGTCGGGCGTCCACCCGTAGCGGCGTCAACCGCAACGAGGTGAACAGTGTTGCTTCCGACGTCTAATACACCTAATCGCACACTCCTAGAGTAGTAGGTCTACCGTGGTTAGGTGTGAATCGCCCGAAATCTAGCTCAAAAAATAACCCAGATTCTCACACGGTTTATCTCGGTTTTCCCAGCTCTTCCCCCGCTGCCTCCTCGATCCTTGCAGGCCGCGAGGAGGCACCCGATTTCCCACGGGAATGGTTCGAATTCACCAATCCGGCGGACCCCCACCATGTCTTTTCAATCGATCTCACGTGGGTCGAATCGCACTACACGTGTCAGTTCGGCACCGCGGCTTGCCACGGCATCGATGCCAGCCAACCCGACGTCGGATGTTGCGTCCATGGCGCGTACATGGCTGATGAAACGGATCGGGAGCAGCTTTACGACGCCGTCGAGCGCATGCCAGACAAGTACTGGCAGCTACGCCCAGCTGGGGTAGATAAATACCTTTCCGCCGAAGACCCCACCGAGCTAGAACCCTGGCTCGTATGGGACGAGCTCGACGGGGACGACGGGGAACCAGAGCCAGCACTTAAAACGCCTATCGTCGATGGCGCCTGCATCTTTGCCAACCGCGCGGGTTGGGCCACCGGCGCGGGCTGCGCACTGCATCAGTGGGCAATGGCAGAAGGCGAAGAGCTGACCGTGGTCAAGCCGGAAGTGTGCTGGCAGCTGCCGCTGCGCCGCCATGAGGAATATGAAGAGCGCCCAGACGGCCAGGAAATTCTGCGCACCACCATCGGCGAATACGATCGCCGCGGTTGGGGCGACGGCGGAGAAGACTTCGATTGGTATTGCTCCGCTGATGCGGCCTGCCATACCTCGCCGGACCCCATGTGGCTCTCTCAGAAAACCGAGCTCATTGCCCTTATGGGCGAGGAATGCTACGAAATCCTGGCTGCTCACTGCTCCGCACGAGCCGAAGCAGCCAAGGCTGGCGTTAACCTCACGCGGCACCCGGCCAGCGTGAAGGCCAACGCTTACTAAGGCGCCTATTAAAGATCGAACTTGTAGCCCAGACCGCGCACCGTCACCAGGTGCTGCGGGCGGGAAGGCTCCGCCTCGATCTTCGAGCGCAGGCGCTTGACGTGCACGTCTAGGGTCTTGGTATCGCCCACATAGTCAGCGCCCCAAATACGATCAATCAGCTGGCCGCGGGTAAGAACGCGTCCTGCATTACGCAGCAGGTACTCCAGCAGGTCGAATTCCTTCAGCGGCATCGAGACTGCCTCGCCGTCGACAGTGACGGTGTGACGCTCAACGTCCATGCGTACGCGACCGCCCTCAAGAATCTGCTCGTCGAACTCCTCCTGCGGAGCCTCAGAAGCAGAGTCTTGGCCGCGGCGCAGAACCGCGCGAATACGCGCAATCAGCTCACGGGAAGAATAAGGCTTGGTCACATAATCGTCCGCACCCAGCTCGAGGCCGACGACCTTATCAATCTCCGAGTCACGCGCCGTGACCATGATGACTGGAACCGAGGACGTCGAACGCAGCTGCTTGCACACATCGGTGCCGGACATTCCCGGCAGCATGAGATCCAGAAGAACGATGTCGACGGAGTTCTTCGCAAACTCCTCGAGGGCGGTCGGACCATCCGGTGCGAGGATGACGTCAAAGCCCTCCTTGCGCAGAAGGAACGCTAGTGGATCGGCCAGCGACTCTTCATCTTCAACGATGAGGATGTTGGTCATTGTGCTTTGTCCTTTCGACGTGCGGCTACGCGAGCGACGGCACGAGGAAGCCCAGGCGCAGCTGAGCTGACGGCACCATCTACTTCATTATCCTGATTCTCTACGTTATCCGCTGCAGTTTCGTCTTTGTAAATAGGTAGCTCGATCGTGAAGGTCGAGCCCGTGCCCGGCCGCGACCACAGCTTGATGTTGCCACCGTGGTTGGCCACAACGTGCTTAACGATAGCCAGTCCCAGACCCGTGCCACCGGTCTGGCGCGAGCGAGCTTTATCCACGCGGAAGAAGCGCTCGAAGACTCGCTTTTGGTCCTCCGGGGCGATACCGATTCCGCGGTCAGTCACGCGCACGAGCACGATATCGGTACCGACGATCTTGAGGGTCACCGACACCGGCATCTCATCCGGCGAGTAATGGATTGCATTGGAGATGAGGTTGGAAATAGCGGTGATAAGCAGCGCCTTATCGCCCTTGACCTGCACTCCCACCGGCTTGCCGCGGGTAAGTTCATTCTGATGTGAATCGGCTGCCAGCTGATTGCGGGAGATTGCTTCATCCACCAATTCATCAAGATTTAGCGGCTCCATCTCCGGCAGCGCCTCCGCACCTTGAAGCTTGGAAAGCGCGATCAGCTCGTTGACCATATCCGCCATGCGGTTGGCTTCTTTTTGTAGTTTGCCACCGAAGTATTCCACGGTTTCAACGTCAGCCGGGTCATTGAGCAGAGCCTCCGCCAGCAATGCGATGCCGCCGACAGGGGTCTTAAGCTCGTGGGAGACATTCGCCACAAAGTCGCGGCGAGCGGCTTCCATGCGCACAGACTCCGATTCGTCGGTGCCGTAGACGATGACGAAGCGGTCGTCGTTAAGCGTCAGCGGCTTAACCACCGCCAGCACCTGAGTCACTCGGTTACCGGTACGGCGCTTCGGAATGGAAAGGTCAAGCGAGCGCGTTTCCTTGTCCGCGAAGACCTCCTCCGCGACCTTCCAGATATCCGGATTAACAGTGCGATCATGGACCAAAGACATCTCATGGGCTGAAGGATTAGAAAGGATGACCTCCTTCGAGCGCGAGAGAACCGTGATGCCTGTCGGCGCGCCTTGGATAGCCAAGTGCAAAACCTGGCTCACGGTAGTGACTCTGTTGGAATCAGCATCATTAGATTTGCGGAAACGCTCGATGCGCCCGCGCACCCAAGAGATCACCGGTAGAGCGAAGGCGCAAACCACCACGCCGGCTAGAAAAGCTAAAAGTAATTCCACGTATCTATTACCAGTTAAAACAAAACAATCCCCAGGGAGTATAGACCCCCGGGGAATTGTACGCAGTACTTCAAAAGCTCTTACTTGCCGCCCTGCGCCGCAACCGCTGCGGCGCCGGCAGCAGCAGCTTCCGGATCCAGGTAGGTGCCGCCTGGGTTCTGGACGCTGCCGTCTTCCGCAATCTCGTAGACCAGCGGAATGCCCGTAGGAATATTCAGGCCAGCGATGTCTTCGTCAGAGATGTTGTCCAGGTGCTTGACCAGCGCACGCAGGGAGTTGCCGTGTGCGGCGATGAGAACGACCTCGCCCTTCTTGGCGCGTGGGAGGATCTCCTCCTCGAAGTACGGAACGAGGCGCTCGACGACGTCCTTCAGGCATTCGGTGCGCGGGACCTGCTCCAGGTCCCCGTAGCGCGGGTCGGCGCTCTGGGAGTACTCGGAGGAATCTTCCAGCTCTGGCGGCGGGGTGCCGTAGGAACGGCGCCATGCCATGAACGGCTCTTCGCCGTACTTGTCCTTAGTCTCTGCCTTGTTCAGGCCCTGCAGAGCGCCGTAGTGGCGCTCGTTGAGGCGCCAATCGCGCACGACCGGGATCCAGTGACGGTCTGCCGCGTTAAGCGCAATGTTTGCGGTGCGGATAGCACGGCGCAGCAGTGAGGTGTAGAGAACCTCCGGCAGCAGGCCCTTTTCCTTCAGCAGCTCGCCGCCGCGCTTTGCTTCTGCCTCGCCCTTTGCGGTGAGGTCCACGTCGACCCAACCGGTGAACTGGTTGGATTCGTTCCACTGGGATTGTCCGTGTCGAAGAAGAATAAGCTTTCCTTGAGTCATGCCTTCAAGCATGCCAGTTTTTAATAGTCCGCGCTGCAACTTTTAGCCCTCAGAGGTAACCGAAAATTTCCTACAATGGGCTTTTACTGCTCAAGAAATCTAAATCACAATTAAATGGAAAACACTCGCCGAAAGCAGAAGCTGCCATGCACGTCATTCAGATAGCCCCACCCCACTTGGAAACCAACGATTCCCCTTCCCTAGCGCTGCGCGTATGCCACGAGGCGGACAGCGCATTGCTTAAATACCTCGCAGGCAACGATGATTTCTGCGAGTCCATGGACAGCTTGCTCAATAGTTTGCGTCCAAGTTCCCAGCGCCTTTCCTTCCTGCTCGCCGCCTGCGAGCAGGAAGGCCAGCTGCGCGCCCAGGAGGATGAGACCGACCTCGGTGCGCGCGGGTTCCTGCGAGTAAACATGCCGCTGACGGGTGAGACCACGCTGGCCTATTTGGCCCCCATCTTCGTCGATGACTACAGCGAAGAAGTTCTCGATGCGCTCTTGGATGCGGCCGCGGAGCTCATGGCACAGCACGGCCGCACCACCATTACATTGGATGTTGACTTTGCTATAGGCGGGCTTGACGACGACCCCCGCGCCGCCGCTTTCACAGGCCACGGCTTTGTACTCGGCATCGTGGAGCAGGCTTGCCAGCTTGAACTCGCCAAAGCCGAGCCAGCGCAGCTGCCTGCAGGCCTGCGCGCCGAGTACTTCGAGGGCCACCTCCTGCCCGAGCACCTCTCGGACCACACCGACTCTTTCCTTGAGATCCTCTCAATTGCTGACCTCGACGTCCCCACCGCCGAAGGCCCCATCGAGCGCGAGTGGACCGAAGAAATGCTGCAGGAAGCCGCAAAGCACCATGCTCGCTCCAAGACGGTCACGGCCAATGCGGTTCTCATCGATGAAGAAGGCATCGCCGCCCTCTCCGTGCTGCTCCTCGATCCCTCACACCCCGAAGTAGCCAAGCAAGAGCTGACCATCACCCACCGCCGCGCCCGTGGCCGTGGCTGGGGCATGCTGGTCAAGCAGGCGCTCTGGGGCGAAGCCGCTGCCCGCTACCCACGCTTAAAGCGTGTCACCACCTACAACGCGCTGAGCAACGAGCGCATGCTCGCCATCAACGCGAAGCTGGGCATTGAGCCGAAGTTCTGGTGGACTTCCTGGACGAAGTCACTCGCGAGTTAAGAATCCGAGCTCCCGACCATGGGAGCCTTCTTCTGCCAGCAGAAACAAAGGGATGCGAGCGCTACCACAATCACGGGTATCGCTACTGTCATTCGGCCGATATTCGTGACCGTCTCCGGCCAAGCGCTAAAGGCTACAGTCCACAATGGAGTATTCGCTAGGACATCTCCGCCCAACGTAAGCGAAATGATCGCAAACACGATGCTCAGAGCAAGCGTGAACGTGCTCCCGAATCGGGCATTTAATAGCAAGCTTGCCAAAGCGATAATGGTGCCCACTGCGATGCTGAGCACGAGGCGGCGAAGCTCATCGCCAAGCGCACCGCCAGCAATGAGCCCAGCAAGCAAGCTGCATGCTGACATTACAGCGACCACGCTGATTAACCAGTAGATCAAGGTGCTTCGGCACCCTCGATATTCGAGCAACATCAACGGCCAACTATCGCGCAGTGCAGCCCATCCCAGCACGGGTGCAAGCCCCGATCCGATGGGCAAAATGCCGAACACGAACAGGCCATGGACATAAGAGGCCGGGTACAGCAAAGCGGTAAATACCAGCAGCGTTGCGCTAAGGACCATGCAGGCCACTAGCGCTGGTGCCGTAGCCGCAAAGCAAAGCGCTAAAAATGGCCGTGGCCGTTGTGCACAATCCCTTGTAACCACAGCGGGCTTCCACCCCACCCCAGGTTCGTTTGCTGTCGCTTTCGAGCGTCGGACTAGCCGTGGGTGCCAGCTATCTGGTGCCCAGAGCGCTGCTGCAATTCCCACCAGAGCAAGAAGAACGCACAAAGCTAATGCGTTCCATGGTTTCTCAGCTGCCAAAGACGCACCCGGCTCAAGTGGAACGGAGTTTCGGTGAATGCCCATAATCGGCAATACAGCTCGCACCGGCCATGCTGGCGGGCACATCCACCAATTGTCGGCTTCCACGACGGGATTTAGAGCAAAGAATAGTTGCCAGATAACAAACACTACGAGTGTCACTACCAAGTTGGTCAGGCGTGCTACTGCTGCTGCCAATCCAGCAATACCAATCGAGCCGACAAAGCACAGCACACCGACAGCGAGAATGCGTGAGCTATTCTCGCGCGAATAGACGGCCAACCAACTTCCGCCGAAATTAATTACATGAAATACAGCGATGCTGAGGAGGACAACGAGGAGGCGGGCCAACCTTTCGGCATTCAAGAATCGCGTCCTTTGCACCTTCGGAAGCCCCGCCAAACGCATATGCGTCCCGCCAAACCGAGCACGCTTCTCCCGTGCCTCCGCAGCTGCAGCAAACATTGCAACAAGTGGAGCCGCCATCCCGGTGACATACATTGATTGCCACATGAGTACGCCCGTCGCATCGGTGGCAGGAGATGCAAGGCGAGAAAGGTTATATGTCAGAAGGACCAAAGGCACGGCTATCAAAGGCAACCACACCAACGAAGTACCGCGAGCGCGCAACAGCTCGGTATGAAGCTGACGCCTAAACATTGCGTCCCCCTGCGGTGAGGCGGAAGAACTCTTCTTCCAAGTTTCCTTCCGGAGCCAAATCACGCAGAGGCCCCGAATAAACGATTTCACCTTGTGCAAGCACAGAAATGTCATCTGCGAGATGAAGTACTTCCCCAAGTTGGTGAGAACTAACTAGAACCGTGCCGCCTCGCGCAGCCCAGTCACGCAGCAGCTCACGCAGCTCACTAATTCCTTGCGGGTCAAGGCCATTTTGCGGCTCATCAAGTACGAGCACTTCGGGGTCGCCGAGAATCGCTTGTCCTAGGGCCAACCTAGCTTTCATTCCGGTGGAAAAACTCTTGGCTTTCTTGCCACCGACGTCCACCAGCCCAACCACAGCAAGAGCCCGATCGGCCTCCTCCGCGGGCAGACCAAGCAATCTTGTGTGCACAAGGAGGTTATTCCGTGCGCTGAGGTGGCCGTAGAAAGCTGGCCCATTCAAGGACGCACCGACCGTGGGCAGCTTACCGATTGTTCCCGAATCTGCAGATGAAAGTCCCAACAAAATCGACATCAGGGTGGACTTTCCCGCGCCGTTTCGCCCAAGCAAAGCATGTACTCGTCCAGGAGTTACTGAAAGCGAGACGTCGTTGAGGACTCGCTGGTTCCCGAACGACTTGGTGACACGTGACAAGCTAAGTGATGAGGACATGAAAGAAGTATGTCGCCGTAGCTTCTTTCCTGTATCCCCCAGCAGAACCAACCTTGGCCGGAAGTTCTCCTACTGCAGTAGGACTTTTTGGCCTAGCAACACCAAAGCCACACGGTCCCTAGCTTGCAGCTTCGACATGAGCGAGGAAACGTGCGTCTTTACGGTGGTCTCAGCGAGGACGAGTTCTTGGGCAATTTCCCGGTTAGTCGCGCCACTAGTGATCAGCCGCAGCACTTCCAACTCGCGTCGAGTCACCAATGCAAGCCCTTGCCTTTGCGCTGCTGATAGTTCGGCTCGTCCAGCAATCGCTGCGCGATAGCCCTCCAAAACCGTTCCGGTCACTCCGCTTGCTAGGACGGCTTCTCCTGCATGAACCGCACGAACAGCGCCTAAAAGCACCTCCGGGTCTGAATCTTTGAGAAGAAAACCATGGACTCCCGCGAGCAACGCAGAACGAACCAGCTCCTCTTCATTAAACGTCGTTAGCATGATCACCCTAAGTGACGGGTTCCTTGCCAAGAGGGCACTTGCAGCAGCTATTCCATCCATCCCTGGCATCCGAATATCAAGAATCGCAATATCGAGCGAATGCGCAGCTGCAGCCTCGACGGCTGCTTGCCCATCACCGACCGCGGCAACGACCTTAATGTCCCCTGCGGCATTAAGAATGGTTTCCAACGCACTGCGCAGCAGCGGCTGGTCATCAGCAAGAAGTACTCGAATCATTATGTTGTCCTCTGCGGAAATTGTGCTTCCACTAGGAAGTGCCGAGCGTCTCCGGAGGTACGCACCCAGCCACCCAATGCTGTAGCCCTTTCGGCGATTCCCACCAAACCTACACCGGCTCCTGATGTCTCTCCTTGTGGTCTACCCCATGACTCAACACTCAGCGCAGCAGAATCAGAAAGTTTCAGGCGAACTGTCGCCCCTGTCCCTTGGTGGCGAAGCACATTAGTCAGTGCCTCCGTGATAATCCGGACCAAAGCCAATTGGGTTAGCGCAGGAAGAGTCACCGGGGTATTCGGTAAATCTGCGCTGATATCAAGGCCTGCAGCGCGAAAACCTTCCACGACCTTGGGAATATCGGATAGTTGGCGAGATGGCTCGCGCGTTGTCGGCGCCCGTAGCGAGGACACAATTGAACGCACCTCCGCGAGCGCTCCGTCCGCTTCAGTTCGGATAGTTCGCAATGCTTCCTCCGATGTCCCCGAAGCAACAAGACCAGCATTTGCTTGAACTTTGATGAGGGTCAACGAATGAGCTAGTACGTCATGTAGTTCACGCGCGATAAGAAGCCGCTCTTCTTCCTGAGCTTCACGCTGTCGCGCCTGCCGTTCCACCTCCTTGTCACGCAAACGCACCGCAACTACATAAACGAGTAACAAAAGTAGCCAGTGGAAAAGGAAAGTAAATAGAAAATCCGTTCCGCTTCGGTATCGCTCGGTCAGGTCTGGTTGCAGCTTCCACATGAACGGCGAAGCGAAAGTGCCAGCGAACGTTGCGCCGAGAATAGCCTTTGGAATCCACCGTTCTTCACATAAACGCGCAGAAGAATAAACAGCTAAAGGAGCAGCAACCAACCACGGAGAGAATCCAGAATTCGTCGGGAGCGCCAGCATCCAGGTAATTGCCCATGCCCCTAGACAGAAAATCATCCCTACCGGAGCAATGACAGGCCGCGACCGCCAAATGAGAAAGAACGGGACAAAGGCCCACGAAACCACAGCTTGCACGATGTGGATCTCCATAGGCAGCGGCCCCGGTACCAGGGTGTACAAGAGCGCCAGTAACACGGCCAAGCCCGCAAGCAGCACATCGCCTAAGCGGAGAGTGCGCAGAAAAGTCATGCCTTTAGACATCAAGTCTTTTCTCCCGCTACTTAGTAACCAATTGCCCGGCGCGCATGGCAATCCGGGACCTCGATGTGCAGGGCTTCCTCGTAGATCCGGGCAAGAACGTTGGCGGATTCAGCCCAGCTGAACTTCGCGGCGTGGCTGACGGCGGCTTCGCCCATGCTGATGCGCAGCGGGTCGTCGTCAAGCAAGTGCTCCAAGGCATCCGCCCAAGCCTCGGGTGAGTGGCCGTCGACGAGCTCGCCGGTCTTTCCATCTGCCACTGCGATGGGTAGGCCGCCCACGCGCGCAGCGATAACGGGGGTACCGGAGGCCTGTGCCTCCAAAGCCACCAACCCGAAGGACTCGTTGTAGCTGGGCACCGCCACCAGATCGGCCGCGCGGTAAATGGAGACCAACTCCTCCGGCGGACGCGGGCTTAGAAAGCGCACGTACTTGGAAAGCCCCAGCTTATGCACCAGGTTCTGGTAGTACTCCGGCGTCGAGTTTGCACCCGATGGGCCGCCGCAGAACAGCACGCGAATATTGCGATAAGGATCGCGCTCAATGAGCTCAGCGGTTGCGCGAATGAGAACCTCCGGGCCCTTGAACTTCTGCAGACGGCCCACGAAGGCCACGACCTTGGTGTGAATCGGAATGCCCAGCTCGCGGCGCGAACGCTCTGTGTTGCGGTTGGTGCCCGGAGTAAACAGCTCAACGTCAGCGCCGGGCGAGACCACCTTGATGCGGGAAGGGTCGGCGTCGTAATGCTCGACCAAATCCTGCGCCTCCTGCTTCGTATTCACAACGAGCAGGTCAGCGTTATCGACCAACTGCTGCTCGCAGATGCGGCGCGCTTCCGATTCACGCGCATCGTCCGCGGTGCGGTGGGCATTCTTTACCGCCGCCAAAGTATGCGCCGTGTGCACCAGCGGCACGCCCCACAGATCACGCAGCAGCCAGCCCACCTGGCCGGAGAGCCAGTAGTGCGTATGAATAAGGTCATATTCCAGCCCAAAGCATTTCACGAACTGCACCAGGCCACCGGCAAAGGCGATCATCTGCGTGGGAAGGTCTTCCTTATCAAGGCCCTCGTACGGGCCGGCCACGATGTTGATAACCCGGAGGCGCTCTTCAACCTCGACGATTTCCCCCTGGCTAGGCCGGGTAGCACGGGTAAAGACATCGACCTCTACTCCCTGCTTAGCCAGCTGCCGCGCGATACTAAGAACGTAGACATTCATGCCGCCGGCATCGCCGGAACCGGGCTGCTCGATAGGGGAGGTATGCAGAGAAATCATCGCGATGCGCATAGCTACACAGTCTAGCGTTCCCTATTCGTGGCTATACTGGCCCGTGCTAAAACTTACGTAACCGAAAGGTGCTGAATTCCCCATGTCGGCAATCGACAACAAGGAGTGGCTCCAGTTCTACCCAGAGTGGACACCACACCACCTTGACTACGGAGACACCACTCTCCTCGACATTTACGACAACAATCTGGCAATCAACCCGGATAAGCCCGCGACGTACTTCTTTGGCAAGACCCAGACTTTTGCTGAGCTCGACCGCCAAGTTCGCCGCGCGGCCGCCGGCCTCCGGGCATTTGGAGTGCGCCCAGGTGACAAAGTGGCCATCGTCGCCCCGAACTGCCCGCAGTACGTTGCGGCCTTCTACGCCATCCTGAAGCTCGGCGCTATCGCCGTGCTGCATAACCCGCTCTACACTGCGCACGAGCTGGAGGGTTTGTTCAAAGATCACGGCGCCCGCATCGCGATTGCCTGGGACAAGACGGCATCTACCCTGGAGAAGCTGCGCGGCACCACGAACCTTGAGACGGTCATCTCCATCAACATGATCGATGCGATGGCAACGACTCAGAAGATGGCGCTGAAGTACCTGCCATTTCTTAAGTCCAAGCGCGAGCAGCTTTCTACCCACGCAAAGAACACCGTGACCTGGGATAGCCTCATCGGCAACGCGATTGGCGGCGACGGCCGCGACGTCACGACGCCGGAGGACGTCACCAAGGACACCGTGGCGGTCATCATGTACACCTCCGGCACCACGGGGCAGCCAAAGGGCGCGCAGCTTTCCCACGGCAACTTCTTTGCCGTGATTCTGCAGGGCAAGCACTGGGTCCCTGGCCTGGGCGATAAGCCAGAGCGCATGCTGTGTGCGCTGCCTTTCTTCCATGCTTATGGCCTGGTCATGAACGTCATCCTGCAGCCGCTCATCGGTGGCGAGCTGGTCATCATCCCGAAGCCGGACATCTCCCTCATCATGGACTTGATGAAGAAGCACACCCCGACGTGGATTCCGGGCGTGCCGACCCTCTACGAGCGCATCGTGAAGGCAGCTGAGGAAGACAACATTGATATCAAGGGCGTGCGCGCGGCTTTCTCCGGCGCCTCCACCCTGCCTGTCGATACCGTGGAAAAGTGGGAAGAATATACCGGCGGCCTGCTGGTTGAAGGCTATGGCCTAACCGAGTGCTCCCCCATCATCGTGGGCAACCCGATGAGCACCGATCGCCGCCCAGGTTACGTGGGCATCCCGTTCCCGGATACCGAGATCCGCATCGCAAACCCGGACAACCTCGACGAAACCCAGCCCGACGGCGTCGAGGGCGAGGTCCTCGCCCGCGGCCACCAGGTATTCAAGGGCTACCTCAACAACCCTGAGGCCACCGAAGCTGCCTTCCACGACGGCTGGTTCCGCACCGGCGACATGGGCATCATGGAAGAAGACGGCTTCATCCGCCTGGTTTCGCGCATCAAGGAAATCATCATCACCGGCGGCTTCAACGTCTATCCAGGTGAGGTCGAAGAGGTACTGCGTACACACCCGGCGATTGACGACGTCGCGGTTGTCGGCCGCCCGCGCTCCGACGGCTCTGAGGACGTCGTGGCCTGCATCGACCTGGCCAACGGCGTAGCGCTCGACCCTGAAGGTTTGAAGGAATTCTGCCGCGAGCGGCTCACCCGCTACAAGGTGCCGCGCACCTTCTACCACTTCGAGGAACTGGCCAAGGATCAGATGGGCAAGATTCGCCGCCGCGAGGTCCAGGCCGATCTGCTCGAGCGCCTGGAAAAAGAGAAGGCTGGGCAGTAGCCGCTGCTTCCGGCTCGACTTCCCGGTCCCTTCCAAAAGCTCCCCTTCAAAAGCTCTTTTTGCTCAGCTCCCATCGCCGGGCAAAAAGAGCTTTTGGCCGTTTCCTGACGAGCTTCTACTCGACATACAACCCTTTGAAAGGGAACTTTTGCACGGGACCAAAAAGAGCAGCAACAGCCTGAAACGACTAATCCCTCAACCGCGTCATAACGCGGATCTGCAATAGGACCGGGTAAACATGGCCAATTATCCCGATCATTAGGAGGACTACCGCTGCCAGCCAGCCGTCGGCGGTAACCGCCCAAATCGCACTGGCTACATGAAGCAGCACCGACCACGAATGCCCAACCGCAGAGGCGCGGACGTGCCGCAGGATCGGACCTTTCTCATTGCCATCCGATTCGCGCTTTCGCATTGCGACTATGTGCCTGTTCCAACCGATTCGCCAGAGAAAGGCGTTGAAGCAATCCACGCCCCAACGTCGGCTGGCAGCACGTGAAAGAGAGAATCGGCGCCACAACGAGGCCGGAAGATAGCGCTCCAGTGAGCCACCGACGAACAGCGCAAAGCCAAACCCCATGAGCGTTACCGTGACAACAAACCCCACGGAATCAGCACCAACCGCGCCCGCCACTACAACGAGGCCGTAGATTCCCGCAGCCGTGAAAAGTAAAGCAACCACGAAACACTCACCGCTTCCCCGTCTCGGTTCCTGCAAGAACTATGAGTACAAATGTGAATTCTAGCGGACCACAAACACGGCGAGCTAAGGAGAAACGGCAACTACCCCATCGCAAAAGTTTGGCAGGCAGAAGTATTTAGTTCACAAAATGGTTATAATGTCCGAAACAAAACTGTTTGCCACCCCAAAGGAGTGACGTCATGTCGGATACCCAGCCATCTGCATACGAGTCCAAAGCCTGGCTTGCCAGCTACGCCGAGTGGACCAACCACCACCTCGACTACGGCGAACAGACCCTGCTTGATATCTACAACGAGAACCTTGCCAAGCACGGAACTTGGCCGGCTACCTGGTTCTTTGGACGCCAACAAAGCTACCACGAGCTAGATATCCAGGTTCGCGCCGCAGCGGCCGGGCTTAAGGCCTTTGGCATCCGCCCCGGCGATCGCGTGGCCATGGCGCTTCCTAACTGCCCACAGCACATCGCGGCCTTTTATGCGGTGCTCAAGTTGGGCGCAATCGTCGTCGAGCACAATCCGCTCTACACCGCCCACGAGCTCGAGGGCCTTTTCCAGGATCACGCCGCCCGCGTGGCCATTGTCTGGGACAAGATGACCGCCACCTTCGAGCAGCTGCGCGAAACCACCCCGCTTGAGACGATCATCTCCGTCAACATGACCGAGGCCATGCCGCGCAGCAAGCAGCTGCTCCTGCGCATTCCTATCCCACCCATCACGGAGCAGCGCGAGCAGCTCACCGCCCCAGCGCCCAACACCGTGCCGTGGAGCACCCTGACCGGCACCGCAATCGGCGGCGATGGCACCAAGCTTGCCGACGCCGAAATTCACCCCGAAGACACCGCCATCATCCTGTACACCTCCGGCACCACGGGTACACCGAAGGGCGCGGAAATCACCCACGCGAATATCTGCGCCAACGTGAAACAAGGTGTGGCCTGGGTGCCCGAGTTTGGCAATAAACCCGAGCGCATGCTGGCCGCTCTGCCAATGTTCCACATCTACGGCCTCACACTCCTCGCAGCACTCGGCGTCTACGTCGGCGGCGAGCTCGTACTCACCCCGGCACCAAAGATCCCGCTCATCATGGACATCATGAAAAAGCACCGGCCTACCTGGCTGCCTGGCGTGCCCACCTTGTATTCCAAGATCATCGAAGCTGCAGAAGCCAACAACGTCGACATCACCGGCGTACACAACTCGCTATCGGGCGCCGCCGCGCTGCCGCCGGAGACCGTTGAGAAGTGGGAGTCTTTGAGCGGCGGCCTATTGGTTGAAGGCTACGGCCTCACCGAGACTTCCCCGGTCCTTACCGGCAATCCGATGAACAATTCACGACGCCCCGGCTACATCGGCATCCCCTTCCCCGATACCGAAATCCGTATCGCTAACCCGGACAACCTTGACGAGACCATGCCAGACGGCGAGCCCGGCGAGCTGCTCGCGCGCGGCCCGCAGGTGTTCAAGGGCTACTTCAAGAACCCAGAAGCCACTGAAAAGGCCTTCCACGATGGCTGGTTCTGCACCGGCGATATGGCGGTCATGGAGTCCGATGGCTTCATCAAGATCGTCTCCCGCATCAAGGAGATGATCATCACCGGCGGCTTCAACGTCTACCCTGGTGAAGTCGAAAAGGTCATCGGCATGCACCCCGACGTCGTCGATGTCGCCGTGGTGGGCCGCCCGCGTGCAGACGGCTCCGAGGACGTCGTCGCCTGTGTCATCCTGCGTGACGGCGCCGCCCTCGACCCAGAAGGCATGAAGGACTTCGCGCGCCAAAACCTGACCCGTTACAAGGTGCCGCGCACCTTCTACCACTTCGAGCACCTTGCCGCAGACCAGCTAGGCAAGATTCGCCGCCGCGAAGTGCAGGCGGATCTGCTGCAGCGCCTAAAGTCCGGAAACCACAGCTAGCGGTTTAGGCCCGCCATAGCAGCCAGGGCTAAGCTTAAAAGCGATGCAGTTTTCTTCTTCTCAGCCCTGGCACCGCTTCTACGGCGAATGGACGCCCACCTCGTTGGACTACGGCAACGCCACGCTCCTTAGCCAACTGGCTGAGACCATCGCCGCGCACCCCGAGCGGGTGGCGCTGCGTTATATGGGCGAAGAACTTTCTTATGCGCAGCTCGACGCCGAGATCAACCGGGCCGCCAGCGCACTGAGCGCCCGCGGCGTGCAGCGCGGCGACTTCGTGGCCTTGGCGCTTGCTAACCGCCCCGCCCACGTCATTGCCTTTTATGCGGCACTGCGCTTGGGCGCTGCCGTGGTGGAGCACAATCCCCAGTTCACCACGCATGAACTGACCCCGATGGTGGCCCACCATGGCGCCCGCGTAGCCATCGCACAGGGGCCGGCGGTAGGCATCTTCCGCGAGTTGCCGCAGCTTGAGCACGTCATCGACGCCGACGCAGACTGGGAAGATTTCCTCGCCGAGGGTAAGAAGCAAACGCCACGGGCCGAAGTAAACAAAGACGATCTCGCACTCATCCTCTACACCTCCGGCACCACGGGCACCCCCAAGGGCGCCATGCTCTCTCATGGCAACCTCGCCGCCAACGCACTGCAAATGGCCCACTGGTGCCTACCGGAGGAGCACCCACAAGCGATGGCGGTTTTGCCGCTGTTCCACTCCTATGGCCTGACCATGTCGCTGACGGTAGGTGTGGTCACGGGGGCGTCGATTAGCCTCGTGCCTGCCCCGCGCCTAGAGCTTATCCTTGCGGCAATTGCGGCAGCCCCTCCCACCTGGCTGCCCGCGGTCCCTACGGTTTATCAGCGCATTGTGGACGCCGCACCGGAGCTTCCGAAGATCGCCCAAGCCATCTCCGGCGCCGCGACGCTGCCCTCTGCAACCATCGGCCAGTGGGAGACTCAGGCCCACGGCTTCCTCGTGGAAGGCTATGGGCTTACCGAGGCCGCGCCCGTTGTGACCTGCAATCCTTTGAACGAACACCGCCGCGCCGGCTGCATTGGCATCCCCATGCCGGATACGCAGGTACGCATCGACCCCGACACCGGGGAGCTACTCGTGCGCGGGCCACAGGTCTTTTCCGGCTACCTCCACAATCCGGAGGCCACCCGCACCGCTTTCCAGGACGGATGGCTGCGCACGGGCGACCTCGCCACTCAGGACGCCGATGGCTTTATCACCCTGCGCGCCCGCCTCAAAGAGACCATCATCACCGGCGGTTTCAACGTCTACCCCGGCGAGGTCGAAGAGGTGCTGCTTTCTCACCCTGCGCTTGCCGACGCCGCCGTTATCGGCCGCCCTCGCCCCGACGGCTCCGAAGACGTCGTAGCCTGCATCGTGCTCGCCAGCGCCCAACCCGGCGCGCCCGCGGATGCCGCGCAGCCCACGCAGGAAGAACTCCGCGAGTGGTGCCGTGGCCAGCTCGCCCGCTATAAGGTCCCGCGCGAGTTCATCGTGGTTCCAGACCTAGGCCGCGATGGCCTGGGCAAACTCCGCCGCCGCGCTGTGGCCGAGCGTTTTCTGTAATTCTTCCAGCCACCCCCAAAGTTGAGTAAAACCTCACATTTTGGGCGAATAAGGCTGCAAACTTACGCCTATGTAAGCTACCGTGTCGTCATCGCGTTTATTTTGTTATAGCTAACTATTCTTTAACGCGGTTTTACTTCCTCTCCTCTTTTTTCTTCCAACCAAAAAACTCCGAGGTAATAACCCGATGCATTTGTCATCCCTGACACCACTTCACCGCCTAACTGGCGCCACCATCCTCTTCGCCGGCCAGGGTTCTGCCTGGCAGAAGGCACTCGCACAGGCCGCCGCGCAGCCACAGGTTCGCACCCGCCTGGTCGAGCTCCTCGAATCCGCCCGCACCACCACCGCCCCAGTCGCGCGCCAAATCGCGTCAACCTGCCCCGGCGTCTTCGGCCGCCTGCAGGAACTTATAGACGGCGAGGACAACGTCCAGGACGCAGACGTCTTCCCCGCCTATTCCATCCCGGGAATCGTGCTCGGGCAGATCGCCGCAGTGGAGCATCTCGCGCAGCTGGGCCTGCGTCCGGAAAGAGCACTCGGCCACTCCCAAGGCTCCCTCGGAGTGCTGGCGCTGCACGACCCGCAGGAGGCGCTGAGCTTGGCACTAGTGATGGGAACGGCGGCGTCGGCAAGCCACGGCAGCGTCGACGCCCGCTCGCACATGCTGGCGCTGCGCGGACTCACGCGCGAGTTCGTGGAGGAACGCCTCCAAGGCGATGCCGTCATAGCCGTGGTCAACGGCCGCCGGGCCTTCGCGTTATCCGGTTCCCCGGACTACCTCGCAGCCACGCGCACCGCCTTGGAAGGCGCAGTGGATGAATACAACGCCACTCTCACAGAGCGGACCGTAGGCGGCGACGAGCTCGAGCTCCACGCCACCGAGCTTCCAGTGGCCCTTCCCTTCCACCATCCCAGCCTTCACGCCGCCGCCGAGCTCACCGAAGAATGGGCAGCTGCCTGCGGAATCACAGACCACGGCCTGGCGCGCGAAATTCTCGTCGAAGAACACGATTGGCCGAGCCTTATCCAGGCAAACATCGCTGAAAAGCAAGCACAAGGCTCGGAGTTTTTGCTCAGCCTCGACGCTTCCCTAACGCGCCTGAGTGAGCCGCTGGTCACCGGCAGCGGCAGCGTCATCGTAGAGATTGCTACGCCCGAGCAACGCGACGCCCTTGCCACACCGGGCACGGAGCTGCCCGAGCCGCTTGATTACCGCGACTTCGCGCCCCGCCTGGTGGAGCTTCCCGATGGCCGTTTCTATACCCAAACCCGATTCTCCGATCTCACGGGTCTCTCGCCCATCATGCTGGGCGGCATGACGCCAACGACCGCCGACGGCGAGATCGTGGCCGCCGCCGCAAACGCCGGCCACTGGACCGAGATGGCCGGCGGCGGAATGTACTCCGACGAGGTCTTCCGCACCCATCTTAAAGTGATGGAAGAACACTTGAACCCAGGCCGCACGGCACAGTTCAACACCATGTTCTTCGACCGTTACCTGTGGAACCTGCAATTCGGTCAAACCCGCATCGTGCCCAAGGCGCGTGCGGCTGGCGCCTCATTCAACGGCGTGTGCATTTCTGCCGGCATCCCAGAAGTCGAGGAAGCAGGCTCGCTACTGAACCAGCTCCACAGCGATGGCTTCCCCTATATCTCCTTCAAACCCGGCACCGCCCAGCAGATTCGCGACGTCCTGCGCATCGCCGCCGCCTACCCGGAACACCAGGTAATCATGCAGGTCGAGGACGGCCACGCCGGCGGCCACCACTCCTGGGTCAACCTCGATGACATGCTGCTCGAGACCTACGCCGCAATCCGTGAGCACAACAACGTAGTGCTCGCAGTGGGCGGTGGCATCTCTACTCCACAGCGCGCCGCCGACTATCTCACTGGCAAGTGGGCACTGCGCTACGGTCAGCTGCGCCTGCCTGTCGACGCCGTCTTCATCGGCACCGTCGCCATGGCCACCAAAGAGGCCAAGGCCACCGATTCGGTCAAGGAGCTGCTGGTAGACACCACCGGCATTTCGCCAGAAGACAACGGCGGCTGGGTCGGCCGCGGCACCGGCACCAATGGCGTGGCCTCCTCCCAATCCCACCTGTTGGCCGATATCCACGACCTCGACAACTCCTTCGCCGCGGCCTCGCGCCTTATCACTTCCCTGTCCACCGAGGACTACGCGGCCCACCGCGCAGAAATCATCGCCGCCCTTAACAAAACCTCGAAGCCTTACTTCGGCGACGTCGAGAAGATGACCTACGCCCAGTGGCTGGAGCGCTTCGTCGAGCTGGCCCACCCCTTCGTCGATCCCACCTGGGATGACCGCTTTTTCGACCTTCTCCACCGCGTGGAGGCGCGCCTCAACCCGGCGGATCACGGCGAGATCGACACCCTTTTCCCAAGCATCGATGACGTCCACGATGCCCCTGCCGCTTTAAAGCTTTTGCTGGAAACCTACCCGGAGGCGGCGTCGACAAGCGTGTCCCCACGGGACGCCGCCTGGTGGATCTCGCTGCACTACAAACATGTAAAACCCATGCCGTGGGTGCCTGCCATCGACGGCGATCTCAAGACGTGGTTTGGCAAAGACACGCTGTGGCAGGCGCAGGACCCGCGCTACACCGCCGACCAAGTGCGCATCATCCCGGGCCCCGTGTCGGTTGCCGGAATCACGCGCAAGGATGAGCCCGTGGCGGAGCTGCTCGCGCGCTTCGAGGCCGCCACCACCCAACAGTTGTGCGATACAGGCGAAGAGCCACAACGCCTCTTCTCCCGCTTGCACGCGGTTGCTGACGCCGCGGAATTCATCAAGGCTTCCCCCACCCTGGTCTGGCATGGCCACTTGATGGATAACCCGGCCTTCCACATGGATGCCTCCGCTTTTGAGCTACGCCAGGATGAGACCGGCCAATGGGAAATTGTTATTCACGCCGACTCCTACTGGGATAACCTGCCGGATAACCAGCGCCCCTTCTACGTCCGTGAGGTCACCGTGCCTGTGGACTTGCCGGCCGATGTGTCCACGGGCGGCTCGCCGGTGGTCTCCCACGAGCGCCTGCCCGATGCCGTCTACGCGCTCCTGCGCGGCCTCGCCGGCGTGGGCTCGGTGGCCGAGCAAGGCGACGTCATCGACGAGATGCCACGCATCGAAGAAGACAGCATCGACGCGGAGGCGCCTTTCGGCCGCGCGCACTACTCCTTCCACCTGCCTGCCTCTCTTTTGGAGGCGCACACCGCTGTCACCGGCGCGGGCCTGCCCGTGGCTGAGACGGCCCTGCCGGTGGGCACCCCCGATGTGCTAGTCGGCCCCTGCTGGCCGGCCATCTACACCGCGCTGGGCTCTGGCCTGCTGCCCGATGGCTACCCAGTCATCGAGGGCCTGCTCAACGCCGTGCACCTAGATCACCTCGTGGACCTGCGTGTTCCTCTCGCCCAGCTGGCCGACGGCCGCCGCATCGACGTCACCTCCCAGTGCACCTCCATCGAGGAATCCGCCTCCGGGCGAATCGTGACCGTGGAGCTCGAACTGCGCAACGGCCCCGACGTCCCGGAAAATGCGGGCGAAATCGTCGCTACGCAAGTCCAGCGCTTTGCCATCCGTGGGCGCGCGAGCGGCACCGCGGCACCTACGCCGACTCCGGAGTGGGGCGGCGGCAAATCCTCGACCAAGATCACCTCCACCCCGCGCTCCTTTATCGACCGCGCGGTAGTCACTGCCCCGCAGGATATGACCCCATTCGCGCTGGTCTCGGGCGATTACAACCCCATCCACACTTCTTATAACGCCGCCCAGCTCGTGGCTCTCGAGGCTCCGCTGGTTCATGGCATGTGGCTTTCTGCCACCGCGCAGCACCTCGCGGCCCGCCACGGGCAGGTGGTGGGCTGGACCTATTCCATGTACGGAATGGTTCAGTTGCACGACGTCATTGACATCGTCGTCGAGCGCGTCGGCCGCAAGGGCATCCACGCCGCGCTCGAAGTCACCTGCCGCATCGACGGCGAAGTAGTCTCCCGCGGGCAGGCGCTGCTTGCACAGCCGCGCACCGCCTACATCTATCCGGGTCAGGGCATCCAAGCCGAGGGTATGGGCAGCACGGACCGCGCCGCTTCCCCGGCCGCGCGGGAGATTTGGCGCCGCGCCGACCAGCACACCCGTGCGGCGCTGGGCTTTAGTATCCGACACGTCATCGATGACAACCCCACTTCCCTGCGCGTCAACGATGAAACCTTCGTCCACCCGCAGGGCGTGCTGCATCTCACCCAATTCACGCAGGTAGCACTGGCCGTGGTGGCTTATGCGCAGACTGCGCGCCTGCGCGAAAACGACGCCGTTGCCTCAAATGCGATGTACGCTGGCCACTCCCTCGGCGAGTACACAGCGCTGGCCTCGCTGGCCAATATCTTTGATCTCGAAGCGGTCATCGACATTGTCTACTCGCGCGGCTCCGCGATGGGAAGCCTCGTTCCACGCGACGCGGAGGGGAATTCCGAGTACGCCATGGCCGCGCTGCGTCCGAACATGATCGGCGTGAGCGGTGATGAGGTGGACGCCTACGTCGCCTCCATTGCGGAAGAAACCGGCGAGTTCCTAGAAATCGTCAACTACAACATCCGCGGTCAGCAGTACTCCGTGGCTGGAACCAAGGCCGGCCTGCGCGAGCTGGTCCGCCGCGCCAACGCTGTCAAGGAACGCGCAGCCGTGATGGTTCCGGGCATCGACGTCCCGTTCCACTCCCGCGTGCTGCGCGATGGCGTGGCCGCGTTTGCGGAGAAACTCGACGAGCTCCTTCCGGCTGAGCTCGACCTCGACGCGCTGGTCGGCCGCTACGTGCCGAACCTCGTGGCAGTGCCGTTCGAGCTGACCCAAGAATTCGTCGACACCGTGGCCCCGATGGCTCCTTCTGGCAAGCTCGACGGCCTCGACGCTTCCTCTCTCGAACCTCAGGCCCTCGCCCGCCTGCTGCTCATCGAGCTGCTGTCCTGGCAATTCGCCTCCCCGGTGCGCTGGATTGAGACCCAGGAACTGCTCTTCGACGAGGTCGATCAATTAATCGAGGTCGGCCTTGCCGCCTCCCCAACCCTGACCAACTTGGCCAAGCGCTCCCTGGCCGTGGCAGGCCGCGACCTGCCCGTATTCAACGTCGAGCGCGACCAAGACCAGGTCATACTCCAGGACGTCCAGGCAGCACCAGAGCCCGAGACCGCCCCAGAGACAGAGGAACCGACTGTCGAGGCCGCATCGGCCCCAGCCGCCCCAGCCACCCCAGCCACTGAATCCGCGCCAGCCCCGGCCGAGTTCGCTCCCGCAGGTCCTGCCCCGGCTGCGCCTTCCGCAGGTGCCGCCCCCGAGCTCACCTTCCGCGCGGCCGAGGCCATCATGGTGCTCTTTGCGTTCCAGAACAAGATCCGCATAGACCAGATCAACGACTCCGACACCATCGAGGAGCTCACCAACGGCGTTTCCTCGCGCCGCAACCAGCTCCTGATGGACATGTCCGCTGAGATCGGCGTGCCTGCAATCGACGGCGCGGCAGACGCGGACGTCGCCTCGCTGCGCGAAAAGGTCAACGCCGCCGCCCCTGGCTACGCGCCTTTCGGCAGCGTCCTTGGCGAAGCCGTCACCGCACGCCTGCGCCAGCTGCTCGGCGCTGCGGGCCTCAAGCCCGCCGCGGTGGCCGAGTACGTCACCGGCACTTGGGGCCTGCCTGAGTCTTGGGTCGCCCACGTCGAGGCCGAAATCCTGCTCGGCTCCCGCGACGAGGATTCCGTCCGCGGCGGCAGCCTGAACACGGTTCCGTCCAGCGCCACCAGCAAGTCCGCGGCGCACGAGCTTATCGACGCCGCCGTCCAGGGCGTCGCCAATGCGCACGGCGCCAGTGTCTCCAAGGGCGCTGCCGCAGGTGGAGCCTCCGGCGGGGTCGTGGATTCCGCCGCTCTCGAGGCCTACGCCGAGACCGTGACCGGTGAGAACGGCGTGCTCGCCACCGTGGCCCGCCAGGTCCTCACCCAGCTCGGCCACGTCGCCGAGCCTGCCGAGGCCACCGCCCCAGACACCGAGGTCATCGAGGCCGTCGAGGCCGAGCTCGGTTCCGGCTGGCTCAAGTCCGTCACCCCTTCTTTCGACGCGGCACACGCCGTGCTTTTCGACGACGCCTGGGCCACCGCCCGCGAGCGCCTCGCCCGCGTAGCACTCGGTGAGATCGTAGCCGACGACGAGCTCGCGCAGCCTGCCGTCTTCCAGGGCGCCGGCGCCACCGTGGCTGAACAGGCCCGTTGGTGGGCACGCTCGGGGAACACCGCTGTCGACTCTGCCCACTTCGAGCAGATAGCCGCAGCCGCCGAGTCCACCGAACGCGGCGCTTACGCCGACGACGTCGCCCTCGTCACCGGCGCCGCACCGGGCTCCATTGCCACCGCCGTGGTCGAGCGCCTCCTCGCAGGCGGCGCAACCGTCATCATGACGGCATCGCGAGTGACCCAATCCCGTAAGGAATTCGCCCGCCGCCTCTACGCCGAGCACGGCCGCCAGGGATCTGCCCTGTGGTTGGTTCCGGCCAACCTCACCAGCTTCCGCGACGTGGACTCCCTGGTGGAGTGGATCGGTTCCGAGCAGCGCGAATCCGTGGGCAACGAGGTGAAGATTCTCAAGCCAGCGCTCACCCCAACCTTGGCATTCCCATTCGCGGCACCGTCTGTTTCCGGCTCGCTTGCAGACGCCGGCTCCTCCACGGAGTCCCAGGCTCGCCTGCTGCTGTGGTCGGTCGAGCGCCTCATCGGCGGCCTCTCTGACCTCGCGGTCAAGGCCCCGAGCCCCACCCGGTGCCACGTAGTCCTGCCGGGCTCGCCCAACCGCGGCACCTTCGGCGGCGACGGCGCTTATGGCGAAGTCAAGGCCGCGCTCGACGCCATCCTGGCCAAGTGGAACGTCGAGGCTGGTTGGCCTGCCAGCGTCACCCTTGCGCAAGCCAAGATCGGCTGGGTTGCAGGCACTCACCTCATGGGCGGCAACGACGTCCTCGTTCCAGCCGCGCAGAAGGCCGGCATCCACGTCTGGTCGCCGGAGGAAATCTCCTCTGAGCTGCTAGACCTAGCTTCCGCCGAGTCCCGCGCCCGCGCCACCGAACGCCCGATCGAGGCAGACCTCACCGGCGGTCTCGAAGGCTTCTCGCTGACCTCCCTAGAGGTCGAGAAGCCTGCTGCGCAGTCCGCTGCAGAGAGTGCCGTCAAGAACACCACCGCCCGCATCAAGGCACTGCCTTCCCCGGCACGCCCGGTGCAGCCGCAGCTGGCTGAGGAACTTGGCGACATCACCACCGACCTCGACGACATGGTGGTCATCGCCGGTATCGGCGAGGTGAGCTCCTGGGGTTCCGGCCGCACCCGCTTCGAGGCCGAGTATGGCCTGCAGCGCGACGGCTCCTGCGAGCTGACCGCCGCCGGTGTCATCGAACTCGCGTGGATGACCGGCCTCATCGCATGGCACGAGGAGCCCACGCCGGGCTGGTTCGTCGGCGAGACTGACGAACAGATTGCAGAAGAGGACATCTACGAGCGCTTCCGCGACGAGGTCGTGGCCCGCGCCGGCGTCCGCGAGCTCACCGATAAGTACCACCTGGTTGACCGCGGCTCCATCGACCTGACCACGGTGTTCTTGGACCGCGACATCACCTTCAGCGTCAGCTCGGAAGCACTCGCCCGCGACATCGCCGAAGCCGACCCAGAGTTCACCAGCATCCGCGAGGCTGACGGCGAGTGGGAGGTCACCCGCCACAAGGGCGCCACCGCAAAGGTGCCGCGCAAGGCCACGCTGACCCGCACCGTGGCCGCGCAGATGCCGGACAACTTCGACGCCGCCCGCTGGGGCATCCCGGACCACATGCTGGACTCCCTCGACCGCATGGCCGTGTGGAACCTGGTCACCGCCGTCGATGCTTTTACCCAGGCAGGCTTTAGCCCCGCCGAGCTCCTGCAGGCCGTCCACCCAGGCCAGGTCGCCACCACGCAGGGAACCGGCATCGGCGGCATGGAGTCCCTGCACAAGGTCTTCGTCTCCCGCTTCTTGGGCGAGGACCGCCCCTCCGACATCCTGCAGGAAGCCCTACCCAACGTCATTGCAGCGCACACCATGCAGTCCTTGGTCGGCGGATACGGCTCGATGATCCACCCCATCGGCGCCTGCGCCACGGCCGCGGTGTCCATCGAGGAGGGCGTCGACAAGATTACGCTGGGTAAAGCTGACGTCGTGGTCGCCGGCGGCATCGATGACGTTCAGGTCGAGTCACTGCAGGGCTTTGGCGATATGAACGCCACGGCGCAGACCTCCGCCATGACCGCGCAGGGCATCGACGAGCGCTTCATCTCCCGCGCCAACGACCGCCGCCGCGGCGGCTTTCTCGAAGGCGAAGGCGGCGGCACGGTTCTGCTCGTGCGCGGTTCGCTGGCGGCCGAGCTCGGCCTGCCGGTGCTCGCCGTGGTCGCCCACGCCGCTTCCTACGGCGACGGCGCCCACACCTCCATTCCGGCTCCGGGCCTCGGCGCTCTGGGCGCCGGTCGTGGTCGAGAGAACTCTCGTCTCGCACGCTCGCTGCGCGGGCTGGGCCTTAGCCCGAACGACGTCACGGTGCTGTCCAAGCACGACACCTCCACCAACGCCAACGACCCGAACGAGTCCGAGCTGCACTCCATCTTGTGGCCAGCTATCGGGCGCGACGCGGATCAGCCGATGTTCGTCATCTCGCAAAAGACGCTCACCGGCCACTCCAAAGCCGGCGCCGCGCTCTTCCAGACCGGCGGGCTCATCGATGTCTTCCGTACCGGGCGCATCCCCGCCAACGTCTCGCTGGACTGTGTCGATCCCCTCATCGCACCGAAGGCGAAGAACCTGGTGTGGCTGCGTTCGCCGCTGGATCTGGCAGCCGCGGGCCGCAGCGTGAAGGCCGCGGCGCTGACCTCGCTGGGCTTCGGACACGTCGGCGCGCTCATCGTGTACGCGCACCCGGGCGTGTTTGAGAAGGCCGTCGCCAAGCAGCGCGGCACTGACGCTGCAGCTGCTTGGCGCGAGCGTGCCGAGCAGCGCCTAGCCGCCGGTCACGCCCGCTTCGAGGCCGGCATGTTGGGCCGCGCGCCGCTCTTCGAGGTCATCGACGGCCGCCGCCTGCCGCACGCCGACGCCAAGGTGATGATTGACGGCTACGGCCTCGTCGACGCCGACAAGGCCGCGGAAATCTCCATGCTCCTCGACGCCGATGCGCGCCTGGGCAGCAACGGTGAATTCCCGAGTGTGTAGTCGTTAGCTAACTGGCTGGCCAGACCAGCCAGTAGTAGATAGAGCTCAGGCCCGCTTCCGGAAAAGGGAAGCGGCGCGACGAACCACTCATGTGGATTGTAGGTGCGCCCGTCGATCCCAACCTGAGACACCTTCAACCGCACGTCTGCAAAGCAGTGGCTCACGATAAGAGTTATCTGGCGCATTGCGCTCGCAGTCCACCGGGATAACAGCTATCCCGGTAAACTAGGATATCGATCTACCGGGATAAGTCTTATCTCCAATGCCCCAAGCGCATGACAGGAGTCAGCTGTGGCAAAGACAGGCGAATTGGAATGGATCCCCGCTGATGGCAGTGGTCTTTCTCAACGCGCCAAACAAGGAGGTAAGTATCACGCTTTCGTTCCCGATCCCCTCGCAAGCATGTCGTTGAAGCTTCCGTCCGAGCTCTCGCGACGTATCGTTCGCATCGAGCGGGAGATTCACAATCTTGGGATGAGAGACAATACCCACTCCCTTGAAGGAGTTGTGCGACTCCTGCTCCGTTCTGAGGCCGTCGCTTCCTCCCGGATCGAGGGAATCGCTCCCAACTCCGACAAAGTGGCCATGGCGATCCTCGCGCGTGAATCAGATTCCGAAATTCGGGGTTTCAAAGAATCCGCAACAGCTGTCGCCCGCAATGTCGCCATCCTCGACACCATCAATGCAGACTTAGCTTACAAAGACGAGCTGGTCCTGGATGACATTGTTGCAATGCAGACAGCGCTCGTTGCAGAAAAGCCTTTGCAAGGAGTACGAACTACTCAAAACTGGATTGGCGGGTCTGACTATCACCCCATCGATGCGGCTTTTGTCCCCCGCCTCCTGTACAAGTCCCAGGACTCCTCGACGATCTCATTGAATACTTCAACGGGGCAGACCACGCCGCGCTCGTTCAGGCAGCGCTGGTTCATGCACAGTTCGAGACCATCCACCCATTCCCGGATGGGAATGGACGCGTGGGGCGAGCCAAGATTCACGCGCTTTTGCAGCGCAGAGGGCTCACCGATGCTACGGTTCTCCCCGTCAGTATGGTTCTGGCAACGCTCGGTGACCGTTACGTCGACGGACTCACGAAATTCCGCGAGGGTGACGTGCTGGCATGGATCTCTTTCTTCGTCAAGGCTGCACAAGTCGCCACCACCAAAGCAGCTGAACTTGCGGATAGCGTCGCCGCCCTAGAAGCAGAATGGATGGACAAGGTCAATCACCACCGCACTGCGCAAGGAAGCAAGCGCGCATTGAAATCGAATTCGACGGAGTTCCAACTGCTCAAGAAGCTACCTGCCATGCCTTTGGTCACGGTGCCCATCGTGAAGTCCGAGCTGGGGATTTCATCGACAAGCACGGCCCGAGATGCTCTCGATTCACTCACCGACGCTGGCATTCTGCGTAAGAAAGTCATCGGTGTGGGCGGGCTTCTCGGTTACTTCGCTGACGATGTTTTCATGTTGGTCAACGATGCTGAACGCCAACTCGCCTCGACGCAGTTTAATACTCGGCTTTCACCTCCGACCGGCCGAGCGGTTCCAGCCCTTCGCGATAAATAAGCAGTAATCATTAGTAGTCACGCGCTTCGTTTCCTTACATAAGGCAAAGCGTCGTGCTGGTGCGACGCTGCAGGAAAGGCATCGGAAAGCGCAAAAGGGACAGTCACTCAAAGTGACGGTCCCTTAATGGCGCAGATTAGGTGCCCTTAACGTTGAGGATCTGGCGCAGGGTGTGCTTGACCTCAACGAGCTGGGTGGCATCGGCCATCACGCGGTCGATGTCCTTGTAGGCGTCCGGAATCTCATCGACGAACTCGGCGCCGGGACGATAGACGATGCCTTCCATGCGTGCGGCAAGGTCCTCCTCGGTGAAGCGGGCCTTGGCCTGGGTGCGCGACATGACGCGGCCGGCGCCGTGCGGCGCAGACTTAAGGCCCGGCGCGTAGCCCTTGCCTTCCACGACGTAGCTGGCGGTGCCCATCGAGCCGGGGATGAGACCGCGGTCGCCCTCATCCGCCTTGATGGCGCCCTTGCGCGTGAGCCACACGTTCTTACCGTAGTGGTTCTCGCGCTGGGTGTAGTTGTGGTGGCAGTTGATGCGCTCGAGCTCGAGGTTCTCGCGATCCGCGCCGGACCAGGTGGCGACGCAGTCGAGGAAGCGGTCCATCATCTCATCGCGATTGAGCAGCGCAAAGTGCTGTGCCCAGTGGAGATCCGCAATGTAGGAGTCGAACTCTTCCGTGCCCTCGACGAGGTAGGCCAGGTCCTTGTCCGCGAGCTGGATCCAGTGCTTCTCGCAGTGGCGCTGCGCAGCTTTGATGTGCTTCTGTGCAATCTTGTTACCCACGCCGCGCGAGCCGGAGTGCAGGAACAGCCAGACGCGATCTTCTTCGTCGAGACACAGCTCGATGAAGTGGTTGCCGCCGCCCAAACTGCCTAGCTGCTGGCGCCAGTGCTTCGAATGACTAAGGTCCACGCCGGTGTCCTGGGCCAGCTGCGCGAGCTCGCGCGTGCGGGCCTCGGTGCGCGGGTCCATGATCCAACCGTTGTAGTTTCCGGGCGAGAGTGGAATGGAGTCTTCGACCGCGGTGCGCAGGTCCTCGAGAGCGAAGTCCTGGATATCCGCGTGCGTAAGGTGGGTCCGCACGGCAATCATGCCGCAGCCGATGTCCACGCCGACGGCAGCCGGGATGACGGCACGCAGCGTGCCGAAAACGGTGCCGACCGAGGAGCCCTTGCCGAAGTGGGCATCAGGCATGAGCGCCACGTGTGGGTAGACGAAGGGCAGGTCAGCGACGAGTTGTGCCTGCGCCACCGTCTTGTCTTCAACAATGGAGGCGAAGTTGTGCAGGCGCATAAAAGAGCCTTTCTCTGCGTTTGCGTAACGCAGTTCGTGAGAAAGGGCCTGCTTGGGCGGCTGACTTATAAGTTTGCGCGCGGGTCGCGCGGCTGGCACCAACGTCCGGGATAAGCAGGGCCGCTTTCCCGGGAAATGGTCAAGTCAGCCTGTTAGAAGAGTTGCTTAAAGAAGCGTCCTAGCGGCTGATTGTTATAGGTCATCATCGCGGTTCGCCTCCTTTATGCTTTCTCGTTCTTCTTTCGGGCTGTTAGTGCTGCGTGTGAGCCTACACGATGTACGCGATTTCTGCATGCGATTGATGATGCGAAGAAATTCACCCAGCCACGAAAAACTTGACACCGTCCATTCAACCGCATTCGCTGCCTGCTCATTTGTTCGTCCGTCTGGCGGGGTGTCGTGCGCCGTGATGAGCTTCGTTTAATCGTTCAGCCCACCTCGACCTAGTCGAGAGTGGGCTGGATCTTTATCTGGGTTATGCAGCAAGATTGCTCTGGGTAAAGCCGACGTCGTGGTCGCCGGCCGCATCGACGACGTGCAGGGCGAGTCCCTCCAAGGCGGGTGCCGCGCTCTTCCAGACCGGCGGTATCATCGACGTCTTCCGCACCGGCCGCATCCCGGCCAACGTGTCGCTGGACTGCGTTGATCCGCTCATCGCACCGAAGGCGAAGAACCTGGTGTGGC
>NZ_KV827737.1:354826-399927 GCF_001836185.1 Corynebacterium sp. HMSC036D03
AGGCGAAGAACCTGGTGTGGCTGCGTTCGCCGCTCGACCTGGGGGCCGCTGGCCGTCCGGTCAAGGCCGCCGCCTGCCGCACGCCGACACCAAAGTGATGATTGACGGCTACGTTTCAGCTAACGCTCGACCAACTTTTGCTTCTCAGGGTCATAAACGACGGAAACGATATCGCCAGTCTGAATCATCTGAATCGCTTGATTGATCACCGGAAGCAGCGCGACGAACCACTCATGTGGATTGTAGGTGCGCCCATCGATCCCAACCTGAGACACCTTCAACCGCACGACCACAAATACCTTGTGCAAGAGGTTTTCCAATGCCGAAGAGCGCAAGTTGTAAACACGATAATCAGCCCCAATCTCTACTGGGGCCATAAGCTAGGTCGGTTCTCTCAATGCAATCGCAACCCGCTGTTTCACCGGATCGCTGATCAATAAGGCCTTCGATGACACGAATGTTCCGTACCAACCCCTCGTAGAGGATTCATGGCGACTAAACAGTCAGGATTCACAAAGTCGCATGGATACAGCGCTACGCCTCTATCGCAAGCGAGACGCTACGACCGCTGACAAACGAGCGGCCTGCACAAACCTGGCGTACATTCTTGGGGATAAGAGACAATTGTTGAAGACCCATCTGCTCACTAACGGCGAAGCCGCCCCCTTCCAACGTGCAAGGTCCCATATAAGTTTGATATTCGACACAGCAATGACCCAAACAAGGTGATCATGATGGAGCATTTCGCGATTGGGTTTTGGTGGTATCGCGCCACGGTACAGCTCATCGAACGGCTGCTGGAACGATAAAGCAACACACTACAAGACAAAAGTTCATGAAAATTTGGGTAAAAGTATTGCCATCTCTTGAATTCTTCAGTAATTTCCTCAACAAAACCAGATTGACAAGAGAATTAAGGAAATGAAGTTGAAGAATACATTCCAAAAAGTCTTTCCCGTTCTTGTTGTAGCCGCAACAATATTCGCTACCCCCACCGGAAGTTTTGCTCTGGAGACCACCCCAACAGTATCCGCCGCATCCCCAGCTGATAGCACGCAAGACAAAAACTTAGTTGGCAATCAAGCTTTAGCAATCCCTGCAAGCGAGGTATCAGAGTCAACAGATTTTGATACTGCGATGGCCACACTGTCTCACTACCTCGTATATCGGGCGGACGGACAACGCCATTTCGACACCGAAAAAGCCAAAGAAGAAAATGCGTCGCATTATTTACTCGTCGCAGGAGAAAACCTCAACCGCGTAGCCGACAATAACGAGGTCATGATATACAGCCTTGAAACGCGCGACATGCCTGGGTATGGAAACTGGTGCGGCCCAGGGCACAGTGGTCCGGGTGCCCCAATCAATACTCTCGACTCTCTCTGCCAAAAGCATGATAAATGCTATGGCTCGCGAGGATACTTCGCTTGCTCATGCGACAGGGAGCTGGTTCAAGGAATTCGTAAAAACCGGGGCAAATTCAATGGAGTCGGAGAAAACGCGATGGCCCTTGCTATTGCTACATATTTCAATTCCGCCCTGTGCAATCCATTAGCATAGTGGATCCCCAACGGTCCGGGAAGGAGAAAGAAATGAACAGGCACAAAAGCAACAAGAGCCTAAAGTTAAGTAAACTTCTCTCAGCTTTACTCTCAACAACTGCGATTGCGTTCCCGTATCTTTTTCCTTCCATTTTTCCGGAAGGGACCATGCCGTATTTCATCATTACCGTACCCATAGGTGTAGCAGCTGGAGTCCTTGCATACAAAAGCCAATCGTGGTTGCTGGTTGCATTCTCTATTCTTTCCGGATTATCCCCTCTACTGTTCGCTTGGATAATTTGGGGTGTTATCAAGATCATATATTTCGTCACGGGCGGTCGCTTACCCGGCGCTGAATGGCTCTAAAGAATTCAGAGCCGCAGCACACCCTCGGCAAACAAAATATGCATGAAATTTCCAGATCCCGCGCCCCCTACTGCGGTGCGGGCTTTCCGCAGCTTTAACCGTAAAGGTGTCAAAGTGAACTACTCCCCATAATCCGGACTGAAAATCAGAAACCAGATTGTGGGGAGTTTTTCTATGCATCCAGCAGCAAGTTAAGCCAGGCTCAGCGTGAACAAGCAGTGGAACTATTTGAGCAGGGGGCTATGGCGCTAGAGCGGTCTCTAATCCTCTCGTCTCATACGCTTCGCTAGGTCTATCCTCCCCGGACGCGGCTGCCCTACTTTCGCCCTCATCACCAAGCTCTGGCGAACAGCACATGTCATGTCAGCGCACCTAAGTTTTCCAACGATCATTTCACTGATAGTCGACCTGCGTTTTAGTGGAAGACCATGCCGCCGTCGACGATGATGGTCTGGCCGGTGATGTAGTCAGAGTCGGAACCAGCGAGGAAGCCGATGATCTTGGCAACATCCTCAGACTCGGAAAGGCGTCCCAAGGAAGTGTCCTTGGTGAACTGCTCCCAGCCCCACCTCGGCGGGCTTGCCAGCGTTTTCTGCGAGTTCCTCAGCAAGACCCTTCATGAGCGGAGTCTTTACGATACCCGGCGCGTAGGCGTTGACGGTGATGCCGTCGTCCGCAAGGTCACGGGCGGTGACCTGGGTCAGGCCGCGCACGGCGAACTTGGGGGAGCTGTAGAGTGGAATGCCCTTGTTGCCCTTGATGCCGGCCTGGGAGGTGGCGTTGATGATCTTGCCGCCGTGACCGAGCTCCTTGAACTTCTTGGCCGCAGCCTGCGTGCCCCACAGGACACCCTTGTAGTTGACGTTGAAGATCTTGTCGACTTCTTCTTCGGTGATGTCCTCGAGCGGGATCTGCGGAGCGATGCCGGCGTTGTTGACGATGACGTCGAAGCCGCCCGCCTCGGCCAGGACGGCATCTACCCCGCGGTTTAGTCCTCGGCGTCGCCGCCGTCCTCAGCACCGTGTCTGAGGATGGCGTCGCCTCGCGCCTCAAGGTTTTTCTGGGTCTTAGCCTGGGCGCGCGCGGCGACGTCAGAACGCGGCGCTGCCTGGATGTAGTGCTGCGACTCGAGGCCTATCTGCAGCTCCTTCGCCCGCAGAACCTCGGCGTCGAGCTTGAGCCCCAAGATCAGCACGGTATTCATAATCCAGACTGCAACGAACAAAGCCAGCACGGTGCTCAGCGCGCCATAGGCGCTCACGCCTGCAAAATGGCTCAGGTAGAGACCGAAGAGCCACCACACCACGACGTTGACAAGCAGCGTCACCACAGAGCCCAAGGTGATCCAACGGAAGCGCGGTGGGCGCACGTTCGGGGCATAGTGATAGAGAACCGCAATCAGCACCATGACCATCACCACCGTCACCGGAAAGCGCAGCCAGTTCCACACAGGAAGGAAAATGCGCAGCAAGAAATCCACGGCGGATTCCAGATGCAGCGGACGCGAGACGGGTTCAATAAGCCCAGTGATGACGGTATCGCGCAGCAGGTTAGCAAAGACCAAAATCACCGCGCCGACCACCAAGAAGATGGTGAGAACCCACATCATCGCCCAGGTACGCAACAGCCCGCGGCCCTCCACGCGGCCATAGACCATGTTGGCGGTGCGCGAAAAAGCGCGGACGTAACCAGAGGCCGAGAACAAGGAAACCAGCACGGATAAAACCAGCGCTATGGTGCCCTTTGCACTCGAGCCAACGATGGTATTCACGATGTCCGTAGCCTGCGCCGAAACGTCCTGCGGCAGATAATCTTGAATGAGCTGCTCAGTCAGCTGCTCCACCTCTTGCTTCCGATTGGCAAAAAGCAAAGTGGCAATCGAATAAACGGCCAGGACGGTCGGGGCAAAAGCCATAAGCGTGAAATAGGTCATCGCCGCGCCGCGGTCGCCCAGCCCCTCAAGGAAATAGTCCGACCATGTCCGACGCAGCACAAGACCCCAGCTCTCCTTGCGCAGGCGGTTTTTACGCGAGAGCGGGTTTCTCTCCGTTTGGTCGATGTCCAGCACCTCAGTGCTGTGCGGGGGAAGAATCTTGGAAGGCTCCTGCTGGCTCATTTCGCCAGACTAAGCACATTCAGCTAGCTGCCAGAGAAGTGACACCCGTGGCACGCCAAGTAGATACTAGGCTGTTATATATGACTGAACGCAGCAATGTTGAATCCTTCGAGCTGGACCACCGCAACGTCAAGGCCCCTTATGTCCGCGTGGCCGGCCGTACCCCGCTGGGAGGCGGCGCCGAGATCATCAAGTACGACCTGCGCTTCTGCCAGCCCAATGAGGCTCACCTCGAAATGCCCACTGTGCACTCCATCGAGCACATGATGGCCAACTTCATGCGCGATTACACCGATAAACTCATCGGTTTTGCGCCGATGGGCTGCCAGACCGGCTTTTATGCCATCACCAACGGCATGGAGCAAGAGGAGCTGCTCAACGCACTCGAGCACGGCCTCGAGGATATCCTCCACGCCACCGAGGTTCCCGCCGCCAACGAGCGCCAATGCGGCTGGGGCGCCAGCCACTCCCTCGAAGGCGCACAGGCAGCCGCCCGCGAGTTCTTGTCCAAGAAGGACGAGTGGCTCGAGGTTATGGCCTAACCTTTATCCGCGGGCCTTATCTACGGCCCTTATCCACGAAGCCTTCATGCTGTTGCGTCAACCGCGCGCCCTGCACGGGCTTTCGGCTTAGTACCTCGTCAACGGCCTCGCACTCCTGCGCGCTCAGCGCAGTGACTGCGAGGTTTTCTTTGATCCGTGCGAGGTTCGTCGAACCGGCAATCGGCACCACGTCCTTGGCCAGCAACCAGCCCAGCGCTATCTCGGAGACGTTGCGGTCAGACACTGCTGCCGCCACTTCCTGCGCCAGCTGCTTGTTGGCCGCGAAGTTCGCAGAGTGCAAACGCGGCGAGGAAGAATCATCATCTGGCTCGCTGCGGCCTGCCAAAAGCCCCTTCGCCAGCGGTGAATAGGCCATAAACTCCGCGCCCAATTCGCGGGCTAGCGGGATGATTTCTTCTTCTACGTCGCGGCTGAAGATGGAGTATTCATACTCCAGATACGTCACCGGGCAGACCTTGTTCGCGCGGCGAATGGTCTCCGGGCTTGCCTCGCACAGCCCGAAAGCGGCCACGTCACCTGCATCGATAAGTTCTTTTACTGTGCCCGCTACTTCCTCAATGGGCACGTCTTGGTCCACGCGATGCTGCATATACACGTCCAAGCGCTCCCGTTTTAGTCGGCGTAACGAACCATGGGCGCTCGCGCGAATAACCTCCGGGCGCGAGTTCAAAGCGCCGGTGGGCTTTCCTTCCTTAATCTCCCATCCGAACTTGGTGAGGACGCGGGCGCGGTTGCCCAGGGCGTCGCCAAGCATTTCTTCGCCCGTGAAGGGCCCCTGGATTTCAGAGGTGTCGAAGAGCTCTACGCCTGCCTCCACCGCGCCACGCAGGACATCGACCATCTCGGCGCGACGCGGGGAATCGGGATAGGAGTGCGGAGTCATTGAGGTACAGCCAAGCGCAATCATGGACACCACCGTAGCTGCTTCCCTCGTGTGCGTGTACCTCCCTGTGTAAATAGCCCCCTCAAACCGGCCCTATTTCCTGCACTAAATACACACAGAAGTACGGTGCCGCGGGCACAGCGCTCACCGCCACACGTTCTCGTAGCGGAAATAGTGATGCCACTTCCACGCTGGCGGCAGCAACTGCCCTCCCCCGCGGGCCACGGCGATGACCTGGTCGATGGCAACCTGCAGATGATGCTCAATCATCCCCGCCGTGAAGTGCAGCGGCTTCCACCCGCGCTGCACCGCGTCGTTGAGCTTCTGGCGGTCCAGCTCGAAACGTTGGATGCGCTCACCTTTGTGGTACTCGTAGCCATCTATCTCGATTGCGACCTTCTCCTTGGCCAGCACGATATCCCAGTAATACGGCCCGATGCGTTGGTTGTTGGCCACTGCGAGGCAGGCATCGGCAAGGGCTTGGGTGAGAAGACGCTCGTATTTGCTATCACTGCCGATGACGCTACGCTGCATAATCCGCCGCGTGCGCGAGGGAAAGCGCTGGAAATCCTCCTTATAAAAGGCCAGCCGTTGGTGGCCATCCTTGCCGTTGCAGAAACGCTCCAAGAACTCGATGGCTTTGTCTTCTTCCACAACCTCCAGCGCTTGCAGCGGATTGCACGCGTTTAGGCCGTTGACCATATATGGGCCCTTGGGCATGGCGCGCCGCGTGGAGAAATACGCGCAGGTGCGAGCGTGACGTGCCGCCATGAGCTGCAGCGGAAACTCCAGCTTGCGCTCTGTATAGACCGCAACGGCCGAGCCTCCATCCAGCACGGTGCCAGGATAACGCTCGTTCAAAATCCCCGCGAGTTCGCGCGGGGTGGGTTGGCGCGGCAACGCCAGGCCCGGCGTGATGCGCACGGCTTTGCCCTTCGCCACGAGACGGTCAATGGTGCGCGAGTGTTTCCCCCGAATTGGTTGCAGCATCCTCTACTTCCCCCAAGTGTGCGTGCTCCCCCAAGCACACGGATACCTCTCAATGTAAATAGGCCCTCCAATTCGCGCAATTGGAAGGCCGTATTTTCACACAGCGGTACGTCCTGGGGCAGGACGCCCTAAATGGACACCCCAATCCAGACCGGCTCCGGCACGAGCTCTACGCCGAAGCGCTTGGCGACGCCCGCGCGAATCTCGCGCGCCAACGCCACGATGTCGGAGGCCGTCGCGGCCCCACGGTTCGTCAGCGCGAGAGTGTGCTTCGTGGACAAGGTAGCCGGACCAGCACCCGGATAGCCCTTGGCGAACCCGGCGCGCTCGATGAGCCAGGCGGCCGAGAGCTTTATTTCCTCGCCGTCCGAGCCTGCGAGGACGGCGTGGCGCGGCATGCGGTCTGCGTCCTCGGCGCCGCGTTCGGTGCGCACGATTTCCTGGATGTTATCGGCAACCGCAGAGTCCACGATGGGATTGGTAAAGAAGGAGCCGGCGGACCAAGTGTCGTTGTCGGTTGGGTCCAAGACCATGCCCTTGCCGCGGCGCAGCTGCAGCACCTGCGAGCGCACCTCCGCGACGGGACGGCGCTCGCCCGGGGTCTGTGTGAGCTGGCCAAAGCGCAGCGGCTTGGAAAGCCCATCCGTAGAAAGCTGCAGTTCCACCTCGAGCACGACTGCACGGTGGGTGAACTTCAGGTTGGAGTAGCGATAAGCCAGGTCCAGGTCGGAGGCGGGAACCCACTCATCGGCACCGGTCTCGCGGGTATACAGGCGCACGCGGTTAAGCACGTCCGAGATTTCTGCGCCATACGCACCCACGTTTTGTACCGGCACAGCGCCCGCGGTTCCCGGGATTCCGGACAGGCACTCGATGCCGCCGAGGCCCGCCTCCACGGAAGCGGCAACCACTTCGTCCCAGTTCGCGCCGGCTTCCGCGCGGACCACGCCAGTCTCCGCGTCCACGCTCACCTCAGCGAAGTCGAGGACGAGTGCTACGACATCGATGCCCTCATCGGCGACCAAGAGATTAGAACCGCCGCCCACCACGACGAAAGGAATAGAAGCTTGATCCAGTGCCTTGACAGCGGAAATGGCGGCGTCGGCAAGCGTGGCCCGCAAACACAGCTCAGGTTTGCCGCCTACGCGCAGGGTGGTCAGGTCTGCGAAGGTGGTCTCCGTGTCGAGGACGAGGCCGTCGATCGCGGAGAGCTTCTGGGTCATAAATTCATCAAGCACGTCTACCAAGGTAGTCTGTAAAGCATGTCAACCCGTAGCGAAAACACCGTAACGATCAATCAGCCCATCGAAAAGGTTCACCAGGCGCTGCTCACGCAGGGTTACTGGGAGCACATTGTTGCTAACCTTTCTCCGGATCCGGGCCAGGTTCATGATTTCACCAACAACGTAGCCATCCTCTTCGAGGTGCTGCCAACCACCCTGCTGCCTGAAGCTGTCCGCGCCATGGTTTCTCAGGACCTGAAGGTCAAGCGTGTCGTCACCATTGGTGAGCTCAACGGCAATGCTGCCGATGTTAAATACACCGCAGACGTCAAGGGAACCCCTGTTGACTTCGGCGGCGACATCGCCCTGACCGGCGAGGGTGATACCACCACCCTGTCCTACGTCAACGAGATCTCCGTGAAGATCCCGATGATGGGCGCTGCCATCGAGCCGAAAGTTGCCGATGCCCTAGGTGAGCTCTTCAATAACGAGGGCAAGCTGACCGAGCAGTGGATCGCTGACAACCTCTAAACGCTACTTTTAACAGAAATGGCCGATCACGCACATAACCTGCGCGCAAGCGCGAGTGCGGGTCGGCCTTTCGGCGTTATTACCCGCGGTACCACCAATCAAAACAGGCTTCGTCGCTGCGATAGGTGGGTCGCCGCACACCCCTCCATCACGGCTTTGCTGCGGTCCGTGGAGGAGCCGCTGGCTCTCGACGTCGGCTATGGCGCGTCCCATTTCACCACCGTGGAATGGGCGGGCTGGCTGCGGCGGGTCAATCCCCGTGTGCGGGTGACCGGCCTGGAGATTGCGCCGGAGCGCGTGCTGCCGCCTCGCGACGGCGTGACCTTCGAGCTGGGAGGCTTCGAGCTGGCGGGGTATCGCCCGCAGCTGGTGCGTGCTTTCAATGTGCTGCGCCAATACGATGTCTCCCAGGTTCCCGAGGCATGGGAAGAGGTTACCTCGCGCTTGGCCCCTGGTGGTTTCTTCGTGGAAGGCACCTGCGATGAGCTGGGCAGGCTATCCACCTGGATCCTGCTCAACCGCGAAGGCCCGCAGAGCCTGCATTTGGCATGGGATCCCTTCAACGTGGAGCGTCCCTCTGACTTAGCGGAACGCCTGCCCAAGATACTTATCCACCGCAACATTCCGGGCGAGCCGATTCATGAGCTTTTGCAGGCCGCCGACCGCGCATGGGATCACGCCGCGGGGTGGGCTCCCCACGGGCCTCGTGTGCGCTGGCGAATGGCGCAACAGGCGATGATTGATGCGGGGCTGCCCGTGCATCCGGTGCGCAGGAGAATGCGCGATAGCGTCTTGAGCGTTAACTGGGAAGTCGTTGCGCCAAAGCTGTGAAGCAGGTTGCCCTCATTGGCGCTGTGAGTTCACATAAGTAACACTGGTAGGTATGGCTCAAAAGAAGACGTCTCTGGCTTGGAAAATACTCATCGGAGTGCTCGTGGCATTCCTCGTTCTCATTTTGCTGGCGGAGTTCGGCCTGCGCTGGTTCATGGGCAACCAAATGAAAGACCAGTTCGCCCAGGCCGCCAAGGACCAAGGAATTGAGTCCCAGGAGGATCCGAACATTAGCTTCGGCACCACTCCTATCCTGCTTGGACTATTCGGTGGCAAGCTCAGCGAAATGAACATGGAAACGCCGTCCACGCTGCAGATCGACGGCACCGAGATCAAGGGCCAGCCGGCTACCAACGTCCACATCGAAGACATGACGCTGTCCGATGACCCGGTGGCAGGCTCCCTCCGAGCTTCCACCAAGGTTCCAGATGATTACCTGTTGGCCACCTTCCAGAAGGGCATCGCAGACGAGTCCGGTAGCGAACAGGTCGGCAACTTGGTGGTCACCAACATCACGGCTAACGACGCCGAGAATCTTCTCGACGTCGAGTTCGCTGGCGGCCTCGCCAATCTCGCGTTGGAGCCGAAGGCGCAGGACGGAAACCTGTCGATCACGGCAAAGAACGCCTCCCTGCTGGGCTTTGACCTGCCAAAGGAGGCAACCGACGCCATCTCTACTGCGCTGCAGAAAGGCATGAAGGATCAGTTCATCGGCGAGGGCTTGAGCGTCGACGAGGTGGATGTGGCAGACGGCGAGCTCAACCTCACCATCACCGGCCAAGACGTGCCGATGAGCGAGCTGGGCAGCGCCGCCAATGCGGCGGGCAAAGGCGCGAAGGAAGGCACCCCAGCACCCGCGCAACAAGGCCGTTAAAAGGCGTTTGCACTTAGGCTAGCTCGCGGGCCAGACCTCGGCAGGCAACAAACCTGCCGGCTGGCCCGTGAGCTTTTCTTGTAATTGCTCGGCTTGGGCAGGCGAGGAATAGACGAGCTTATCGAAGCCCGCCTGCGCTGCCGCTTGCGCCGCGGCGAGAGCATTCTCGCTCGCGGGAAGGATAAGCCCAAGCTGGGCCGGCTGCGGGCAGGCCTCGCGGACGGTGATGAGATCGGTGAGCAAGCTGGTGGCGTCGCCAAGCAGGGCGTCTACCGCGACCCATACCTCCGCGGCGCCAGACTGCACCGCCAGGCGCGCCTCGGAGGCCTTGATGAGGCTGTGGTGGCGGCCGGTGGGATAGCCGGCGACGGTGACCACGTGGGCGGCGCCCTGTGCAGCCAGCACGTGCGTGGGCGCGACGAGCAGGGCCTCATCCGGCTGCGCGGCGGCGCGGACGTCGTCGAGAGCAGCGTTTAAGAGATTGCGCATCTTAGTAGCTGTAATCGCCGTTGACGATGGCCTTGAGCTGCGGGCGGACGTCGAACCAGTAGACGCCGGTCACGACTGCGCCAATCCACGGCAGGAAAGAAAACGGCAAGTTCAGCGCCAGCGCGGAAGCTGCCAGCATGCCCACCCAGGTCCACTTGCTCTTGCGGTCGCCGGCACGGTAGGCATCCTCGCGAGTGGTGGCGGCGAGGATGGCGCCAACAATGGCGAAGATGCTCAAGATGGTAAAGAACCACCCGGCTGCGTGGTTGAGAAGGTAAATGATGATGTCCATAGGTATCCCAGCCTAGCGGGCCGGGCCAAACGGATTTTCTTCGCCTTCTGCAATGACCTCGCCGTCGATGATGTTGCCGTTTGCCGAGGTGGAGCCGGAGCGCTTTTCCTTCACGCTGGAAATCGCACTCTCGACGCCCTCGCGGCCTTCCTCATAGGCCGCATTAAAGTCCTTGCGAGCGCGGGCAAAAGCCTCGGAGTCACGCACCTCACCGGCGGCGTTGCTGACGCTTTTTCCAAGGCCGCGGGCGGTGCCGGTGACCTTGTCGAGGAAAGAGCCTTCCGGTTTCGGCTGCTGCGCGTGCTCTGCCTTCACGCGGCTAGAAAAATCCTTGGCGGCTTCCAAGCCAGAAGCGCCCGCGGTCTTCAAAGAATTAACGAAGGAATTAGCCATTATTTTTCTCCTTTAAGCACCAAAGACGAGGTGATTTACGGTGTAGATCACCAATCCTGCCAGTGTTCCCACAACCGTGCCATTCAGGCGGATAAATTGCAGATCCTTGCCCACCAAAAGCTCGATATTTTCGGCGGCTTCGGTGGCGTCCCAGCGCTTGATGGTCTCCGGGATGATGCTGATGATGTCTCCGGCGAAATTCTCCGCCGCCCAGCGCGCGGCCTTATCCACGATTTCATTCGCCTTGTCACGAAAACGCGGGTCCTGCTGAATGCGCACGCCGAAGTTCTGTGCTTCGGTCGCAATTTTGGTGCGCAGGAAGGATTGCGGTTCGCTCGCCTGCTTGGCGACGCCCGCCCTAAAGGCCTCCCACGCCGCCCCCGGCATGGCTTGTACCTGCTCGGAGTTCATCATCTCCTGCTTGATGCCCTCAACGCGGGCGACCATCTCGGGGTCGTCCTGCAAGCGCCGTGCAAACAGCTCCAGGTTGCGACGGATAGACTGCCGCACAGCATGGTTCTTGTCATACTTGACCTCGGAGGCCCACTCCACGATGGCGACGTAAACCTTGTCACCGGCCATGCCGCGGGCGAAGCGGGGAAGCCAAGCCGGCATCTTTTCGTCGACAAGCTCGATGACTTCGGTTTCAAGGGTGAGGACTTTGGCATGCGCCCAGTCAATGAGGTCGTCGACAAGCGGCTCTGCCTTGCCATCGGCGATGTAGCCTTCCAGCAAACGTCCCACCGGCGGGCCCCACTCGGGCTCCAGCATGCGGTCGAGGATTTGGGTGCGGATGAGGTCCTCGGCCTCGGCGGAATCGAAGCTATTGACAGCGCGTGCCAGGATATCGGCCGCCTTCTGCGCGGCTAGCTGCGAGTTAGGCTCCTGGGCCAGCCAGGCGCCGGCCTTTTCGGGAATGTTGTTTTCCGAAATCTTCGCCGAGAGGGCGTCCGGGGTGAGGAACTGCTCCTCCACGAAGGTGCTTAAGGCCTCGCCGACCTGATCCTTCTTCTTTGGGATGAGCGCCGTGTGCGGAATCGGAATGCCCATGGGGTGGCGGAAGATGGCGGTAACCGCGAACCAGTCAGCCAAGCCGCCGACCATGCCGGCCTCCGCGCCCGCGCGCACAAACCCCACCCAAGCCGGAGCATTCGCGTCCTGATGCTGCCACCAGGAACATGCGAAGAAGATGACGGCAGCCAAGATCAAAAGGCCGGTGACACCCCACTGGTACTTGCGTAGCGTGCGGCGACGCTCGGCGACGTCGGCGGGATTGGGGCCTGGTACGGCAATGCTCATGTTGGCTGTGACTCCTTTTGTTGCTCCGTATAACTGTACTAACGGATTCAGCGCGCGGCCTCTTCCCTGGTGCAGATAGGCAAATGAAAAGCGCCCCTAGCCTCCATCGAGGATGGCTAGGGGCGCTTGTGGCAGGAATGCTAAGTTCGCACCAGCTTAGTTGATACGACCGGTCTCAGAACGGTACTGACGATAGTAACGACGACCGTAGTGGATGAGACCAACGCAAGCGACAGCAATGACGACGAGCAGGGCAGCACCGACGATGATGGAAATCTTGGAGCTTTCCTGGCCCACGCCGTACTGGAAGGCACCAGCGCCGAGGCCCCAAATCAGGGTGCCGGCTGCCGGCAGCAGAGAAAGGATCAGGCCCATGCCGACCCAGGTGGAGGTGCGCAGCAAAGAAGAGTGCGGTGCGCCGAAGGATACTGGGTCGTATCCCTCAATGTAAGAGTCCTGGATCTTGCCGGAGAACTCCGGGTAGGTCTCACTTGCGTGATCAGCAACTGCGTGGGTGTTGTCGCTCATGGCTGAAACTTTCTCTCGTTCCTGTTATTCCTGTGAATGACTATATCTTAGTCGTCCTTGCCGCGGAAAGCAGCACGTGCACGTTCGCGGGTAACTGCGGACACAGCGGTCAGCGGAACGCCTGCTGGGCAGACGTCAGCGCATTCGCCGTAAAGGGAGCAGTGACCGAAGTTCTGCTCGAGGTCATCGACCATGTTGCGTGCACGACGGCCACGCTCTTCCTTGCCCAGCGGCATGAGGGAAAGGTGAACCAGCTTCGCGCCGGTGAACAGGTGAGCTGCACCGTTCGGGCAGGATGCCACGCAGGCACCGCAGCCGATGCAGGCCGCGTGGTCGAGGGAGTACTCGGCGGTCTCGTGGTTGAGGTGCAGGGTATCGGCATCCGGAGCGGTGCCGGCGTCCATGGAGACGTAGCCACCCTGCTCCATGACGTGGTCCAGCTTGGAGCGGTCCACGATCATGTCCTTGATAACCGGGTATGCGGCAGAGCGGAATGGCTCCAGCTTGATCTTGTCGCCATCCTTGAACTGGAACAGGCGCTGCTGGCAAGCCGGGGTGTTCTGGCCTGGGCCGTGTGGGCGGCCGTTGACCAGCAAACCACAGGTGCCGCAGATGCCCTCACGGCAGTCAGATGCGAATGCGAAAGGCTCGTTGCCAGCCTCGACCATGCCCTCGTTGACGTGGTCGAGCAGCTCCAGGATGGACATCTGCTCGGCGGCGTCGTCAACCTGCACGGTCTCGAACTTGCCTTCTTGCGTCGGTCCGGCTTGACGCCAGATCTCAAGTGTCAGTTTCATTACTTGTAGTTCCTTGTCATCAGCGGGATCGAATCAAAGTACAGCGGCTCTGCGTGGCGAATGAACTCACCAGCGTTTGCGCCTGGCTCCCAGGCAGAAACGAAGCACCAGTTCTCATCGTCACGCTCAGCCTCGCCATCCTCGGAGAGGTGGTCGTCACGGAAGTGCGCACCACAGGACTCGTCACGGTCCAGGGCGTCAACACACATGAGCTCGCCCAGGTCGATGTAGTCAGCAACGCGCAGACCGTACTCGAGGACCTGGTTCATGTCGTTGGCGTTGCCGGTGATGCGGACGTTAGCCCAGAATTCCTCGCGCAGATCGCGAATCTTCTGGATAGCGACCTTGAGGTCCTCGACGTTACGGGAAACGCCGCAGCCCCAGTAGAGAATCTCACCGAGCAGACGGTGGTAGTGAGCTGGGCCGTGCGGGTCATTGCCACGCACTCCCATCAGACGGTCGATGCGATCTTGTGCGCGCGCAACAGCCTTCTGTGCCTCGGCCGAATCCTCAGCCAGCTTGTCCTCACCGAGGTGCTTAGCCAGGTAGTTAGGAACCGTAAATGGCAGGGTGAACCAGCCGTCGACGGATGCGGACAGCAGGGAGTTAGCGCCCAGGCGGTTCGCACCGTGGTAGGTCCAAGAGCACTCACCGGCGGCGAACAGGCCGTCGATAGCGGTCATCTCGTTGAAGTCGGTCCACAGGCCACCCATGGTGAAGTGGCAGGTCGGTGCGATACGCATCGGGGTCTCGTATGCGGACTCGCCGATTGCCTCTTCGTACATCTCGATGAGGTTGGAGTAACGCTCACGGATCTTGTCCTTACCCAGACGCTGAATTGCATCGCGGAAGTCCAGATAAACGGAGTTGTGCAGTGGTCCGACGCCCAGGCCCTTGTTGATCTGCTGGGAGATCGCACGGGATGCAACGTCACGCGGAACGAGGTTGCCGAAGGCCGGGTAACGGCGCTCCAGGAAGTAGTCGCGCTCCTCCTCCGGAATCTCGTTGGCGGGGCGGTCGTCGCCTTCCTTGATCGGGGACCAAATGCGGCCGTCGTTACGCAGCGACTCGGACATGAGGATGGTCTTGGACTGCCACTCGGAGTTGACCGGAAGACCCGTCGGGTGGAACTGGATGAATGCCGGGGAAGCCAGGTATGCGCCGTGCTCGTAAGCACGCATCATGGCGCCAGCATTGGAGTTCTTAGCCAGGGTGGACATGTGGTAGACGTTGCCGTAGCCGCCGGTACCGAGGATTACTGCGTGGCCGGTGAAGGCCTTCAGCTCGCCGGTAATCAGGTTACGGGTAACGATGCCGCCCGCGCGCTTCACACCATTGTCGTTGTAGGTGATGATGTCCTGCATGTCGTGGTGAGCGAACAGCTCCACGTTGCCCAGGCCAATCTGGCGGTACAGCGCCGAGGTGGTGGACAGCTGCAGCTGCTGGCCTGTTTGACCACGGGTGTAGTAGGTACGGGAAACCTGAACACCACCGAAGGAGCGGGTTGCCAGGGTGCCGCCGTACTCGCGGGCGAAAGGAGCACCAATGGCGTTCATGTGGTCGATAACGCGCACGGACTCATATGCCAGGCGCCAGCAGTCGGACTCGCGGCAGCGGTAGTCGCCGCCCTTCACGGTGTCCTTGGTGTGGCGGTATGCAGAGTCGTTGTCCACCTTCTTGTGGCGGGAGGAGTTGACGCCGCCCTGCGCAGCGATGGAGTGCGCACGACGTGGGGAATCGTGGTAGGTAAAGACCTTCACGTTGTAGCCCAGCTCGCCGAGGGCGGCAGCTGCGGAACCGGCCGCCAGACCGGTACCAACAACAACGATCTCGAACTTGCGGCGGTTAAGCGGGGAGACCAGATCCATATGATCCTTCTGGTAGCTCCACATTTCCTTCATCGGAACGCCGTGCGGCTCGTGGGACTCCAGGATGCGACCTGCGGTGACGCCCGGGACAATCGACGTCGGGTGCGAGAACTTCGGATGCTCGCGCTTGAGTTCAGTGTTAGTCATTTTTTAAAAAGCTCCTTTAGCTGACCCAACCCAGGGCGACGGACAGCGGCATAACGATGTTTGCGATGCAAACTACAGCCGGGATGATGTAGGCCAGAATCACGAAGACCTGACGCCACTTCGCACCGGTGATACCCAGGTCAGAAGCAGCCAGACGGATGCCGTGGGTCAGGTGCAGGAACAGGCAGCACATCGCCAGAACGTAGAAGATGGTGACTGGCCAGCGGCTGAAGGTGGCAATCATGTTTGCCTTGACCTCGCCGTGCACGAATGCCTCAGGCGCAACCGGCTGCACACCCATGGTGAGGTCCAGCAGGTGGAAGACGATGAACAGCAGCAGGACTGCACCGGTGACCAGCATGGTCTTGGTTGCAAAGGAGTCGAGGCCACCCATCAGATTGGTGCGCTTGAATTTGCCGCGGGACTGCTTGGAGCGAGCGGTAAGTGCGAATGCACCGTAAATATGTGCAATAACGCAAGCCAGCAAAACAATGCGGATCATCCACAGCAGGTGGCCGTGCGGGATGAGCGGTGCGCCCAGATCACGCAGGAACTCGCCGTAGATATCGAGTGCTTCGTCGCCGTCGTGCGCCGGCAAGTAAAGCTTCAGGTTGCCGGCCATGTGGCCGACTACGAAAAGCGCAAAGAACAGGCCGGTGATGGCCATCGTAATCTTCAGTGCCCAGGTGGGTACGGAAGGCTTAGTACGAATCGTTTCGTTAGTGATGCGGCCGTGAGCGATTGCCTCACGGTCAGGATTTTTTACAGACATGACACCTCCATAGTCGCTATTACCTTACGCAGCCTTATCCGCTGGCAACTAGTCAAATTCGGGCCAAAGCAGTCTCTTCTTAAGGGCCTAAGCAGTCCGTAGAAATTTCATTAGGTAAGGATCGCCTAAAACGGAGTATTCGAAAAGCCGTTTACCTTGCACGCTGCTTTTTACGCAATACTCACGTTGCGAAATTCCCAGCGTCTATGAGGTTCGTCACAGCTAATTTTCGGAGTGACTAGCTCACCCCTTTATGTGTCAAACTTTCGCAGGAGTCACACCGCCCACACTCCACACATTTTTACCCCTATTCGCAGGGAGGTTAAGAACCTTCACACAGTCTTTGCAAAAATCCTGTTACAGGATGGCAGGGGCCGGTAATCTTTTTCACATGAGTAAGACTTACGTGGGTTCACGCCTGCGCCAATTGCGGCGCGAACGGGATCTAAGCCAAGCCTCTCTAGCCTCTACGCTGGGGCTTTCGGCTAGCTATGTCAATCAGATCGAACACGACGTCCGCCCTTTAACTGTACCGGTACTGCTGCGCATTACTGAGGTATTTGGCGTCGACGCCACCTTCTTCTCCCGCGATGATGACTCCCGCCTACTGGCTGAAATCCAGGATGTCATCCAGGACAAGGAGCTATGCCCCTCCCCCGTTGAACTGCAAGAATTGTCCGAGTTGGTTTATAACCACCCCACCGTGGCCCGCACGCTGGTGGAGATTCACCGCCGCTACGGCAATGTTCGCGACAAACTGTCCCTTGCCACCGATACCCGCCGCTCCGCAGGCACACAGGCGCTTTCCATGCCACACGACGAAGTCCGCGACTTCTTCTATGCGCGCCAAAACTACCTGGATGAACTAGACGTTCACGCTGAGACGCTCGCTTCTGAGCTGGACGTTTCGCAATTCCGCATCCGCGATACCGAGGCCGCCCTTTCAGCGCGGCTGCGCGACAAACACGGCGTCGAGATCGTAACGACACCACAAATGGATGGCACGCTTCACCGTTTCGACCGCGAAAGCGGAACGTTCCGCCTCGCCAGCCGCCTCTCCGAGGGGCAGCGCGCCTTCCGAATGGCTGCTGAGCTGGGATTTCTGGAAGCTGGCGAGCTCATCGACTCCCTTGTCGACGAAGAGCCCTTCACTTCCGACGCCTCGCGCAACCTTGCTAAGCGAGGCATCGCCAGCTACTTTGCGGCAGCCACAATCCTTCCTTACACCACTATTCATTCTGAAGCAGAGCAATCGGGCTATGACCTGGAATACCTATGCCAGGTCTTTGGCGTGGGCTACGAAACGGTGGCTTCGCGCCTTTCTACCCTGCAGCGCACGAACAAGCGTGGCATTCCATTCACGTTCGTCCGCGTGGACCGCGCCGGCAATATGTCCAAACGTCAATCAGCCACCGGCGTCCACTTCTCCAACTCGGGCGGTACCTGCCCGCTGTGGAACATTTATGAGACCTTCTCTAACCCCGGAGTTATCTCCCGCCAGCTCGCGCAGATGCCCGATGGGCGCAACTACCTGTGGATTTCGCGTTCGGTTCAGCACCACCAGGGCCGCTACGGCGATACAAATAAGCTCTTCGCCATTGGCCTGGGCTGCGAGGCTCGTCATGCTGACCGCACGGTATATGCCGAGGGTCTTGATCTGGGCGACCTATCTGCCGCGACCCCGATTGGCAACGGATGCCGCACCTGCCCGCGTGCCAGTTGCGCCCAGCGCGCCTTCCCCGCCATCAACGAAACGCTGACAATCGACGCCCATCGCTCTGCAGTGGCGCCGTACTAAGCACGCGACATCCCGGGCTTGCGGCGTCGCGCTTCGCTGCCGGAACGCAAATACCCAGCCCCGAAAAACCAGACCTCGTGGTCGCACAAGCATCCCGTTTGTTCTCGCGGGATCGCCACCCCCCTGGCTTGAACATATGGCGATGAAAACTAGACTTCAAGTAGTTGAACTTTTGGTATGGAGATGCCTATGCGTAAGACCTTAATCAGCCTCACCGGCCCCGCCTTCGTTGCTGCAGTGGCTTACGTCGACCCCGGCAACGTAGCCGCCAACATCAGCGCCGGCTCCCACTACGGCTACCTCCTGGTGTGGGTACTCGTCGTGGCCAACCTCATGGCCATGTTCATCCAGTACCACTCCGCCAAACTGGGCCTAGTCACCCACCGCTCCCTGCCGGAAATCATGGGCGAGCGTCTCTCCCGCCGCGCGCGCCTAGGCATGTGGGCCCAGGCCGAGCTCATCGCCGCGGCCACCGACCTCGCCGAAGTCATCGGCGGCGCCATTGCCCTGCAACTCCTCTTCAACCTCCCCCTGTTCGCGGGCGCGCTCATCATCGGCGCGGTCTCCATCATTCTCCTCATCTTCCAGAAGAAGAACCAGTGGTTCGAGGGGCTTGTCATCGGCCTGCTCCTGGTCATCTGCATCGGCTTCCTTGCCGGCCTCGCCATCGCCCCGCCCGACCCCGCCGACGTGGCCGGCGGCCTCATCCCCCGCCTAGAGGGCAAGGACAGCATCCTGCTGGCCGCCTCCATGTTGGGCGCCACCGTCATGCCGCACGCCATTTACCTACACTCCTCCCTGACCAAGCAGCGCTACCCCGACCTGGAAATCCCCCACGTGCTGGCCGGCACCCGCGCGGACATCGCCGTGGCGCTGTCCATCGCCGGGCTCGTCAACGTGGGCCTGCTGGTCCTGGCGGGCTCGGCCCTCTACGGCGTGGACGGCACAGAGACCATCTCCGGGGCCCACACGGCGATTGCCAGCCACCTCGGCCCGCTGGCCGGCGTTCTCTTCGCCATCGGCCTGCTGGCCAGCGGCCTCGCCTCGACGTCAGTGGGCGCCTACGCCGGCTCCGAAATCATGGACGGCCTGCTTCACATCAAGGTCCCCCTACTAGTCCGCCGCCTGGTCACGCTCATCCCGGCGCTGGTCATCATCGGCTGCGGGGTCGACCCCACTATGGCACTGGTGGTCAGCCAGGCACTTCTTTCCCTGGGCATCCCCTTCGCCATCATCCCGCTTTTCCGCTATGCCGGCTCCCGGGACGTCATGGGTGAGTTCGCCGCGAAACCCTGGTCTATGGCCGTGGGCTGGACGCTTGCCGCGCTGGTCATCGCACTCAATCTCGCCCTCGTGCTCCTGCCGCTGCTCTAGGCCGCCTACAATCAGCAGCCATGATTGAAGTAGCAGCCGTCGTCATCCGCAACCCACAAGGCCACGTGCTTACCGTGCGCAAGAAGTCCTCCACCAAGTACCAACTGCCCGGCGGCAAGCCCGAGGCGGGCGAGGCGCTTGTCGACGCCGCCCTGCGCGAAGTTGCCGAAGAAGTAGGCCTCACCCTCGACGCCGAGAGCCTCAACAAACTCGGCACCTTCGACGCTCCCGCCGCCAACGAACCGGGCGAGGTCGTCGTCGGCACCATCTTCACCTACACCCGCACCGTCACCGCCGACGAACCCCATGCCGCCGCCGAAATCGGCGACACCGCCTGGGTCAACCCAGCAGCCCCCGACCGCGAGCTTGCACACCTGCTGCGCGACCGCGTCTTCCCCACGCTGGCCTAGCGCCAACTGTCAACACTTCGGCGTCATTGACCTCGAAACCATCAAGAGCTACCCTTTTGAACATGTTCACTGAACACGTTCACTCATCGCGCTCGGCCGCCAAAGCTGGCACCGTCAGCAAGGTCCTAGCCACCGCCTACGAACTCTTCCTCACTCAGGGCTACGCCACCACCAGCATCCGGACTATCGCATCCGAAGCTGGCGTTAGCGTGGGAACCGTCATGGGAGTCGGCGACAAACAAACGCTGCTCATCCGCACCATTGGCCAACACATTTCAGAACTCCACGATGACATCCGGGGACAATCCGATAGCCTTCTCGATGTCCTGAGACCTTTCCTCCAGATGTTTACCGGCCACGAAGAGCTCTCCCGCGCCTTTGGCGCAGCACTCATCCAACAAGGCAATCAAGGCGAAGCGCTCACCGCACTCAAAACGCTCCTGACCGATGAAATCACCCTGCGACTCGGCACCAGGCTCAGCAGCGCCGATGCGGCCGAGTACGCCGACCTGCTGTACAACGTCTACCTCGGCTTACTCATCGGCTGGGCCGCCGGAATCTACGACACCGAGCACCTCACATCCCAAGCCGCCTCATCGATCGAACGCCTCAACACCGCATTCGGAGTAACCCAATGATCCTAGAATCTTCCCCAGCCTGGCCCTCCCTTCTACTAGCAGCCATTCTGCTTGGCGACGCCGCCCTCTCCCTCAAACCAGTCCCCTTCATCGAAGCCTGCCTCAGCGGCGTCAAACTCCCCAAGGACTGGTGGTGGGCGCTCATTGTCATCAAGTGCCTCGCCGCCGTAGGACTCATTGCCGGCCTCTGGTTCCCCGGCGTAGGAATCACAGCCATGATTGGAGTCATCGCCTATTTCTGCGCGGCCGCAGCAGCCCATGTCCGCGCCCACTTCCTCGGTAGCGCATTCTGGATCAACTGCTTAGGCATGCTCGCGTTCTCCATCGGAGTACTGATCCTGACGCTCGCACTGAATTAAGACACCAGTCAACCTTTCACGGCTTCCTGAAGGCAGATACATCATTGCACCTCTTGAATGATGACTTGATGCTTTCTACCCTAAAGGTATGCGCACGACGATAAACCTCCCGCCGAAACTCCTTGAAGAAACGAAGGTCCAAGCCAAAGCCAACAATGTCACTTTGAGCTCATACGTCGAAGAGGCGGTCCGCGCTGCCCTCAAGAAGGAAGCCCGCATCAGTACCGAAGACACCCCCGTTAACCTGCCCTCCTTCGATTGCGGCGGACCGGCTCTAGTTGATCTCAGCAACAAAGAAGCTGTGTGGGCGGTACTCGATGATCATTCCTGATGTCAACATTCTCGTTTATGCCTTCCACTCCGCTGCACCGCAACATAAACCCGCTCAACAATGGCTAAGTAGTGCTCTAAATCGGCATGAAACAATTGGACTCCTGGATGTTGTGGCAACGGCAGGTCTGTGTTTCCAGGACTGGGTATTTGCCAGAAGATGCAGAAAAGGCCCCCTCGCGGGGGCCTTAACGCGAAAAGCGCTTAGAGGTTAATCATGTGGCCGCCGATGCCCTCGGCGGCTTCCTTCATTGCCTCAGAAAGCGTTGGGTGGGTGTGGATATTGCGTCCGATTTCCTCAGCGGTGAGGTCGAAGCGCTGCGCCAGCGTCAGTTCCGGCAGAAGCTCGGAGACGTTGGAGCCAACCATGTGTCCACCAATGAGCTCACCGAACTCACCATCAGCAATGAGCTTGACGAAGCCGGCGGTCTCGTTAAGGCCCGCTGCCTTGCCGTTTGCGGAGAACGGGAAGGTTGCGACCTTGATGTCGCGGTCAGCAAACTTCTCGCGTGCCTGCTCCTCGGTGTAGCCGAAGGAAGCAACCTGCGGGTTGCAGAAGGTAGCACGCGGCATGTTCATGTAGTCACCCAGTAGCTGGGTCTCAGCGCCAGCGATAACCTCAGCAGCAACCACGCCCTGTGCCTCAGCAACGTGTGCAAGCTGGAGCTTTGCCGTGACGTCGCCAATTGCGTAGATGCCCGGAACGTTGGTGCGCATGTAATCGTCGATTGCGATAGCGCCGCGCTCGGTGAGCTCAACGCCGGTGTTTTCCAAGCCGAAGCCCTCAACGCGCGGTGCGAAGCCGATGGAGACCATGCAGCGGTCAACGGTCAGGGTGTCGGTCTTGGAGCCGTCCTTGGACTCGACCTCGACGGTGACATCGTTGCCATTGTCCTTGATGGAGGTGGTCTTGAAGCCGGTCAGCAGCTTCACACCAAGCTTCTTGTACTGCTTAGCAATCTCCTTGGAGACGTCCTTGTCCTCGTTCGGCAGGACGCGGTCCATGAACTCGACGATGGTGACGTCCACGCCGTAGTTAGCCAGAACGTATGCGAACTCCATGCCGATTGCGCCGGCGCCCACGATAACCATGGACTTCGGAGCTTCATCCTTGAGGATTTGCTCCTCGTAAGAAACGATGTTGCCGCCGATTTCAACGCCTGGGAGGGAGCGAACGACGGAACCCGTTGCGATGATGCAGTTTTCGAAGGTGACGGTCTTGCCCTTGTCATCACCCTCGGTGATTTCGATGGTCTTTGCGTCTTTGAAGGAGCCAAGGCCGTTGATCTCGGTAATCTTGTTCTTCTTCATCAGGTAGTGGACACCCTTGACGATGCCCTCAGAGACCTTGCGGGAGCGCTTGTGAGCAACACCGAAGTCGAAGGAGACATCACCAGAGATGCCGAAAGCCTTAGCTTCATGGTTGAAGGTGTGTGCAACCTCGGCGTTCTTCAGCAACGCCTTGGAAGGAATACAGCCAACGTTGAGGCAGACGCCTCCCCAGTACTGCTTCTCAATGACAGCAACCTTCTTGCCAAGCTGGGCTGCGCGGATGGCGGACACGTAGCCGCCTGGGCCCGCGCCGAGTACTACAACGTCATAATGTTCTTGAGTCACGCGTACAAGAATACGGAAGATTATCCGCGCTGTCTCACTCTCCCCCAAGATTGAGTACCTTTTAACTTTCTAAGACGAAAACGCAGCCCTCACAGGAATTAAAAAATCTCCCTTTCCTGCCTTAAAAGCAAGGTAGGAAAGGGAGATTGCTTCAGCCGAAGCAATATCTTAGAACAGACCCATGCCCAGCGCAGCCTCGGAGGACATGGAAGAGCCAGCGTGTACCCAAGCGCCGAGGACGTTGTTGATGGCGACAATGAAGGAATCAAAAGCGTTCATGAAGTCTTACTTTCTGTTGTTGCTGCACAAATGCAGGGAGGGGGAAAGAAACCTGCTGGTGGGGATGGTTTCCTGCGAGCAAATTGCACTCTTTATAACGGCATCTTAGGCACATACGTTACGCAGTGCGCTAATTCCAGCCGAAATTATGACACAAAAGCCACATGTTCACCAGCATTCACTTTTGTTACTTGATAGTTTGACTGTAACTCCCTCTCTCCTACCTCTTGCCTTTGGCGAGGACACAAGGAAATATAGTCAAAGAAAATGCGAGGACCCTCTCACGCATTACCGACTCCCTCTAAGGAAGCAAACCTAAATGAAGACTCTCCACTCATTGGTCAAAGTCGCCGCCTCTGCAGCGCTGATTTTGGGGTGTACGATCATTCCGGCCACCGCATCTGAAGTGCCTGCTGCCACCGTGGCAGGCGCCGCCACCCCTTCCACCATCACCGAGGATTCCGCCTGGAAAGTCCTTAACGCGGATCCCTCCATTCAGGGCCTTTTGGTCTCCGAAGACGAATACCGAGAAAGCATCGAAACCTACCGTGCAGCCGCAGCGGACGGCACCCTCGATGCCGCGAAGTACAAGGAGCTGACCTTCGACCTGGATCTGGCGAAGTTGCCAGACGAGTTGAAGTGGTACGGCTACGTTTACAAGTACCCGGACTACCGCGCCAAAATCGTCACCATGCAGGCCTCTTCCCCTGCCATGAATGGCCGCGAAATCCCGCTCGCCGTCATCACCCCTGACGGCAAGTTCGATTCGCAGCGCCCGACGCTATACCTGCTCAACGGCGCAGGCGGCGCTGACCAAGGCATGGATTGGATCGTCAGCACCGCTGGCCGCGACCTAGATCCGGAAAAGCCGGGCACCCAAGACATCGATGACTTCTACGGAGACCGCAATGTCAATGTCGTCATCCCGCAGGCCGGCGCATTCAGCTACTACACCAATTGGCTGGAGGAACCGGACGGCAAGTACGGGCTTAAGGGCCCACAGAAGTGGGAGACCTTCCTAACCAAGGAGCTGCCTGGCCCGCTGGAGGATCACATCAACGGCAACGGGCAGCGCGGCATCGCTGGTATGTCCATGTCCGCCACCTCTTCGCTGCTGCTGGCTGAGCACAACCCACGCTTCTACGACGCAGTCGGTTCCTACGCCGGCTGCGCCGCTACCTCGAGGCCGCTGCCGCACTTCTACCTCCAGCTAACCCTGGGCCGCGGCGGCGCTACCCCAGAACAGATGTGGGGCGAAATGGGTGGCGAGTACAACCGTTATAACGACGGTCTCATCAACGCGACCAATAACAACCTGGGTGACACCGACATCTACGTGTCCGCCGGCTCCGGCCTCGCGGGCGCAACCGATTTGGGCTCGACCAAGTCTTCTTCCACCCTCGTGTTTGAAGGTGGTGCCATCGAAGCCGCAATGAGCGCTTGTACCCATGACTTGCAGGCAAAACTCAACCACGAAGACGTGCCGGCTACATTCAACTTCCGCAACACCGGCACCCACTCCTGGCCGGGCTGGTTGGAAGACATCAACGCTTCCTGGAAGGTCTTCGGCACGGCATTCAACGCCCCAGAATCGGAGGCTCACGTCGCCGAGGCAAACAATGCTGATGAAGTACTTGCTAACGAAAAGCTTGACGACGCCGATATCCCTAATGTTGAGCAGCCTGCCCCCGCTGACTCCCTGCCGGTAGACCCAGCAGCGCCAGCACAGTAAGCTCTCCTTAAAACTCTCGACACGTTGGGAAAGAAGTTAATGAAGCGTATTAGCTCTATTATCGCCGCAGCCGCAATCGCTGCTGGCGTACTCGTTGTACCTTCTGCTGGTGCTGCTACCGTTGCACCAGCAACCATTGCAGGTGACACTGCGCTGTCCACCATCACTGAGATCGACCCAAGCGCCGTTCCTGCTGATGTGGCAGGCACCAAGTGGTACAAGAAGTACAAGGATGACGGCCGCGTCGAGAAGCTGCTGGCTCATTCGCCTTCCATGGATCGCGATATCCCGCTGGCTGTCATCAAGGCTAATGACGCTAACCGCCCAACCATCTACCTGCTCAACGGCGCTGGATCTGCAGAGCAGGATTCTGACTGGCTGAGCTTGTCCAACGCGGTTGACTTCTACCACGAGAAGAACGTCAATGTTGTCGTTGCGCAGGCTGGTGCTTTCTCCTACTTCACTGACTGGGAGCAGGAGCCAAACGGTAAGTACCTGCAGGGCCCGCAGAAGTGGGAGACCTTCCTGACCAAGGAGCTGCCAGGACCAATCGAGCAGCGCCTCAGCGCTTCCGACAAGCGTGCAGTGGCTGGTATGTCGATGTCCGCTACTTCTTCCCTGCTGTTCGCAGAGCACAATCCAGGCTTCTACGACGCAGTCGGCTCCTTCGCGGGCTGTGCCGCAACCTCCTCCCAGATCCCTTATGAGTTCCTGCGCCTGACCGTCAACCGTGGCGGCGGCCAGCCAGAGCAGATGTGGGGCCCAATGGGCAGCGACTACAACCGCCACAATGACGCCCTTCTGAATTCCCACAAACTGAAGGGCACCACTCTGTACGTCTCGTCTGCCTCCGGCCTGGCTGGCAAGACCGATATGCCTTCTTACTACACCGCACAGGGCATGAACCCGGCCGCCGCATTCGTCGGATCCGCACAGCTCCAGGTCGAGGGCGGCATCATCGAGGCTGCGGTTAACAGCTGCACCCACAACCTGAAGGCCAAGCTGGACCAGCAGGGCATCCCGGCTACCTTCAACTTCCGCAATACCGGCACCCACTCTTGGCCGGGCTGGCGCGAGGACATCGAGAAGTCCTGGCCCGTATTTGCATCGGCTCTCGGCGTATAGGCCTATAAGGCCTCAACGCGAATAGGGTTTCATCCTTAAAGGGCGGTAGGATCGCAGCATTATGAAGCTGCTTTCCACCGCCCTTTCGCACGTCGCACCCACCGCCGGTCAACTATCTGAACAGCGCGATAGCTACACAGGTGTCGCGTTCAACTTAGGTTATGAGGTCACCCATTATGACCTGGACCTTACCTACCGCGTTGAGCCCAACCTTTTGCAAGGTGAAGCGGTGCTGCATATCCGGGTGCTAGAGGACGTCGACAAGCTCACGCTCGATCTCGGCGGCGCCATGGTAGCCCGCCGCATCACCGCCAAGGGCGCACCGCGGGTGGCGAAATTCCGCCAGTCCGTGGGCAAGCTGCGCCTGATTTTCGCGGATACCATCGCAGATGGAACCGAGTTTGAGCTACACATCCGCTACGGCGGCTCCCCACGCCCCATCCGCACCCCGTGGGGCGAACTCGGCTGGGAGGAAACCGAATCCGGCGCTCTAGTAGCTAGCCAGCCCAACGGCGCCCCGAGCTGGTTCCCATGCGACGATACCCCGAGCGAGAAGACCACCTTTGACATCAAGATCACCGCAGATAATCCGTTCCGCGTGATTTCGAATGGAAAGCTGGTTTCCCGCAGATCCGCCAGCGGTTCGATGACGCGCTGGCATTACCGCACCGAACACCCCACGGCTACTTACCTGGTTACGGTTCAGATAGGCGAGTTTAGCGAGGTCAGGCTTGGCGACTCGGTGCGCGCCTGGGTTCCGCCGGCGCTCAAAACGCCTGTCCAAGAGGTCTTTGCCCAGCAGCAGGAGATGTTGGACTTCTTCTCTTCCTGCTTCGGCGCCTATCCGTTTGACGAATATCAGGTTGTCATCACCGAGGACGAGCTGGAAATCCCGCTGGAAGCCCAGGGCCTTTCGATTTTCGGCTCCAACCATGTCTCGCCTACCTTCGTGCGTCTCATCGCTCACGAGCTTTCCCACCAGTGGTTTGGCAATGCGGTGGGCCTTAGCGAGTGGAAGGATATTTGGCTCAACGAGGGTTTTGCCTGCTACTGCGAGTGGTTGTGGATGGAGCACGCGCATGGCCGGGCGGTGCATGAGTCTGCGCGTTCGCACTACAACGTGCTCGCTCGCAAGGCGCAGGATGTGCTGCTGGCAGATCCGGGCACTCAAGACATGTTCGATGATCGCGTATACAAACGCGGCGCGCTCACGGTACATGCGGTACGCGTACTGCTTGGCGACGCCGCCTTTTTCGACGCCGTGCGCTCCTACCTGGCAGAAGGCCGCCACGGCGTGGTTACGCCGGAAAACCTGCTTGCGAAGCTGCGCGAGCGCGCGGAAGATACGGCCGCGCTCGATGGCCTGCTGGAGCAGTGGCTGGAACAAGAACAATTGCCGCACTTCCCGGCTTAAGCACCACCCCCCCAAACTTTCGAACTTATTTTCCAATTTACCCTTGACAGGTCGTTGCATGTGGATAAAATAGAACATGTAATCGAAACGCCGAGGGGGGTGGGGCGCCATGCAAGACAAACACGAAGCGATTATCTCCACAGTCAACGAAATTGCCACATCGCTAACAGAACTGCGGGAACTTATGAAAGAACCCGCGGACCTATACTTCGGCCGTCTGCACCCTGCTTTCGAGCACCTCGAGAATGCAATGGGAAAGAAGACCACCATCGATGCCGCCTTTGCCTTCCTTGCTGCCCGAGATGACGCTGGCCGTACAGTCGGCTCCAGCAAGCCGGAAGATTATCTCACCGCACGTTTGGGCCTGACCTATCCGGAGGCACAGGCGCGCATAAAGACCGGGCAATCGCTCTTTGCCCCGCTTTCAGAGGAAGCGGCCGCAGATGCGCCAGCTTCTGCCCATTCAAGCGCGACGGGCAGTGATAGCGAAACGGTAGAACAAAAGCGTGAGGACGCCACCCCAGAACGCGCCCGTCGGGAGCGGGAAGCCGCAGAAAAGCGCCGCCAGCAAATGCTTGAAGAAGAAGCCGCACACGCGCGCACTATCGCACTCATCGAACAGGAACTTGAGCACCTCACGGAGGGCGCGCTCCCTGGCCCACAAGAGCTTAGCCAGCGCGCTTTGGAGAAGTCTCGGGAGATGTCACATACTGCGCTCCGAGCCTGGCTGCGCGAGGCCATTCGTGTAGCAAACAAAACAGTCTCCGATACAGACGCAATCATTAAAAAACGTCGCTTGCGCATCTCCCAGCCAGATGCTGATGGTGGCGTCTTCATCAGTGGATACGTCGATGCCGCCACGGCAGCAATGCTAAAAGCCGCATTTGCCCCAGCTCGCCATCAGGGAGGGCCAAATCTTCCGGCAGAGGAAGACTCCCGCACATACTCCCAAAGAATGGCAGACCAGCTTTCTGCCATTGTCCACAGCTATCTCGAGTCTCATCAGCACGGCACTGGTGGTGTGGGTTCCTTGCTTATCACCACCACGCTGAATGAGTTGGAAGAGATGGATTCTTCCACCCGGTTCGCCACCAACGCTGGCGTGGAGCTCTCCCCGCTGGACCTGCTACGTATTGGAGCGGCATCACACGATTTCATCTGTGTGGTTGATGATAAGAAATTCCCGCTGGAATTGGGCCGCTGCAAGCGCAGCGCAAGCCTTTATCAAAAGATAGCCTTGGCGGCCTCGGAGTTGGTATGCACCCATCCCGGCTGTGACCGCCCTTGGGTCGAATGCGATGTCCACCACCTCCATGCGTGGGCAGCAGGTGGAGCAACGGATCTCAAGAACTTAACGCTCCTCTGCAGAAGACATCATGCGGATAACAATGACCGACGTGACGGTTTCCGCAACATGGGGCATGCAGAGCGAGACCCAATAACTCGAAGAGTTGGTTATCGTCCGGCAGGGTCGGAAAGGATCCATTTCAACGACAGCCCAGCTGCACATAAAGCCCCGGCCCACAAACTCAGCGCCTAATCGCAGGATACTTGTGCCCTGCGGGCGGATTGCGCTTGCGTTTTATCGCGAGGTGAAAATAGTGAAGGTAGGTAGCCTAAAATTGTTATCCATGCGCAGAATGCTAGTTACTGGCGGCGCCGGATTCATCGGCGCCAACTTCGTCCGCTTGGTCGCTGCCACGCGCCCAGAAGTCTCCATCACGGTGCTTGACAAACTCACCTACGCGGGTAACCGAGCGAACCTCGAAGGCGTAGAGTGCCGCTTGGTTATCGGCGATATTGCCGATGCCGCGCTGGTGGATGAACTGGTGGCGCAAAGCGACATCGTGGTGCACTTCGCAGCCGAGTCCCACAACGATAATTCGCTGCAGGATCCCTCCCCGTTCATCCAGACCAACGTCGTAGGTACTTTCACCTTGTTGGAAGCCTGCCGCAAGCACGATGTGCGTTTCCACCACGTCTCTACCGACGAGGTCTTCGGTGACCTCGAAATCGGTGCCGCTACCAAATTCACCGAAACCACCCCTTATGCGCCTTCCTCGCCGTACTCCGCGTCGAAAGCCAGCTCCGATCACTTGGTGCGCGCCTGGGCGCGCAGCTTTGGGTTGCGGGCAACCATCTCGAATTGCTCCAACAACTACGGCCCTTTCCAGCACGTAGAAAAGTTCATCCCGCGCCAAATCACCAACCTGTTAGACGGCCAGCCGGCCAAGCTATACGGAACGGGTGAGCAGGTCCGTGACTGGATTCACGTCGACGATCACAACAGCGCGGTCCTCGCCATCCTCGATCGCGGCGAAATCGGCGAGACCTACAACATCGGCGCTGACCAGAAAGACATCAACAACAAAGAGGTCATCGAGCTCATCTGCGAGATCATGGGCGCGACCAATGCTGCAGGCGGCGCGCTCTACGAGCACGTAGCTGACCGCCCCGGCCACGATCAGCGCTACGCCATGGACGCTTCCAAGCTGCGCCGCGAGCTGGGCTGGCAGCCGCACTACACTGACTTCCGCGAAGGGCTGGCACAGACCATCCAGTGGTACCGCGACAATGAGAAGTGGTGGCGCCCGGATAAAGGCGACGTCGAGAAGCATTACGCCCAACACGGCCACTAAACCGGCAGCGCAACCCCATTAAACGAAACCTAGACAGGAAGAAACGAGCACACGTGCAGGTAACCAAGACGGCCATCGAGGGCCTACTGTTCATCGAGCTTGACGTCCACGGAGACAATCGCGGCTGGTTCAAGGAGAACTGGCAGCGCGCAAAGATGGTTGAGGCCGGGCTGCCCGATTTCCAGCCGGTGCAAAACAACGTCTCTTTCAACGCCGCGGCGGGCGTGACCCGCGGTCTGCATGCCGAGCCCTGGGACAAACTGGTAAGCGTGGCCCACGGCAAGGTCTTCGGTGCGTGGTGCGATCTGCGCGAAGGCTCCGAAACCTACGGTGAGCTGGTCACCCATGAAGTAGGCCCCGATACCGCCGTCTTCGTCCCGTGGGGCGTGGCCAACGGCTTCCAGGCACTTGAGGAAACCGCGTATTCCTACTTGGTCAACGATCATTGGTCACCTGACGCGGAGTACACCTTCGTCAACCTCGACATGGTGGACTGGCCGCTCGAGCCGACCGAAATCTCCGACAAAGACCGCGCGCACCCGCAGCTAGCGGACGTCACGCCCATGGCGCCGCGCAAGGTGCTGGTCACCGGCGCCAACGGCCAGCTGGGCCGCGCGCTGCGCAAGGTGCTACCGAACGCGGAGTTCTGCACGCGCGAGGAATTCGACATCACCAATCCGCCGCCGCGTCCTTGGCGCCGCTACAGCGCCATCATCAACTGCGCCGCCTACAACGACGTCAACGGCGCAGAAAGCGACCGTGCCCGCGCCTGGGAAATCAACGCGCTGGCACCTGCCAAGCTGGCGGGCATCGCCGCCGATAACAACTTGACGCTTGTACACGTCTCCAGCGACTACATCTTCGACGGCGAAACCGAATTACACACCGAGGAAGAAAGCCCTAGCCCGCTGAGCCTGTATGGGGCGTCGAAGGCGGCGGGAGAGGCGTCGGCAAGCGTGGCGCCTAAGCACTATGTGGTGCGAACCTCGTGGGTCTTCGGCGAGGGCAACAACTTCATCAAAACCATGGCTCAGCTGGCAAATAAGGGCATCGAGCCGAAGGTCATCAATGACCAGCGCGGCCGACCCACCTTTGCAGAGGACCTGGCCAAGGGCATCGCGCACCTGCTGGAAACCCAGGCGCCTTATGGCATCTACAACCTCTCCTCCGGGGGCGATACCGTGGGCCGCGATGAACTCGCCATGGCCACGTTCATCGGCATGGGGCACGACCCCGCCGAGGTCCACTCGGTCAGCACCGCGGAGTACGGCGTCGAGCCTGCCCGCCGGCCCAGCGAATCTACGCTGGATCTTTCCAAGATTGAGGCCACCGGCTTTAGCCCGATGAATTGGCGCGCCGCGCTAGCGCTCTACCTTGCGCTTTATCCTTTGGATTAGGCTTTCAAGCATGAAAGGCATCATCCTCGCGGGCGGTTCAGGCACACGCCTCTACCCCATCACCAAGGGCATCTCGAAGCAGCTCATGCCGATCTATGACAAACCCATGGTCTATTACCCGCTCAGCACCCTGATTCAGGCGGGGATTCGGGAGATCCTCATCATCACCACCCCCGAGGATTCGGCGTCTTTTGAGCGCCTGCTTGGCGACGGCTCCCAACTAGGCCTCATGCTTTCCTACGCGGTGCAGCCACGTCCAGAGGGCCTGGCGCAGGCCTTCCTCATTGCGGAGGATTTCATCGGCGATGACTCCGTAGCCTTGGTGTTGGGCGATAACATCTTCGAAGGCCACGGCTTTGCCACCGCCTTGGGCCAGTGCCGCGACCCAGAAGGCGGAATTATCTTCGCCTACGAGGTCTCTGATCCGCAGCGCTATGGCGTGGTGGAATTCGACGCGGCAGGCAACGCGCTGTCCATCGAAGAAAAACCAGCCCAACCCAAGTCCAATCATGCCGTGGTTGGTTTGTATTTCTACGATAACTCAGTAATCGACATTGCCAAGGGCATCCGCCCGAGCGCCCGCGGCGAGCTGGAAATCACCGCCGTCAACGAGGAGTACCTGCGCCGCGGCAAGCTACGGGTGCAGCGCATGCAGCGCGGCGACGTGTGGCTCGATACCGGAACGGTGGACTCGATGAGCGAGGCCTCCGCCTACGTCGAGGTGATGCAAAAGCGCACCGGCACCGTCATCGGCTCGCCGGAGGTGGCGGCCTACCGGGAAGGTTTCATCTCCCGTCCGGCCTTGGCCGCGCTGGCAGAGCCGCTCATGAAGTCCGGCTACGGCTCCTACCTGCTGGCCTCGGCGCGCGAGGACTAATCAGGCGGTTTTAATAGTCAGCCGGGTTTAGTAGCCGCGGGCGACGTATTCGTCGATGCGCGCGGCCTCTGCGCCCACGGTGGTCTCATCGCCGTGGCCCGGCAGCACGCGGGTCTCGGCGGGCAGGTTGAAGACCACATTGCGCAGGGATTCGATGATGACGTCAAAGTCGGAGTACTTGCGGCCGGTGGCACCAGGGCCGCCGTTGAAGAGCGTATCGCCGGAAAGCAGCACGCCCTCGCTCGGCAGGTGAAGCACCACGCAGCCCGGCGAGTGGCCCGGCGTATGAAAGACGGTGATGTCTTCGCCGCTGACCTGGAACTGCTGGTTATCCTCCAGCGGGTGGAACGCGGCGCCGCCGTTGGATTCTTCCCACAGCATCTGGTCATCTGGGTGGAGGTAGACCTCGGCGCCAAAGCGCTCGGCGGCCGCCGGCGCCAAGTCGCAGTGATCGTTGTGCGCGTGGGTGAGCAGGATGCCCTTGACCGGGCGATCGCCCACGAGCTCGGCCACCGCATCCAAGTCGTGGGAAGGGTCCACGACGTACACACCCGAAGCATCGCCTACGACGTAGACGTTATTGTCCACGTCCCACTCTCCGCCGTCTAGGCGGAACTTGCCTTTGGTTACGGCCTTGTCGATCTGCATTAGCTTTAGTTCTCCTAATCTATGCGAATTCAACGACGGAGCGCAGCACCTTGCCGGACTTCATGGTGGCGAAGGAATCTTCGACCTCGTCCAAGGAGATGCGCTCGGATACGAACTTATCCAGCGGGAACTGGCCGTTGCGGTGCAATGCCACATATGCAGGGAAGTCGCGCTCTGGCAAACAGTCGCCGTACCACGCCGGCTTGATGGAACCGCCGCGGCCGTAGAGGTCGATGGCTGGGATATCGACGTGGTCGGTGAGGTTAGGCACGCCCACCATCACCATGCGGCCGGCATGGTCGCGGGAGTAGAAGGCCTGGCGCCAAGTCGGCTGGATGCCCACGGCGTCGATGGAAACGTCGGTGCCGAAGCCGCCGGTTAGCTGGCGTACGGCCTCGATGACCTCATCCTCACTCATGTCCTTGGAGTTGACGACATCGGTGGCGCCGAATTCACGCGCGGTCTCGAGCTTTGCCTCGTCGATGTCGACGGCGATGATCTTGGCCGCGCCCGCCAGCTTCGCGCCGGCGATGGCTGCGGTGCCGACGCCGCCGCAACCAAAGACGGACACGGACTCGCCGAGCTGGATTTCCGCAGTGTTGACGGCCGCACCCAAACCAGCCATGATGCCACAGCCCAAAAGTCCCGCCGCCGCTGGATCCTCCTCCGGATCCACCTTGGTGCACTGACCCTCGTGGACGAGGGTCTTCTCCGCGAAGGAGCCGATGCCCAGGGCCGGGGTCAACTCGGCGCCTGCGTCCTTATCATCTTCGGCCAGGTACATCTTGGTGGAGGCGTTGTGGGTATTAAAGCAGTACTTTGGCTCGCCCTTCTTGCAGGCGCGGCACTCGCCACAGACTGCGCGCCAGTTAAGAATGACGAAGTCGCCCTCGGCAACGTGGGTAACGGCGGAGCCTACGCGCTCGACGACGCCCGCGGCCTCATGGCCAAGCAGAAATGGGAAGGCGTCCTCGATATCGCCATCGCGATAAGCCAGGTCCGTGTGGCAGACTCCGCAGGCCTGCACCTTGACGATGACGTCGTTTGCGCCTGGCTCAGGGATCACGATGTTGACGGTCTCGACCGGTGCTCCCTTGGAGCGGGCAATTACGGCTTTAACAGTGTTGTTGCTCATGCGGCCCCAGCGTACACGGATTTCCAGCAAGGCCACACTAATGAAAATTCATTTCAGCAGATATGCGAAAGCGTGCGCGGGTTACCCCAGCGCACGCCGAAAATTAGAAATTAAGAGCCAGCAATAACGTTTGCCGCATGCTCGTGGCCGCGCGCATTTACGTGAAGCGGCAGGTTGCCGTCGCCAGCAGTGAAGTCAACCAGGCCGGCCCACATGCGGCGATCCGCGGTGGCACACATGCCTTTATCGCGGGTGCTCGGCTTCAGGTCGAGGAACTCGGTCCCGGTACGCGCGGCCAAGTCCACCTGCATCCATTGGGAAGCATCCTCCCAAGCCCGCACATTCGGCAAGAAGGTGTGATCGAGCGGTGCCGGACCCACGTGCAGCAGGCAATAGCTACCAGCAGAGCCGATGGTGGGATACCCGACGATCTGAATGCGCGCATTTGGCGCCGCAGCACGGATGCGGCCGATGAGCGGAGCGTTCGCATCCACGAAGCGGCGGCGCAGCTCACCCTCGCTCATGCCTGGGTTGTTATACGTGTCATTAAAGCCCGTGGCGTAGAGAACGCGGCGGGTATTTGGGCTCAACGCGCCAGTCTGGATAGCGCGATCAACCTGGGCGAACATCTGCGGGCCGCGCGAGAAGGAAACAGCGCCGGAGCAAGAAAAGTCTGCGACCGGCAGGCCCAGCTTCGCGCCAGTGCGGCGGGCATAGTTATTAGACTGCGGACAATTCACGCCGCCAGCACTCTGGGAGCTCAGACGCGCGGTGAGATAAGCACCCGCGTCTGGGTCGGCCAACACGGAATCACCAAAGGCCACCAGATTTGCATCGGCTGCCACCGCTTGAGGTGCCGTGCCCAGGCCTACCGCGATGCAGGTCGCAGCAAAAGCTGCCATTACCTTCTTTTTCAGGTTCATGGATTTCCTCTCAAATTTTGCTGCCCATCATCTTAGCCCAACCTGGACGGTCCGTTTAGAATCAATATATGTTCTAGGTCAAAAATATACTATAGTCCACAGGGGCAACTTCTGTAACATTAGTAACAATCTTCCGAGCCGCGCAACGGTCTGTGCAGCCCACACGATTTACAAGCCGGTAGCCTAACTGTCGCGCTAGCTTTCTCTTATTGACGTAGGACTTTTACTCAACATGCCTTTTAATTTCTCTGATTTAACCTTCCACACCGCTGCCCTGAGCCGCTTTATCCCGCAGCTTTTTAAGTCCGGCATCATCACCCACCGTGATGGCATCACCCCGCTGCTCAAGGCCGGCCCCATCTTAAGCCGCTACCGCTTTACCACTGCCCGCGAGCTCGAGCAGGGCTATATCACCTGCCCAGAGCGCCTCGCGCTAATCGACGACGACGGCACCCTCACCTACCGCCAACTGCGCAACAACGCGCAGACCCTGGCCAAGCACCTACGCAGCCTCGATCTGCCAGAAATCCGCCTCGGCGTGATGGCCCGCAACGGCCGCGGCATCATCACCCCATTAGGCGCCAAGGGATACGCAGGCGCGCATATCTTCCTGCTCAACGTCGGTTCTTCCCCAGAGCAGCTCGCAGGCTGCATCGAGGAAAACAACATCAACGTGCTCATCATCGACGACGAATTCATCGACCGCCTCGATCCCGCCTATCACGAGAGGATCGCCGTTATTATCGGGCATGACTCGGGCGCGGAACATTTCGGGCTGCCGACGTTAGACGGCATCGTCAAGCACGCCGAAGCAGTGCGCGACATCCGCTTGCCAAAGTATCCGAAGCACGGGCACATCGTGCTGATGTCTTCTGGCACCACCGGCATCCCCAAGGGCATCATGCGCCCGGAGCCGACGCTGCCGGTCGTGCTGGCATCCATCGTGGAAAACATCCCCTGGCGTGCCAACCAGAAGGTGCAGATGACCGCATCCATCTTCCACACGTGGGGCTGGGCCTGCCTCAATATCGCGCTGGGACTGCGCAATACCATCGTGACCCGTCGCGTCTTCGACCCGGCGGCCGCGCTCGATGACATCCAGCGCTACCAGCTCGATGGTCTGCTTTCCTCCCCCGTCTTCTTCCGCCAGATGGTTGAGGTTGACCCGGATTCGGCGTATGACACCTCTTCGCTGAAGTTCATTGCCTCCGCCGGGCATGCGCTGACCCCGGAGATCGTGAAGGAAACCCACGAGCGCTTCGGCCCGATTCTCTGCAACGTCTATGGCTCCACGGAGCTGGCGCTGGCGTCGACGGCCAGCATGGAAGAGGTGGCTAAAGACCCGACCATCGGCGGCAAGATTGCCTCCGGCACTAAGCTGCGCATCCTCGATGAGGAGGGCAATGAGGTTCCGCGCGGCGAGGTCGGCGAGATCTACCTGACCAATTCCACCGCGCTCATTGGCTATACCAATCCGAAGATCCCACTCCACAAGGTCGATGGCCTCATTTCCATCGGGGACTTGGGCTATATCGACCCCGAGGGCTACCTGCATGTGGTGGGCCGCGCCGATGACATGATCATCGTCGGCGGCGAGAACGTGCACCCGCAGTCGGTGACGGAGGTGCTCGAGGCCATGCCGGGCATCGCGGAGGTGCATGCCGGTGGCGTGGAGGATGAAACCACCTTCCAGCGCATCGCCGTGTGGGCGGTGACCACGCGGGACGCCCTAGGCAACGCCGTGACTGCCGACGCCATCCGTGCCTGGGTCCGCGAGAACCTGGCGGACCACTCCGTGCCGCGCGATGTCCACTTCCTGGACAAACTCCCGCGCAATGCCACGGGCAAGGTGGTGCCGCGCCTGCTGCACGGCACCGACTAACCCACGCCTATTCCTCTCAAGACGTAGAACCCTCCGAGCCAAAACTGCCCGAGTTGCCAAAACCTTCGCTCCTAACCGCAGGGAACAACGTTGTTTTTGGCAACTCGGGCAGTTTTTGTGTCTGGGATTTAATCCAGCCGGCTAGCTGCTGCGCTTGACGGTTGCTGCGACTTCGCCTGGCAGGGCATGGCCCTCGCGAGCGATGTCGACTCCGGCGACCTGCTTGGCCGTCGGGCACACCACCGGGGTGATGAGGTTGACGCCGCGCTCGCGCAGCTTGCTTGCCTCCACCGCGATGATCGGCGTGCCGGCAGTGACGGTATCGCCCTTCTTAGCCAGGGCGGTGAAACCTTCGCCCTTGAGCTCCACGGTGTCGATGCCGATGTGAATGAGCAGGTCCAGCCCATCCGCGGTCTTCATGCCGAAGGCGTGGCGCGTCTTAAAGATCATGGTGATGGTGCCGTCTACCGGGGCGCAGACGTCGAAGGCATCGACGGCATCAGGCATCACCGCGAAGCCTTCGCCCACCATGCCCTGCGCAAAGGACGCATCCGGGACCTGGGAGAGCTCGACAACGTCTCCGGCGAACGGGGCGCGCACGTCGACGCCAGCGGCATCACCGCTCCCGCTCTGAGCGGCAGCGGCGCTGGCCGGCGCGCTGGCTCCAGCACCTGCCGCGCTCGCTGCACCAGTCGTGGCCAGGGCCGGGGAGCCGTGGCGCAGCTGGTGGCTGACCTCGTCATACATAAATTGCACGGCCGGGCCCACGATGACCTGGACGCTCTTCTCGGAGGGGTGGATGACGCCGGAGACGGCGGCGCGTTTGATCACGGAGTCGTCGACAAGCGCCTGCTCCTTCACGCCGACGCGCAGGCGCGTGGTGCAGTAATCCAATGAGTCAATGTTGTCCTTGCCGCCGAGCCCCTCGATGATGCGGGCGGCATCACGAGCAGTCTTCTCATCGCCGGTGGCGGAATCCTCCATGGAATCTGCTACCGCATCGTCCTCGCCGCGGCCCGGGGTCTTGAGGTTGAGCCAGCCGATGAGGAAGTAGAAGATGACGAAGTACAGGGCGAAGAAGCCCACACCCATGACCAGCAGCATGTACCACTTATTAGCCAGCGGGTTCTGCGAGGAGAGCAACATGTCCACGAAACCGGCAGAGAAGCCAAAGCCGGCGGTCCAATCCATGGCGGAAGCGATGAAGACGGACAGGCCCATCAGCAGCGCGTGCACCACGTAGAGCAGCGGGGCGACGAACATGAAGGAGAACTCCAGCGGCTCAGTCACGCCGGTGAAGAAGGAGGCCAAAGCACCTGCGGCCATCAGGGAACCGACGACCTTGCGCTTGTTCTTATCCGCGCGCAGGTACATGGCGAGTGCCGCGCCCGGCAAGCCGAACATCATGACTGGGAAGAAGCCCGCCTGATAGCGGCCGACGACGCCCTCGACCGTGCACTGGCCGTTGGCCCAAATGCCCGGGCAATCGGCGGCGGAGGTAGCAGTAGCGGCTGCCTCGATGGTCTTCTGACCGGCCTGGAAGTTGCCGATGTCATTGATACCGATGACATCGAACCAGAAGACGGAGTTCAGCGCGTGGTGCAGGCCGGTCGGGATGAGCAGGCGGTTAGCCACGCCATAAATACCGGCGCCCGCCGCGCCCAATCCTTGGATGGAGGTACCAAAGTTAAAGAGCGCGTTGTAGATGAACGGCCACACGAAGTAGAGGATGCCGGAAATCACTATGGCGATGACGGCGGTAAGAATCGGCACGAGGCGCCGTCCAGAGAAGAAAGCCAAAAAATCCGGCAGCTTGGTGCCGTGGAAGCGGTTATATACCCAGGCCGCCATGACGCCGGCGAGGATGCCGAAGAGGACGTTGCCGCCGCCCACGGCGTTCCAGCCTTCCGCGGCCCATTCCAGGGCCTCATCGCCGGTCAGCGCGGTGGGGTCTTCGATGCCGCGGTAGCCGGCCACGGCCTCTGGGCCCAGCAGCTTCATGAAGGTGGCGAAGGCCAGGAAACCAGAGAGCGCCGCGGCGCCGTTGGAATCCTTGGCCAGGCCGAAAGCAATGGAGATGGCGAAGATCCAGCCCAGGTTGGACAGCACCGCGTCGCCGGAGCTGATCAGCAGCTGGGCGGCGAGGTTATCCGGACCAGCCGCGCTGGAGATCCAGTAGCCAACGCCACTGAGGATCGCCGCGACGGGCAGCACCGCCACAGCGCCCATGAGGGCTTTTCCGAGCCGCTGCAGCGGCCCCATGACATCTATTTTCATGTCTGAATCGTCCTTTCGAGTAGAAGAGAAGGATGGAATGAGGAAAAGAAGCTTTAACGCAGGCGGTTCTGGTCCGCGAAGAGGTAATACTCACGGTCTTCCAAGCGGGCAGCGGCGGCTTCATCCACAATCACCGTGGCGTGCTGGTGCAGCTGCAACACCGAGCCAGGACAGCGCGCTGAAAGCGGGCCCTCGACCATCGCGTGCACCGCGTTGGCTTTGTTGCTGCCGGTGGCAATGAGGAGCAGGTGGCGGGCCTCAGCGATCGTCCCCAAGCCCTGCGTGAGTGCATGGCGCGGAACCTCTTCGACAGTGTCGAAGAAGCGGGAGTTATCTTGCACAGTCTGCGGGTGCAGGGCCACCACGCGAGTGCGCGACGTCAGGGAACTCGACGGTTCGTTAAAGCCGATGTGGCCGTTCGCGCCAATACCGAGCAACTGGACATCGACACCACCGGCATTTCGGATGGCCTGGTCATAGGCGGCACTGGCTGCCACGGGGTCGGCGGCGTTGCCTTCTGGACTCTTGACCAAGGCATCATCGAAATCGACGTGGCTGGTGAAGTCACGGCGGATGGTGGCGTAGTAGGACTGCTCGTGTTCGGGGTTAAGGCCAAGGTACTCGTCGAGAAGAAAAGCCCGGCTGCCGGCGAAGCTCACCTCGCCGCGCTCGTGGCGGGCGATGAGCTCCTTGTAGGTAGCCACCGGGGTGGAACCCGTGGCTAGGCCTAGGGTGGCGGATTTGTTGGCGTAGCCTGCGAGGAAATCGGCAGCCGCGGCGGCGACCTCGGCGGGGGTAGAGCGGATGAGGATGTCCATGAGGCGCCTTCCTAATGTGAGTGAGAGTCTTGTTTAAGAGTGTATAAATTCAGTGCCACCGACAATGACGCGCACCGGCTCCAGTTGAGCATTGAGGCCCACCAGGTTGGCGCGTGCACCAACCGCGATGCGGCCTAGCTCCGTCTCCCCCAGCACATCGGCGGCCGTGGTGGAGGTAAAACGCACCGCCTCGCCCAGACCATGGCGCTCGGCGAAGCTGGCGAATTGCTGGGACAATGTAAAGGTGCCGCCCGCGATAGCACCGCTGGGCACGCGCGCGACTCCCCCGCTCACGGTGACAGGCAGCGAACCCAGCTCATAGTCACCGTCGGCCATGCCGGCCGCCGCCATGGCATCAGTGATGGCGAAGGCGCGGTGACTGTGAGCCATGTCCACGGCGCCGTCAACAAGATGCACACCATCTGCGATGAGCTCGACGGACACATCCCCCGCCTTCGCTGCGGTGAGCAAAGCCGCTACCGGGCCCGGCGCGCGGTGGTGAATAGAAGGCATGCCATTAAAGAGGTGCGTTCCAGTCACGGTCAGGCCGAGCTCCTTAGCCTTGGCGATAACGCTCAGCGTGGTGTCATAATCGGCCTCGGTGTGGCCCAGGCTGGCGATGATGCCATGCTCCGCGCAGACGTCGAGCAGCTTGTCGACGTTCTCCGTTTCCGGCGCGAAGGTAATCGAACGCAGGTGGCCGCGGGCCGCGGCGATGACCGCGCGGAAGAAGTCCGGGTCACCGGGCACGATGCGCGATGGGTCCTGTGCGCCGCATTTGGCCGCAGCGATGAAGGGGCCCTCCATGTGGATTCCGGCGATCTCGCCTTCTTCAGCCAGCTGGGCTAAAAGCTCCGCCCGGGCGCAGAGTTCTTCTTGCGTGCCGGAGACCAAGCTGGCCAGCAGTGTCGTTGTGCCGTGCGCGCGGTGGAAGCGGGCGGCGGCTAGGCACTGCTCGTAGTCGCCGTTGGGGAATCCCCCGCCGTTGCCGCCGTGGTTGTGTAGGTCCACGAAGCCGGGCACCCACAGCAACGCATCCGAGTCCCCGGCGCGCCAGGCAGCCTCGGCTTGGGGGACGTCGCCAAGCACTATGCCCTCAATACTCTCCCCGAACGTGACGGCCCCAGCGCGCAGCTCGAAGTTTTCATCAATATAGAGGCCCTCGACGTGGCCTTTCTCCTTTGTCTGCATGGTTCATTCGGTCCCGCTTGTACGGGCTGACGTGGCGCAGCCCGGTTGACAATTCACTTGAAATTTATCAGGGCTACCAATTTTTGTGAACCACACTTCCTCCGAAGGGGGTGTGTGAGCGCAGATGGCTTTTAGCGCGTTAGGTGCACCGCGCGGAATGTCGAAAGGCCCGGCGAGCTACCAGCCGCGGGTGACCACTCGGTCCCAAAGCGCGTTGCTCGCTAGCTCACCGGCGCCCGCTGGTGAGGTGCCAACGAACACATCTCTCGCATCAGGATCATCAGCAAGAATGTAGCGGAACCACGCGGTGGCGTAACTGTCCCCGAACTCTAGAACGTCCTTGTGGTCCGCGCCCAGGCGGCGGGCAATGATTGCCGGACCACCAGCTGATTCAAAGTTCTCCTGCAAGTCTGACCACGGACTAACAAGCCAGCGGTCCGAACGGCCATCGCTCGTCATCAGGAATAGCGGTTCCTCTACGTCAGCCGTGTTGTAGTCCCAGTCATTGGACTGTGCCACTTTGTGGGAGGCCGGGCTCGCCGCATACACAGCTGCTACCTCCGTGTGGGCCGCAGCGTTGATGGCACCCGCACCACCCTGTGAGTGGCCAAAAATGCCGACTCGTGATCGGTCCGCACGAGAATCCAGTTCCGGCAAGCGCTCAATCAAGTGCACGACATTCTCTCCTGTACCTGTGTGGGGAGTCTCATCGCCGACAACCACGAAGCCCCAACTAGCCAGGTGCTCCGCCACGGGCAGGTAGCTGCTCAGCGGCGTGTTCGTGCCATTAGCCATGACCGCCGCCGGAAACGGTCCCGCGCCTGTCGGTGCCGCGATGGTCACGTCGCCATCACGCCGCACGTCGACCTCGTGCGGCCCTCGCCCGCAAACGACGCTTCCAGCGGGCCACCTGTCTCAGCGCTATATCCGGCAGCCACGCCGTCATCACCGGTCACGCTGTCTGCGTCCACCCACTGCATGAATCCCACAAACCCTACAAACGCCACCACAATCACGGCCACCACGGCAATCATGCCAACCACAAGCTTTTTCATGCTCTGTATTGTGTTTCGCACGAGAGCGAAGGTCACTAGCGCTAGCACTACTTTTTCCTGTACACAGTGCAAGAGCTGCCTCCGCTACGCCCTTGAAATGAGAGACTCACATCATTACCTTGTTGTATGTAATCGTCATCACATATGGGAGAAATAATGCTTACCTCCGAAACGCTTTCCGAAGTAGTCACAGTAGGAGGTTCAGGTCCGTTCAGCGGCCAGGGCAACGAAACAGTTGCAGCCTAAATGCATCCCCCTAGAAACAGTGGTGACGAAGGACTTTCATCTATCTACACCTTGACCGCCACATATTTTTTATTGTCAGTGTGCGGGTCAATGACCAGCCTCTCGATTTCACTCCACTTCGCCGAACTCAACAAAGGCGAACTGTTGGTGGCAAGCATCTTCATCTCGGGTACTTGCGCTCAAGTTTTTGCAGTCCCCTTTCTGGCCCCACTCTTCAACAAATTCAACAGCTATCACATTGCGCTTGCTGCACTCTTCTTAGATCTTCTGGGCCTGTTATCAATGGCAGCCTATCCAGAGCCATTGATCCTCATTGTCGGAGATCTCGTCACCGCATGCTTAAGCGGACTGTCAATTCCATCCATTTTCACCATCGCTGACTCTCAGGTCGGCGAAGGACAGCAGGCGAAAGCCTTCTCCCTCTTGGACACAGCCCGACTTGGCAGTGGATTCCTTGGACCACCTCTAGGTGGATTACTACTGGACCAAAGAAACCTGCAGACAGCGCTCTTCGTTGAAGCTTGCGCCGTTGGAGTCTCGCTACTTGCTTTTTATTTCCTTTATAAATCCTCGCCCCCGAAAACACTGCTTCATTCAGAAACCAAAGATTCTTCACCGAGTTTTCTCCAGAAGGTCCTCGAAGCACCTTCCCTTTTGCTGAAGAATAGAAGCGCTCGGTCCGCGTTAACCAGCATTTGGGGAGCAATTATCTGCACCTCGGTTTTCAACGTTTCGCTTGTCTTCTATGCGACACAGACCCTCCACGTCAGCGGTACGTTATATGCCATCATTGCCCAAGCATTTATCGTGGGCCGCATCTTTGGCGCACGGCTTTCAGCTCGCCTTCACTCACAGAACGCTGGGAAAGTCCTGGCCGGGGCAGGATTCGCTATGGGGTGTTTCATAGCTTTACCTGGACTATTTCCCTCATTGTGGCTCTGCATCCCATGTTTCCTCCTGGGCGGAGTCTGCAATGCTGCTCAGGTGGCCGCACTACGCATAATCGTTGTCGGATCCGTACCTGATGAAGTGAAACCCAAAGCCCTTTCTACGATGGGTTCAATTAACAGCTCCGCAATGCTTATTGGATACATCATCGGGGCACCTGTTGTAAGTGCCATCGGCCCAGCTGCGGCCCTTGTCGTATCAGGGTTTGGCACCTCTATCCTCACTCTGGGGCCAATTCTGAAGACCACCATGTACGGTGCCTCCGGTGACCAAGACTACGACAACAAATAGCATTCAATTCTGTAGTAAATCTACTGTCAGATGCGAGTTTTTGGTACCGGTGTTCTGGGGACTCGGTACTGCCGTGTTCCGGGTAGTTGGTACCGGGCCGAGGGGTGCGTCGGCCCGGACGGGCTACAATTTCAGGGTGGAATCACAGCTAGTCGCCTACATCGATGAGTCCTCCGCCCTTAGACCCCCAGACCGGCAGGAGTACATGGTGTGTGCAGCCATCATCGACACTCAAGACTTGGAAAAAATACGCGAGGAGCTGCGTCCACTACGACTTCCTGGCCAGGTCAAACTTCACTGGACCGACGAACGTAATAGCCGACGCCGAAAAATCGTGGACACCCTTTCTGAGATCGACTCCATGCAAGCGATCATCACCCACCAGAGTGAAGTGAGCAAGAAGACGGAGAGGCACCGCAGGAAATGCTTGGAGCAGATGTACTTCGAGCTCTCCGAGATGCACGTCCACAACGTCACTTTGGAAAGCCGGCAAGAAGCACAAAACAGGCGAGACGTCGCCCATATAGTTGCCCTGCAGGGCCAAGGACAAAGTGCTGGTATCCGACTGCGACACGTACGCGGTGGCGATGATCCCCTGCTCTGGATTCCAGATGCCGTTCTGGGAGCACTGAACTCCGTCCATCTAGGGGAAGAGCAGTACTGGGAGAAGCTGCACGAGAAAGTGGTCCTCAACCGTCCCACCCCGGATTCCCTCTAGAGGCAGGCGAAGACCCTGAGTCCAGTCGTCCGGCTGGGATCCCAGGGTCTTCTTCCGATCCTGTCGTAACAGGTGGCAATAACACTAGGGTAGCACCATTTGGCACCATTTAGCACCATTTGACACCATTTGGCACCATTTGGCACCGATAGGCCCCGTCCGTTTCCTTAGCTGGATCGGCGGCCTCATCCTGGTTTCCTGACCAAATCCACATCGACCAAGCCGAACGCAGCGGGCTAAATATCACTCTGCTCAATACCCCTAGACGTTGACGCCGACATGCCCCGCCGAGATACAGCAGGTCATAGGACAAAGACCTCTTACTCCGGCCATCACTGAATCGATCATCAAACCACCCCGGCGGGAGCTGACGGAAAATCTCTGAAGTCAAACCCTCATCAGAGATGACTTTCTTTGCACGGGATACTTCCCGTCGTGAACACCCCAATGCGTGTGTGATCTGCGCCTAGCTAGCAC
>NZ_KV827737.1:400027-402865 GCF_001836185.1 Corynebacterium sp. HMSC036D03
GTCGCCAACATCAACTATGAAAGAAAACCCCTTGTAGTACCGGATACACGGAACACCGGTACCAACTGCGCGGACTCGCGGTACCAACTACCCCAAATCGACATCTACTTCGCCAGTTATCTGGAGATATAGCCAAATGTCACCATGGCAAACGGCACGCTACGGACCGAAACTATCCCCTATCCCGTAACGGTAGAGTTGGCGCCATTTAGCCCACCTGTCCCCCACAACTCATACGGAGCTTTCCTCATGGCCCGCTTTTCTGCACGCCAGCTCAAGCGCTTCATGGGATTCTGGCCGCCCTTCTTGGGCGCTGGCATCAAGATCCAAGAATTTGCTGATGACGGCACTCGCGTCGTTGTCAGCCACAGGCCAAACATGCTGACCAAGAACGCCATGGGTGTTGCCTTCGGTGGCACGCTCTCCGCCATGACGGACCCGTTCTTCATGCTTGCGTCCATGCATCGACTGGGCAAGGAGTACCGCATCTGGGATGCCGCTGGTGAGATTAAGTACCTGAAACCCGGCCGCGGCACGGTCACCGCCGATATGCGTATCCCCGAGGAGACTTACGCGCTCATCGAAGAAAAGACGGCCAACGGTGAGAAGTATTTGCATTGGTTCGACGTGGACATCATCGATGAGGAAGGCGATGTCGTCGCTCATGTGCGCCGCCAAGTCTATTACCGGCGCAAGCAGAAACAAGCTGCACTTGGCCACAGACGCTGGCTAGTGACGCTTGGACTACTGAGGGTGCTTCCCGAAATTCTTGTGCTGTGTTTATCTAGTGCTTTGAAGCCATTTTGAGCACACCGGGAAAAATTGTGTTGTAGAAAGCCTCACGCCCAACTATTCTTGCGGGTACAGCGCCAACCCAAGAAGGATAAAGCTGGGTTCCCGAATGGGAGTAGGGCTTCGGCCTGAGAATTCCTTTGCTCCGAGGGTTGGCGTTTTTACTTTGCTTTCGCCTTGGCCTGCAAAGCATCAATACACGTCCCTGGCTCTTTTTCGAGTTGTGCAACGATAAACTCGATTGCTCGCTGAGAGTATGTCCAGGATGAATTGGGTTCTCCAGCGGTGCTGCGATCGTGTGCGTACCTGGCATCCTCTCTAAATTGGAATACCTTATTGAAGAGATTGAAGTGCCACCGGTTGAATAACTTTTCCTCGCCTCGGAAGTAAATAGTGGTTTTCGACTTCCTTAACCGGTTTCGCACCTCTTTTACTGCATTACCAACTGTGTAAGGGTAATAGGAAGCAGCATCTCGGATGTCTTTAACGATGGTGACGCCGGCTTCCGCGTCTTTGTCGACATAGACGTTAAGGTCGGCATCCTTCGCCTTCTTGACGATGCGCAGGTTTGTCTCGTAGATGACGGCAGCAGCACCTCCTTCTCCGGTTCCTGCCGCGTCGGCGGCTAGCTGCCTCATCTTAAGAAGCTTCTCTGCGACATGAGGCTCGTACTTCGTCCGAATCACGTCAGGGTCAATTGCACCGCGGCGCACGGCCAACGTCAAGTGATTCTCCGGTATTAAATCACTAACGGATTCACCATGAAGATCGAGGAGCTTATCTGCATAATTCATGACAGACTTTTGCAGGAACGGTCCGATGAAAATCTCATACTCATCAGTGATGAAGTGAGTATTGACATTGCGGAAGCGAATGATTTCCGCCATGTTGATGCGCAGGGGATCTTTATCATTCGTAAAAATCTTCTTGAGACAGTCTGCTAGAGCAATTGTCTTTCCAGATTCGTCCGAGTAATAGATCGACTCGATTCCCCGCTCTCGGATCAGGTACGCCTTGAGCATTAGTTCCCATGCGTTGCAGAGAAAAATTGAACAGGTCTCCACGTGGTATTTCAACGTTGGCCTGTTGTACAGCTCCACTGCAAGAGCAAAAGCTTCCTTGCTCTTTTCTAGGAGCCGCTCAATAATCTCTTCCTGTCCCTTATCCACAGGAACCATTCTAACTTCTGCCCCGAGTCATCTCTTCGGCGTTCTCAGCCTGTTCCCTGCCTACGCTCGGTAATAGCACGGACGATCCGGAAGTCAGTGATGATAGGAAAATACCCCAGCTGAAACACTGTTCTAGCTGGGGCTTAATGGAGACTAAGACGTCGGATTTGATAAGTGCGGCGTGAGAGCAAGAACTCTTGTTGAGCAGGGGTTTCGTGATTCTGAAGTAATTTCATTCGCTACAGGGCGCGGTTTCTTGCTGTTGTGAGGTGGTTCTCTAACCGCACTCAAGGTGAGTGCTGGTGTTCAGGGGGTGTGGTTTGCGTTTTCCGTTAGCGGGTATCGACTAAGGGGGGCGTTGTTCTTTCCACGGTCCTCTTTGTTAGCGTAGAATAGTGAAGATGGTAATGACTTTTAGGGTCGCTAACTTAACTACCTGCTCAGTTAGGTGAGGGAGGCGTGAATGGAAGCGGAACCTGAGAAGACGACGATGGATTTTTATAATATGTCGGATTTTCTGCGTGGTCAGTCATCGAAGATCATCACGAAGCTGTCCGAGGAAGATGAGGCGGCTTTCGTGTTGAAGAATGGCAGGCCCATGGCGGTGTTGATATCGATTGACCGGTATGAGCGGTTGATGAAGGCCGGCATAGACATCACTGATTACTAAATTATTTTCTACGAGGGATTTTGGATGGCAGTGAAAAAGACAGAGCTTTACTCGTTGCTGTGGGAAGCAGCTAATAAGCTTCGTGGAGGTGTGGAGCCTGCACGCTACAAGGACTATGTGCTCACCTTGCTGTTTTTCAAGTACGTATCCGACCGCTACAAGGGGCAACGCTTGAGAGTGTCTGATGGTTTGTGTGTGGGAATCCAT
>NZ_KV827738.1:0-20034 GCF_001836185.1 Corynebacterium sp. HMSC036D03
ATCGAAGAAGAAAAATTCATCCGAACCACAACTTGTTAACCTTGCGGACACCTCGTTGCGACTTGAAATAATTTAGCGCGCACTAGTGTTAGTACACAAATCGCCAGGTAAATCCACAATTTCGGAGACAAACCTGGCGTATCAAACAACGCCCAGAGGGGGCGACGTCGTCAAGCAGTTAGTGATAGCAGGCCAACAGACCGTCGGGGCCGTCGATAACCGTGATGGGCGTATTGAAGATTGGGGTCAGCACCTCATCGCGCATGACCTCCTCCGGATCACCGAAGGCCACCACTTCCCCATTCTTCACCGCACAGATGTGATCGGCGTAGCGGGCAGCGAAGTTGATGTCATGCAAGACGATGATGATCGTGCGCCCGAAGTTCTGCGCGGCCTCCTTGAGGTGCTTCATCATTTCCACGGAGTGCGCGATATCAAGGTTGTTGAGAGGCTCGTCCAGCAAAACGTAATCAGTCTCCTGACACAGGACCATCGCCACATACGCGCGCTGACGCTGGCCGCCCGAGAGCTGATCCAGGTAGCGGTCCTCCAAATCGCTGAGGTGAAGGAAGTCAATGTACTTGGAGATGATCTCCTCGTCCTCAGCCGTCAGGCGGCCATGCGAGTACGGGAAGCGGCCAAACCCCACGAGCTGACGCACCGTCAGCTTCGTGATGAAGTGGTTCTCCTGCCGTAGGATGGACAAAATCTTGGCCAAGTCCTGGGACTTGGTAGAGGTGATGTCCAATCCAGCGACCTCAATGGTGCCTTCGTCGATATCGAGCAAACGCCCCACCATCGTCAGCAGCGTGGACTTGCCGGCACCGTTGGGCCCCACAAGCGCGGTGATACCGCCGGCCGGAATGTCGAGGGACACTGGGCCAATGTTCGTCTCGTGGGAATAGGTCTTCGCAACGTTATTGAGTGTGATCACAGTCTGCCCTTTCGCAAAATGACGATGAGGAATACCGAGCCGCCGACAAGCTCAATGATGATGGATACAACGCCCTGCGCGTAGAAGACGTGCTGCATCAGGAAGTACGCACCCGTGAGCACAGCAAAGGCGGTGGCGATGGCCATGGGGAACAAGTATCGGTGGTCGTAGGTTTCCGCGAACTGGTAGGCCAAGGTTGCCACCAAGAATCCGAGGAAGGTCATGGGACCTACGAGCGAGGTGGTGGTGGCCATGAGAACTGATACCAGGATCAGAGTAAAGATTGCGTTGAACTTGTGATTCACGCCGAGGTTGGTGGCAGCCTCGCGACCAAGCGAGAGCACGTTGAGGCGGCGGGAATTAAAGAAAAGCAACGCCGTCGCCGCAATCACCAGTGGAATTGCGATGGGATAATACTCAGTCTCAGCATTGTTGACCGAGCCAAACAGTCGCGCCGTCAGCACGTCAAACTCGCTGGGTGTCAGCATGCGCTGCATCAGAGTGGACAGCGATCCAAGTCCGCCACCAATGACCACGCCGACCAATAGCATCGCATGCATGTTGTTGCTGCGGTTTGTCAGCAGCCACGAGTACAGGATGAGCGAGAGCACAATCATCACTGCCATCTGGAACAGGAAGGTGCCCATGTTGCGGGCTTCCGTGAGACCCGTGGCGCCTAGGAAGAAGATGGTCGCAGTATTAATCGCCGCGTAGAGCGATTCAAAGCCCATGATGGACGGGGTCAGGATGCGGTTATTGGTGACCGTATGAAAGGCCACGGTCGCAACGGCTTGACACACAGCCACGATAGCCATGGCGGTCACGGCGTCGGCACGGCGTTGCGCGATGAGCCACCACTTACGCGTTCCGAAGTCCATGGGGTTGTCATACGCCAGCAGGCCAAACGCGAAGAGTGCGCCCGCCACGATGAGCGCCACCAAGATGAGCCAGTACTTGCGCGCTGCTTTGGCCGACTGGAAGGAGCCCACATAGCGCTGCTTGGCGACGTCGCCTGTGCGCTGCTCTGTCTTAACGCTCACGGGTGGACCTCACAATCAAGAATACGAAGACAGCCGCGCCGACCACGCCCAGGATGACGGATACGGGCAGCTCAAACGGCGAAATGACGGTTCGGCCGAGGAGGTCACACAATGTCACCGTGGCAATACCGAGCAGGCATACCCAAGGAAGGTTTGAGCGCAGGTCATCGCCGCGGAACATGCTCACCACATTGGGAACGATAAGCCCCAAGAAAGGCAGGGAACCCACGACCACGGTGACCACGCCAGTGGCCACAGCGATGAGCCCGGTGCCGATGAGGATCATTTGGTTGTAATTCAGGCCCACGTTGGTGGCGATTTCTTCGCCCAAGCCTGCGACCGTGAGTTTGTCCGCGTAGAAGAACACCGCGAGCAGCACCAACAACACGATCCACAGCACCTCGTACTGGCCCTCGTACACGGAGGTGAACGAGCCCATGAACCAGATCCCCAGCTGCTGCAGTTTGTCGGTGGTCAGAGCCACGAAAGAGGACACCGCGCTGACGACGGCACCCAGCATGATGCCGATGATCGGCACGATGAGCGAGGAGCGCAACGTGACTCGGCGCAAGAAAGCGAAAAAGACCATCGTGCCGATGAAAGAGAACACAACAGAAATGACCATGCGGCCAAGCACCGACGAGTGCGGGAGCACGATCATCGAAAAGAGAAGGCCGAGGCCTGCCCATTCCGTGGTACCCGTTGTCGTGGGTTCAACGAAGCGATTCTGGGTGAGCAGCTGCATCACCAAACCACTCATCGCCATCGCCGCGCCCGCGAGCACCAGGGCGATGGTGCGCGGAATGCGCGTGGTCATAAACATGTCGCGGCCGTCGTCGTGATCAAGGATCGAATACTCCCCCACCATGAGCGAAAGGAAGAGCAACGCCGCTACAGCCACGACGCCGAGCAACAGCTTCCAAGTAAAAAGCTTGCCGCGGGAACGGCGCGCGGGTGGTGCTTCTTGAACCGCGGTTTTCTCTGCTGAAGTCAAAATTTATCTCTTTCACACCAAAACCGGAAAGCCTTTCGGCGTTCCGGTTTCGGTTCTATTTGTGCAGGTTAGGACTGCTTCTCAAAGGCGTCAGCCAGAGCGTTGAGGATCTCAGTGTAGGTAATGATGCTCTCGTTGACGTAGGTATCAGCCGGGGCAACGTAGACGTTGCCTTCCTTGACTGCGGTCACGTTCTTCAGCGCAGCATTCTCGTTAACGAGTTTGTCGCCTGGAACGTGTTCTTCGCCTTCCTTGCTGACGGCTGCGTCGCGGTCCATGACGAGGATCCAGTCCGGGTTGGACTCAGCGATTGCCTCGACGGAGATGTCGTCGCCCTCGTGGTCATCGGTTCCTTCCGGAACCTCAAGAGCCGGGGTCATACCGATGAGGTCGAAAACCGGGCCATAGGTGCGGCCGATCTTCGGCGCGATGTAGCCGATCTCGCCACCGGAAGTGTTTACTGCCATGACCTTCTTGGAAGGATCATAAGCTTCCTTGGCGCGCTTTGCGGCTGCGTCGAAGTCCTCGATGAGCTTGGCTGCGTCCTCTTCGTGTCCGAAGGTCTGGCCCAGTGCCTCGGTGTGGCGCTTGAGTTCTTCGAAGAAGTCCTTGTCATCGCGCGGCTCAAAGTCGAGCACTGGGACATCTTCCACCAGCTTTTCGATGTCTTCCTGGTGCTGCTCGAAGCGCTGTCCATTCCAGACCACATCCGGTTCCGCAGCGACGAGAGATTCCAGATCCGGCTCGCGGTGGGAACCGAGGTCAGCTGCGACGGTGTCCTTGTTGTAGACATCGCGCACGGTGGAAGGAACCAGCTTCAGCGGTGCGGCGGCAATCTTGACATCCCAGTCAGCAAGAATCTCGAAAGCGCGGTTGTCCGTAACGGCCGGGGCAGAAACCGGGGCAGCAATCTTCTTCTCACCGAAGTTGTCCTCGAGAGTGATCTCCGTGGTCTCGGAGGAGGACGCTGCGGAGGTGTCAGAAGAACCGGAGGTGGACTCTTCTGCAGAAGAGCAAGCGGTCAGAGCCATCGACAGGGCTGCGACGGACGCGACGAGAGAACGACGAATCTTGGCGGTCATGATGTCCTTTTCGAAAGGTTTTCAAATACTCGCCTAACCTAACTGATGTAAGCCTTACCTTTCAAGCAGCTTTTGTTAGGTAAGCCTACAAATGCAATAAAATATAGGTTGAACTGCGCAAAGAGGCGGTTACCCCCACCCCCTTGCACAGTGCAAGAAAACCTACTCGGCGCCTACTCGGCGCTTAGTCCGCGGCCGATTCTGCCAAGAGATCCGCCACCGAAACAGCGCCCTGTTCGGCAAACTCCGCATTCGCTGCCGCGCGCATTTTCGTGTCCGCCAAGTAGTCGATCGCTACTTGGGCCAAGCCTGCTGCGGAGTCCACTGCGGCATTGACAGCCGCATCCGTTGCGGCCCAGCGAGCGAAGTCCTCGGTATGCAGGGCAATGTCGGACGGAGAGACCTTGACCATCGGGTGAATGCCCGGCACAAGGTGCGAGACGTTACCGAAGTCCGTGGACGCGGCAAGGGTCTCCGGCACGGTTCCCGCGGGAAGCGCCGTCCTTCCGCGCAGCGTTTGCGTGCGTGTCCACCGCTCCACCAGCGCCTCGTTGTTGCGCACCGGCAGCGTCATCGGGTGCTCGTCCCATTCGACATCGACCTGGACGCCGGCCATTAGCGCAGCCCCCTCAACGATTTCGTTAACGCGTTGGGACAAATCCATGAGGGTCTGGTTACCCAAGGAACGCACATAGATGTGCATCGAGGCTTCACGCGGAATCACCGAAGGTCGCGCTCCCCCGCCCATGATGGCGTGGACACGATCGCTCGGAGGCATCTGCTGACGCATCAGGCCAATGCCCTGGTAGGCCAAGGATGCTGCGTCGAGGGCGTTGCGCCCCATGAAAGGTTGCGAACTCGCGTGCGCCGCCACGCCGCGAAAGTACACGTTGACGCTGCGGCGCCCGACCCACGCGTGCGAGCCAATGTCATAGCCAAAGCCGTGGATCATCATCGCTGCATCCACGGAGTCAAGGCTGCCGCCACGGATCATGTACTCCTTGCCCGAATGCCCCTCCTCGGCCGGGGTGCCCTGCAGCAGCAAGCGCCCCTCGACGCCGCCGTTCTTACACAGCGCCTCGACCGCAGATAGGAATCCGCCCACGCCCGCGGCAGCGATGACGTTGTGACCACAGCCGTGCCCGATACCGGGCAGCGCGTCATACTCGGCCATGATTGCCACGGTGGGATGAGATGACGCATCGAAATTCGGGCTCCTCCACTCCGCCTCGAAAGCGGTTTCCACCCCGTAAACACCGCGTCGGACGGGGAAACCGCGTTGCTCCACGACGTCGGCAAGCATGCCCATCGAGCGGTGCTCCTCGAAGGCCGTCTCTGGGTGAGCATGCAAATCCTGCACGATGTGGGCGGCAAGCTCGCGGTTGGCGTCAGCGCTTTCCGACGCCGCCTTCCACAGCACGTCCTGCCCCGCATAAGCCTCAGCCAGGGATGCTTGTGCTCCCGCGTTGGCTGCTTGGGCGGCCGCCACGCGCTGCGCAATGAGCTGCTCCGTGGCCTCCAAATATGCCGTTGATGGATTGTTTCTTGCGTGATTGTCGCTATCGCACACGTTATCCCTCGATGAAAATGTTGTTGCCCGGCCCCAGCGGTAGGTCTGCGTAGAACCAGATGGCCAGCAGGATTGCCCACGCGGTAAAGAACGGAACCACGTATGGCATCAGGCGCGACATCAGGGTGCCCAGGCCTGCCTTCGGCTCGTAGCGCTGCAGGAATCCTAGCATCACGATCATGTACGGGTTCAGCGGAGTGATGATTTGAGTTGCAGAGTCACCCACACGGAAAGCGCTCTGAATGAAGGCCGGCTCGTAGCCCAGCAGTGCGAACATCGGAACGAACACTGCCGCCATCAGGGTCCACATCGAAGAACCGGAGATGATGAGCAGGTTCAGGCACGAGGCCAGGACGATGAACGCGAAGACCGCGCCGAAGCCGGTGAGACCGATGGATTCCAGGAATGCCGCGCCCTTGACCGCGGTAAAAGTACCGATGCCGGTCCACGCAAACAGCGCCACGAACTGGCCCAAGATGAAGGCCAGGATGAGGAAGCTCAACATGTCTTTCAGCGAGCCAATCATCATGTCGACGACGTCCTTGATGCCGTTGACGGTGCCCACGGCCTTGCCGTAGACCACACCGAGCACGAGGAAGTACAGGAAGACGATGAAAACGATGGAGCTCATCAGCGGAGACTTCGGCAGGAAGCCGCCGGTCTCGTTACGCCACGGGGATTCTGGCAGAAGAATGGCGAACAACAGTGCCGCGGTAACGATGACGGTGGCAACTACAGACCACACCAGGCCTTTGCTTTCAGTCGGGGAAAGCTCTGCGGAGAGCTCCTCGCCGTTTTCGTCGCGGTCGCCGCGGTGTGCGGCCTCTTCCGGATCGATGTCCTCTTCGGTAGGCACTTCCTGTTTCCACATGCGCGGCTCGATGACGCGGTCAGTGATGTAACCGGCCAAGACACCGAGAACGATGGAAGATGCCACGTTGAAGAAGTAGTTGGACATTGCGTTCACGTCAGAGAACTCCATGCCCGGCAGGGTCTCCATAACCGCGGTGGTAATACCTGCGAACAGCGCATCCAAGGAGGTTGGGACCAGTGCGGTGGAGTAGCCAGCGCCAACGGCAGCGAAGCCACCGATGAGGCCTGCGACAGGGTGGCGACCGGCTGCCTTGAACACCATCGCCGCCAGTGGCGGAACGATAACGAAGGCAGCGTCAGCCATGACCGATGCGGTCACGCCAATGACGCCGACCGCGTAAGGCAAAAGCCATGGCTTCGCAGAGCCGAAGAGCTTGCGAATGAGGGCGGAGAGCATTCCGGAGCGCTCGGCCACGCCGACTGCCAACATGATGGGCAGCACCGTAACCAGCGGCGGGAAGTTGATGTAATTCTCGCCTATCGTGGTGGTAAACCACGACATGCCCTCGCCGGTGAACAAGCCCTTGACGGGCTGGATTTCATCGGAACCAGGCACCTGCACCTTGATGTCCATCCACGCCATGATGGAAGAAGCAACGCCGGTGATGAGGAACAGGATCAGGAAGATGGTAAACGGCTCTGGCAGCTTGTTGCCTACGTATTCAACGCCGTTGAGAAACTTATCGAGCCAACCGCCCGTGGCCGGCTTGCTCTTCGCAGCCTTTGCAGGGCTAGCGCTGGATTGAGGGGCACGCGTTGTCTTATCTGCGACAGGCATGGGTGGCCTCCTTCATCAAAGATTCTTTGCAATGTAACATACACTACATTGAAAAAGTGAGGCACATCTCAATCTTGGCCCAATTGCCACTGCCAACTTTTGATTTCCGTACGAAAGAAACATGCATTCGAACCATCAAATGCAGCCAAACTGGTGCTTGTGAGCCGCTTCGATGGTTCGAATGCAGGTCAGGCTTCGCGACGCCGCGCTAACAGCGCAGGTATGAGAAAAGCCCCAGCTAAACATCGTTTAGCTGGGGCAAGTGGTGGAGCCGCCGGGAATTGAACCCGGGTCCTTCGTCACCTCGCCAGGGCTTCTCCGTGCGCAGTTTGCACAGGATCTCTACTCGGCCCTCCGGCACGGGCAAACACGTTCCGGATGATGGGCCCAGTTGCTCTAGAAGTCCCCTTCCGGCCGAACAACAAACCAGAAAGGCAAGTTCCTTAGTCGATGCCAGGAACCAGGTCAGGAACTAAACCTGGGCTGACAGACACGCGTCGCTGAAATTAGGCAGCGAGGGCGTAGTCACGCTGAGAGTTCTTCTCTGCGTTTATTGGTTGCTGCGACGCTTACGGTGGTCTCCAGCCTGCACCGGCACGCTTCCCCTGGCTCAATGTACGAAGTCGAAACCAAGTCGACCCCATTAACCTACAGAGCGGGTATGTGCAATTCTCTGCGGTTTGCTCTACGCTACTCCAACACCGGCTTAGGGCTCAAGTCCCCGGCATAAACCCTATGTGGTTCATCGCTGCCCTACTGCGCATCCAGCCAATCTTTGAGCACTGTAGCGTGGTTTACCTCGCGGTCCTTGGCGGCGAAGATAAGCGTTACTGCACCCTTGTCTGCGAGGCGGCGCAGGTTTTCCATATCTTCGGCGTCGTTCGCGTCAAGCTCAGACTTATAGCGCTTGGAGAACTCATCGAATGAATCCGCGTCGTGGTTCCACCACTTGCGCAGCTCAGGGCTGGGAGCTACGTCTTTGAGCCAATAGTCCGGCGCCAAGTCATCCTTGCTTATCCCGCGCGGCCAGAGCCTGTCCACGAGCACCGACTTGCCGGTTACTTTTGTCTCGCCCTTGACGACGTCGTGTGCCTTTGCCGTATGAATCATGGCACCCAGGCTACGTCGTGGCGGCGCTTAGGCGTTGATTCCCTTGATGCGGCGCCCCAGTTCGCGGGTGATTTCGCGGTCTTGATCGCGGCGCTTGATGGCCTCCCGCTTGTCGTAGTCCTGCTTACCCTGGGCAAGGCCCAACTCGCACTTGGCACGGCCATCTTTCAGATAGACCTTGAGCGGCACCAGAGTCTTGTTGCCATCGCGCACCTGCCCCATGAGCTTGTCAATCTCACGGCGGTGCAGCAGCAGCTTGCGGGTGCGCTTTGGCGAGTGGTTTGTCCAGGTCCCCTGCGAGTACTCAGGGATGTGGAGGTTGCGGATATAAACCTCGCCGTCGTCGATGGTTGCGAACGCATCGACGAGCGAGATTTTGCCCTCACGCATTGACTTGATTTCGGTTCCCACCAGGACCATGCCGCATTCGAGGGTATCGAGAATCTTGTAATCGTGACGGGCACGGCGATTGGTGGCTAGGGTCGTGTTGTTATCGACCGCTGCTTTCTTCTTTGCCTTCTTCGCCATAATTTCTACAACTATACGCGGTGCTTACTTGCGCACATAAGCGCGCAGGGTAATCTGCGCCGTCAGTGCAGCAAAGATCAGTGCGAATACGCCCACGATAGGCAGAGCAACCAAAATGTCCGAGCTCTTAATCGGTGCCAGAAGCTGCGATTCGTAGAGATTCTTCAGCGAGGGGTCAACCACCGCGGACTTACCCACGGAGATGCCCACACCAGCGAGCACGACGCCGATCAGCGTTCCGAGGAGTGCTTCCAGCACGAACGGAGCCTGGGTCATCCAGCGGGATGCACCCACCATACGCATAATCGAGGTCTCACGGGAGCGGTTGAAAGCAGCAATCTGAACCATGTTCGCGATCAGGAAGATAGCTGCGATTGCCATCACGGCTGCGAGCACGAAGGTGGCATTGCGGATGGCGTCCAAGTTATGGGCGGCACCGCGGACTTCTTCTTGCTGGTCAATGATTTCGCCGACTGCCGGGTTGTCTTTGATGGCGTCGACTGGCGCGGTATCCGTGGGATCGACCAAGCGGACGTGGAAGGCCGCTGGCAGCGCGTCGGGAGAGGTCTCCTCCACCATCACAGGATCGGTCTCCTTGAAGAGCTCGACGAAGCGGTCGTAGGACGCCTGACGGTCACGATAAGTCACCGATTCCACGTCGTCGTCGCTTTCCAGCTGCTTCTTCAAGTCAGCGCATTCCGGAGAACTACATTCCGGATCGTTTGCTGAGATGTCCTCATTGAGCTGAACCATGACTTCCACGCGCTCCAAGTAGATCTCCTTGGTGTCGTTGGTCATGTTGGTCACCAGCACGCCGGCGACGACCAGCGCTACGGAAATGGCGGTCGTGATAACCATCGCCACCGTCATGGTCAGGTTGCGGCCGAGCCCCTTAAAAGCCTCGCGTAAAACTAGTCCTAGTTGCATTTACAGAGCCTCTCCGTACAGTGCGTGGTCTTCATCGCGAACGAGCTTGCCGTTGTGCAGCTCGAGGACGCGCTGGCGGGCATCATTGACGGCACGTGCATTGTGCGTAGACATGATGACTGTGGTGCCGCGGCGGTTGATCTGGGATAGCAATCCCAAAATCTCCGAGGCAGTACCCGGGTCCAGGTTGCCCGTCGGCTCATCTGCAAGGACCAACTTGGGGCGGTTAACAAAGGCACGCGCCACGGCAACGCGCTGCTGCTCACCACCGGAAAGCTCGTGCGGCATGCGGTGCTGTTTGGAACCCAAACCCACCATTTCCAGAACTTCTGGAACCGCTTTGTCGATCTTGGACTTCTTCTTGCCAATGACCTCGAGCGCGAAGGCCACGTTTTGGTAGACGTTCAGTTTCGGCAGCAGGCGGAAGTCTTGGAAGACGTAGCCGATGGACTGGCGCAGCTGATTGATCTGGCGGCCTTTCAGCGCATTGACGTGGAAATCGCCGAAGTGAATGTCGCCGGAGGAAACATTCGTCTCACGCACCATCAGCTGTAGGAATGTCGATTTACCGGAGCCGGAGGGCCCGATCAGGAAGACGAATTCGCCGTCATCGATCTGAAACGAGACGTCGTCAAGCGCGGGCCTTGTCGACGTTCTATAAACCTTGGACACATTTTCAAAGGTGATCACTCAAGCCACATTAGCAACATGAGTTAACAACAGAAAGTGTAAAACCTAACTTTCCTGCTCTTCCTTCTGCGCCTCAGCCATACGCCAGCGGATTCCGGCCTCCAAGAATCCATCCAGGTCACCGTCGAGCACCTTCGATGGATCGCCCACCTCATAGTTAGTGCGTAGGTCCTTGACCATCTGATACGGATGCAGGACATACGAGCGCATTTGGTTTCCCCACGAGGCATTACCGCCTGCGCCGAGCGCATCCATCTCCGCTTGTTCTTCCTGACGCTTGCGCTCCAAAAGCTTGGCCTGCAGCACGCGCATCGCCGAGGCTTTGTTCTGGATCTGGGATTTTTCATTCTGGCAGGTCACCACGATGCCGGTCGGAATGTGCGTCAGACGCACCGCGGAATCCGTAGTATTAACTGACTGGCCGCCAGGGCCCGAAGAGCGATAGACATCGACGCGCACGTCCGCATCCGGAATATCGATATGGTCGGTCTGCTCCACCACCGGCAGCACCTCCACCTCAGCGAAGGAGGTCTGGCGCCGACCCTGATTATCGAAGGGCGAGATGCGGACCAAACGGTGGGCGCCCTGTTCTACAGAAAGCTGGCCGTACATGTACTCGCCGTGCACCACGAAGGTGGCCGACTTGATGCCCGCCTCCTCTGCATAAGAAATGTCGTAGACATCCACCTTATGGCCATTCTTTTCCGCCCAGCGCACGTACATACGCATGAGCATCTCAGCCCAGTCCGCCGCATCCACGCCACCTGCACCGGAACGGATGTTAATAACGGCCTCGCGCGGGTCATACTCGCCCGAAAGCATCGTGGTCACTTCCAGCGCCTCGATGAGGGTGCCCAGCTCGTCTAGCTCGTCGTCGGCAAGCGAGGTGTCCCCCTCTTCCTCCGCCAACTCGTACATAACCGGCATATCGTCCACGCGCGAACGCAGCGATTCCAGCTTGCGAATCTTGGCCTGCGCGGCCGAAAGCGCGGAAGTCACCTGCTGCGCGTGGGCCGGATCATCCCACAAAGAGGGGTCACCAGCCTGAGCCTCGAGCTCACGAACCTGCTCAGCTAAAGCTGCAGGATCCATGACCTTTTCAATGGTCGTAAGGGTGGAATCCAATTCGGCAAGACGGGCTGATTGTTCGGGACGCATAGCGCCTAAGTCTACCTGCGCAGCACACACAATTAGCCATCGGCCGCATTTAGCGGGACAATAGCTCCATGACTCAACAGCCGAGCTTGAATGAGATGATCGACGCGATCACCAAAACCTTTCTGGTAGCTCACGTAGACGATACCGACGCACACCTTGCGCAGGCACTCGTTTACAACGCAGGCCGCCTAGCATGGCGCATGCGTGAGCAGGGCATTGACGTCGATCAGAAGACCTCCATTTCTGATGTCGTCACCGATGCAGACCGCGCCACCGAGCGCTTCGTTGCCGGCGTGCTCGAGGTGGTGCGCCCCGAGGACGGCATCCTCGGCGAGGAGGGCGCTACCCGCCCTTCCACCTCGGGACGCAACTGGGTCATCGACCCGGTAGACGGTACCTATAACTTCGCATCTGGCTCGGATTACTGGTGCTCGGCGCTCGCGCTTACCGACGCCGAGGGCGTCATCATGGGCGCAGTGCACCGCCCCGCCATGGGCTACACCTGGTTCGGCGGCCGTGGCTTTCCTACTTCCCGTGATGGAAAGGACGTCGCCAAGCTGCAGGATAAACCGGCAAATGAAACCAGCATGGCAACCTACCTGCACCCTACATCCATTCAGGACCCAGAAATCCGCGCGGCCTGGCAGCGTGTGTCCGAGCACTTTGCTACAGTTCGCATGCTCGGCGCCGGTTCCGTGGACCTCTCCAGCGTTGCCGACGGCACCTGGGGTGCTTGGATGCAGCACAGCGTCGCGGACTGGGATTGGTTCCCGGGCAAAGCGCTGGTGGAGGCCGCAGGTGGCGCCGCCCGCAAGGTAGAAGCAGGCGGTGTGGAATGGTGCATCGCTGGTAATAAACAGGTTGTCGATCAAATGGAGGCATGGCTCCGTGGGTAAGTTCAAAGAAGACTTAGGCCTCGCGCTCGAGCTGGCAGGTCACGCGGATGTCATCACGATGCACCGCTTTGAGGCTTCCGATCTTTCGGTCAAGGACAAGCCGGATATGTCCCCGGTTTCTGACGCTGACTTGGCCTGCGAGAAGCAGATTCGTGAGGCTCTCAAGCGCTCCCGTCCGCGCGACGAAGTCTTAGGTGAGGAATTCGGTGGCACCCCCACCTTCAAGGGCCGCCAGTGGGTCATCGATCCAATCGATGGCACCAAGAACTTCGTGCGCGGCGTGCCGGTATGGGCCACGCTGATTGCTCTTTTGGAAGACGGTGAGCCTGTGGTTTCGGTGATTTCCGCGCCTGCTTTGCGACGTCGCTGGTACGCCGCCAAGGGCGGCGGCGCCTACCGCGTATTCGGCGGCGAGCCAAAGCGTCTACACGTCTCGCAGATTGACCAGCTCGAAAACGCCTCTCTGGCCATGGGCTCGTTGGCAGGCTGGGCTAAGCGCGGTTTGCGTGATTGCTTCGTGGAACTCTCCGAAAAGACCTGGCGTCTGCGCGGCTATGGCGACTTCTGGAACTACTGCTTGGTGGCAGAAGGCGCAGTCGACATTGCGGCAGAGCCTGAGGTCTCCCTCTGGGATCTTGCAGCGCCGTCTCTGCTGGTAACCGAGGCGGGTGGTAAGTTCACCGGCCTCAACGGTGAGGCCGGCCCGCACCACGACTCTTCGGTGGCTAGCAACGGCCTGCTGCACACGGCAGCGCTGGAAGCGCTGAAACTGCACTAGACAAAACAATCACTAAAACGGCTACATGCCCCGCGCTTCAAACGCGGGGCATGTAGCCGTTTTGTGGGAGAGACTAGTTCTGCGGGAGCGTAAAGCCTGCTCCTACCCCACCGCGGCGGTTCATGTCCGCAAGGATTGCGTCCATGTTCATCGCTACGGTCGGATCGTGCAGAGCGCCCTGCAGCGGGGTGCGACAATCAGGCAGACCCGGGATAAGACCGCGGGAGATTGCACCGATGATGCGACCCTTGTACATAACCGGTGCGCCGGAATCACCTTCCATGGCGCAGACCTGGTTGATCTGGACTTCCTTGGCCTGCTGGTAGGTCATGCCACAGGTAGTGCCGGTTGCGACGCCAGTCTTGCAGGTGACAGCGCCCGGCTTGACATTGCCGCCAACCTCCGTGGCATGCACGCCATTGTAGTTGCGGGTTACCTCAGCCTTGGAGCCGAACTCGATGACCGAGTAGTCCAGGTAATCGTTCCTGGAGGCAATGGTGCCGGTTGGGCCAACCTGCCAGGAATCGGCGGAAGAAACTGGGTCACCGACGTTGCCGCAGTGTCCCGCGGTGATGCCTACCTTGCGGCCGGCTGCGTCGGTGCCTGCTGCGGTCAAGGTGCACATGGTGTCCTGACGAACATACAGCGGCGTACCTGGGCCGTACAAGGACTTTCCACGCGTCAACGCCGCATTGGATTCTTCAGGTACGCGCGGTGCGTCGAAGTAGGAACCAGGTACGCGATGCAACACGTAGTCATCGAAGGGCTTAGCGGCTGCCGCCTTGGAGAAAGCATCGTTCTTCCAGACGTAGTTCGGATCCGTGCCCTGTGGCTTAAAAGCTGGCTGCGTTGCCTGCTCAATCATGCCGACCGGGTTCGGGTTGGTCAGCGGTTGCGCGTACTGCTGGCTATCCGCATTCGCTTGTTCGATGACCGGCTGCACTGCGTTCTGGGCCTGGGACACTGCATCGTTGACGGCCGAATTCAGCGCTTTATTCTGTGCCTGAATTTGGTTCTGAACCTGGCCCTGCACTTGTGCCTGGGTCTGCGCAGCAGGCTGCTGCGTCTGCAGCATGTCACTTAAACCAGATTGCGCGCCGAAGCGAGCAAACTCATCGTTGACATGATTAACCACGGCATGCGCGGCGGCAGCTGGGTCGAATGGCTCGGCAGCAGGCAGCTCTTGGGCGCCTGCTGTGGGGCTCGCAAAGAAAAACGCACCTGCGAAAGCCGAGCCCACGATGACTTTCTTTAGGTGCGGAATGTGAAGCATGAACAAATCCCTCTATCTATCTTGCTATTGGTCTAGCAAGGCTCATCATTTCACGCGGATAGGTATTACGAAGCCCTAGTTTGCATCTGTTTCCAACCCGTTATCGTTTACACAGTTTCCGGGTGTACCCAAAACCTTTGGTTTACCTAAAAATGGCCGCTGTACTAGGTTTTCTTTGTAAAACGTCAAAGGGGCCTGGCCCCAACCCAACCGGGCTGGATATAAGGTGTCTACCTAACAGGGGCCAGGCCCCATGGGCCTGGCCCCCGGATAGTGGACATGTCGGGGGTTAGCTATGTTGCTTTGGTCAGTGTCGCTGAAGTCTCGGTTTCAAAGACATCAGGGGCTACAAGATTGCACCACGAGTGTCGCCGGTGTGTGTTGTAGCGCATGCACCATCGAAAGACTTCCTGCCGGCAGGCGATCGGATTGCCAAAGACTTTCCTATCACGTAAGACTTCCCGCTTGAGCATGGCGTCTACGCGGCTACGGTGACTTTCTCTCCTACTGCCTAGTAGCCGAGGACGCGGTCGATGTCGCCGCTGAGCCGGAAGTTTCTCTGTGGGACCTGGCTCCGCTTGCAGCCCTGGTAGAGGAAGCTGGCGGCCGCTTCATTTCTCTAGCGGGTATCGCCGGGCCGCACGGCGGGGATGCGGTTGCGACGAATGGGTTGCTTCACGACGCCGTCGTCAAGCGTTTGAACGGGTAAACAGAGTTTTCCGACCTATCGCAATTTGCGACCAGCGGCTCACCATCTCCTGTCCGCGTGACCGATATCCAGGATACGTCGCAGCTCAGCAAATACCTCAGGGCGTACCTCATGGGTTACTACCCGTCCACTCTTAGACCTAGTAAGCAGCCCGGCATCCGCCATGGTCTTTAAATGATGCGATACCGTCGGCTGACTAAGCCCAGAAACACAGGCCAGCTCCCCCACGGTCATCGGACTACAGCCAGCGGCAGCGAGCTGAGACAAAATTTGCAGGCGCGCCGGTTGCGCCAGCGCTTTGAAGAGCGTTGCCGCAGCCTGCGCTTCCGCCGCGTCGAGAGGCCGACCGCCAAGTGCGCAGCATGCTGAGATTTCGTCCATACCTGTTGAGACTACACGGTCTCCACTCTGGACATATTGACATTCATCGATATATCGATTACACCGGAAACCATGGCACAGACTACAAAGTCACTCAGCTTCCTAGATCGCTTCTTGCCGCTTTGGATTGCAGCTGCAATGGCAATTGGCCTCATCCTGGGCAAAATTGCACCGTCACTTGTGAACTGGCTGGCAGAGGCAAAAATTTTGACAATTTCCGTACCAATCGCCATCGGCTTGCTGGTCATGATGTACCCACCGCTCGCAAAAGTCCGATACGACAAAACGGGCAAAATTTTGACATCAAGGAAGCTGATGGGCATTACAGTCTTCCTCAATTGGATTCTCGGCCCCGCACTAATGTTCATCCTTGCCTGGATATTCCTCAGCGATAGTCCAGAACTGCGCACTGGCGTGATTATCGTCGGTCTCGCCCGCTGCATTGCAATGGTTTTGGTCTGGAACGACCTATCTTGCGGCGATACTGAAGTCGCCGCCGTATTGGTGGCCGTAAACTCGCTATTTCAAATTCTAATGTTCGGCGTTCTAGGGTGGTTCTACCTGCAGATTCTGCCCTCCTGGTTGGGACTGGAAACCACTTCCGTCACCTTTTCTTTTTGGGCCATCGCACTATCCGTAGTGGTATTCCTCGGCATTCCGCTTCTGACTGGCGCGGCATCACGCATAATTGGTGAACGCACCCGTGGTCGCGACTGGTATGAAAATGAGTACTTGCCCAAAATCTCACCATTGGCGCTTGCCGGCCTTCTATACACAATCGTGTTGCTCTTTGCACTTCAGTCACAGCAGATTGTTGAGAATCCCTGGACCGTTGCGAAAGTGGCGCTGCCACTAGTGATCTACTTCCTCGCCATGTTCGCGATCGCTCTCACTTCGGCCAAGACCGCGAGCATGAACTACGCAACCTCCGCATCGATTGCCTTTACGGCTGCCGGAAATAACTTCGAGTTGGCAATTGCAGTTGCGATTGGCACCTTCGGCCCATTGTCCCAGCAAGCACTTGCGGGAACGATTGGACCACTGATTGAAGTTCCCGTACTCGTTGCACTTGTCTACGTCACCCGCTGGCTCGGGCCGCGCCTTTTCTCCAATGATCTTTCCGTACCGGACAAACTATAGAAAAGGAGTCTGAAGTGAAGAAAATCCCAAAACTACTACCAATGCGCTTGCAGCCAAATCAGTTGCAGAAATCGGCGCCTCTATAGACGATGCATCACCAAAGCCCATTGACCCCACGATTCTCCAGACTGCAGATCGTGTTGTCTTCATCGGCGATGATGCTCCAGCACAGGGCATAGCCGGCGACCGCTGCCCACCAGGTGGGAAGCAGGTTCAGGGTTGGGCCAGCCACGCGTTACCTACCGACACGAGAGCAATGGGAATGGCAATGATTTAACAGATACGCGAGGAAGACGCCTGGCACCTCGGACTAAGTGAAACTCGTCAGCATTGATCTCAGGCCACTAGGTTACGCGCGCCCTGGGCTCTTTGAACACGTTAGCTTCACAGGGAATGTACAGACGAAACACTCTGTTTTTACTCAAAATCACCTAATGTATTGCCAGATTCGGTTGCTACAACTAGAAAGTCGTTTTGATTAAGACGCTTATAGGGAGAGCTTTTTACCGAAGAGCACCTCCCGATAAGTTGTAGTACAAGGAGAAAACTGAGGTGAATAAACCTTCACGAATTGTGGGGCTTGATATAGCGCGCTCACTCGCCATCATCGGCATGATCATTGTCCATATGGCCTCACTGCTTTGGAGCACAAAGGTTGTGCTCTCCGGCCTGCCTTCATCATTGTTCGCCATTATTGCCGGCGCCACCATGATGATTATCGGCCGAAATTACAGCAGCACCACCTTCTTGCGCCTCATCACTCGCGGCGCTCTGATTATTCTCATCGGCCTGGCCTTGTTGCCGGTCGGTGGAGAAATTCAAGTAGTCCTCATCGTCATGGGTCTGGTAATGATGTTGGTTTCCTGGATGCCAGCACTCGGAACCTGGTGGCGAGTCGGCTTCTTCATCGCCGCAACTATCGGCGCAACAATAAAGTACGCGCCCATGACGCTGCCACAGATTTATCCGCTACTGGCGTGGATTGCATACTTCATCGGCGGCATGCTGCTTTACGACGTCTACCTACGCGGTCGTCTGCAAGACACTTCTGCCTCCAAGACTAGCGCTAATGCCCGGTTGAGTTGGATTATTACCGCTGTCAGCGTTGTCATCACAGCCGTCGGCATGTACTTCCGATTTGATCCCGAGATTGCTGGCTGGCTCCGATTTACCGGACATACCGGTGTCTTCGGCGAAATCATTCTCTCCGTCGCCATTGCCGCTGTTGTGCTGCATTTGTGTCTTTTCGTAGGCGACCGCTTCCCGACCGCGGTTTATCCATTCGCGGCCATGGGAACAATGTCGCTGACCATTTACGTCCTGCACGTTCTCACCGCGGCTTATTGGCAGCAGAATGTTGCATTGCATTCCACGCTGTCTGCAGCAGGTTTCATCGTATTCTTCCTCGTCATCGCAAGTCTCTGGAAGAAGTTTGTGGGTCAGGGCCCTGCCGAAAAACTCGTTGCCACCGCAATCAAGGCCATTGTTCCTTCTGGGAAAGGGAAATAACCGTGAAGAAAACATCTTTTTCCATCGCAGCAATTGTTAGCAGCACCCTGCTTCTAACTGCGACTCCAGCTCTTGCATTGGAAAACGGCGAACCCGCACCTGCAAATGCTGAAAGCAGTTCTGTGGCCGCGCTAAAGATCGGCAAAGTCGGCAATTTCGGTGACTGCACCGGAACGCTAGTTGCCGAGCAGTGGGTGCTCACAGCACGCCACTGCCTAGAGTCTGTGAACAACGAAGGAACCCAGGCCCGCATCGGCGGGAAAGTCTACGATGCCGATTCTTGGGCGCTGTCTCCAATGTCTGATGCAGGATTGCTTCACCTGACTCAAAAAGTCACTGACGCAACCCCGGCGAAGGTCTCCCGCGATATTCCAACACCTGGACAGGTGGGAACTCTCTACGGCTGGAGCAGCAGCTCGTCGATGGCCCGATCCGGACAGCTTCCGATGTCCAAGATGGTCGTCAATGAGCTGCTGGGCGGAGGCCCCGATGAAGGAACTCCAAGTGAGGCTGCGCCTGGTGAAGCTACTCCAGGTGAGGCTACTCCAGGCGGTGCCATGGAATCAATGGAAATGCAGCCAGGATCCGTCATGCCAGGTACAGCAATGCCAGATGCAGCTAAGCCAGATGCTTCCAAAACCGAGTCGATCCCTGCTGGAACCGAAAGCATCCCAGCCGACGCTGCCATGATGCCGATGATTGAAAGCGCCATCCTGGACGTACATTCCGTATCTGGCGCAGGTATGCAGGGCGGCGACTCCGGCGGACCATTCTTCGTCGATGGAAAGCTCGCCGGGCTTGCTACCGCCGGAACTTCCAATGGAGATCCTGATCTGCCCTCCCCCAGCGCGGCAATCACCACCCTCGCAGGCACTGCCGACTGGATTGACGGTGTCACCTCTGGTCGCGACAAAGAAAGCGTCCTAACCGCAGAGAACACTCCTGCTCCGCCAAAGACCATTCAGACCAGCGCCGATCACATGTGGGGTTACCTCGCCATCGCGTGCGTTGGCCTGGTTATCGCAGCAGCCTGGTCGCGCATTAGGAATGGCCGACAGTAGAACCGTCTAACCACAACCACAAGCCGCCTCCCCAGCAAGTACTGGGTAGGCGGCTTTTATCGTGCATACTAAGAATCGACGATGTGATTCACATAATTGCTATTTGGTGAAGTCGTGTCTCGTGAAGACGAATGGGGCAAATGGAATGCGGGACGGAGCAAGACACAAGAGAGCACCATCCTTCGGGTGACCTCCTACCTCTGCCCTACTCCGCAGGGGTGGGGTGTGACAGGTGACGGTCGCGCTTACCTGTCAGTGAAAACCCCGCCGACTGTTGGGTTCGACGTTTGGAACCGGACTGTTGAAAAGCTGCGCGGTGTCGTGAAATGCGACGTTGAACTGCGCCGTTTGGCCGCTGACCGAGTGGCAATCGTCACCCCGCCGAGGGCTGCCCGCATGACCCCTGGGTGCCTGGCGCAGACGAGCAACTCCATGTAACTGGCACCGACTCGTTGGAAGAGCTTTGCGCGTCATCTGTTGCCGCGTATCCGCGCCTGGCGTGGGTGCAGGGCCGCCAGGATCCAGCTGATTATGTGCTGCGCAACTTCAATGCCAAGGAGCGCGAGGAAGGGCCTGGCCCCCGGAAAGTGGACACGTCGGGGG